>NZ_CP098755.1:4077500-4405000 GCF_023746555.1 Brevibacillus ruminantium
TGGTCTTATCGGCGGTCGATCGGCACAAAGTGCTGGTTGACCGGTCCTGTATAATCTGCGCGAGGGCGGATCAGACGGTTATTTTCGTACTGCTCCATGATATGCGCAGTCCAGCCAGACATGCGGCTGATTGCAAAGATTGGCGTGAACAGATCGCTCTCCAGACCGAGTGCGATATACACGGATGCGGAGTAGAAGTCTACGTTTGGCTTGAGGCCTTTTTCGCCAGTTACCATGTCTTCCACCTTGGTGGACATTTCGTACAGCTCAGGACGTCCGATCTGTGCGGTCAACGCCTTGGACATTTGTTTCAGCCATTTTGCGCGCGGGTCGCCATCTTTGTAAACGCGGTGACCGAAGCCCATGATTTTGTCCTTGTTGTCCAGCTTTTGACGAATGTAGCCTTCCACTTTATCCAGTGAACCAATCTCAGTGAGCATCGCGGCTACAGCTTCGTTGGCACCGCCATGCAGAGGCCCCTTCAGTGTGCCGATCGCAGACACGATACCGGAATAGATGTCAGTCAGAGTCGCTACTGTTACACGAGCCGCAAAGGTCGAAGCGTTAAACTCATGGTCAGCGTGCAGGATCAACGCAACGTCAAAAGCTTTGACTGCTGTTTCTGTCGGTTCTTCTCCTGTCAGCATGTAAAGGAAATTTTGAGCGATGCCAAAGGAAGGATTGGGAGCAACCGGTTCCAGACCTTTGCGCAGACGAGCAAACGCTGCGACCAAGGTAGGCGTTTGGGCCATCAGACGGATGGATTTCCGGTAGTTCGCCTCTGGATTCATTTCCTGTGCTTCTGCGTCGTAGAGCGCTAGCGAAGAGACAGCTGTGCGCAACGCCGCCATCGGGTGTACGCCTTTCGGATAGCTGCGAATGCTGTCGATAACCTCTTGCGGCACCGCAGCGTTTTCGCCCAGTTGCTTTTTCAAAGCGTCCAGCTGATCGCGCTTCGGTAGGGCTCCATGCCAGAGCAAGTACACAACCTCTTCAAAGGTAGCGTTTTCAGCAAGCTCATCGATGTTGATACCTCCGTAACAAAGTACCCCATCAACAATCGAACAGATCGAAGATTGAGCGGCAACTACGCCTTCAAGTCCACGAGTAGCTGTCATGTAACTCTCTCCTTTTCCTCTCTATGCTATATGTAATTGTCGTGGCGGTTCCTTTTTCGACCACCCTCCACATATGAATGATTGAGAAAATGATTGGCATAATCATTCGCTTTTATCGTAAACGCATATAGTAGGGAGGAAATTCCAGCATGGACTGCTGCCTGTCAATAAAAAGGATCCAACCATAATTCGACACAATTATAAAAGATTATTGCGATTTTGTGAATGATAAAAGTACAAGATGCAAAAATGCATGTCCCAAAGGGAAAACTTGCTAGCACCTATCAGCATACTGCATAATAGTTACAAAATGGTCTTTGACCATTTTGTAATGCAATTTTAATAAAAAACGTCGAGATGTTTTTTACAACTGCATGGTCTTTGACCGTTTTGTAATGGAATTTTAATGAAAAACGTCGAGACGTTTCGATCCCTCGATGAGAGGGGACGTTTTCCGGCATACCGAAATACATAATTCACTGTCCTGTCCAGGTCAGAAAGGAGAGTTCTGTTGAACCGGAGTAACTGGGTTGAACGTTTGTTCCAAATTATTCGGTTTCTATGGGTTTGTCTGCTCATTTACCTCAGCTTTAAGATTGTCGTATTTGCGTCACCTTTACTTTACCCATTTATTATCTCCTTACTCATCGCACTGATTATTCACCGACCCGTGACCTTCCTGACAAAAAAGGCCCGGATTCCCCGGTGGCTCTCTGTTACCCTTGCCCTTCTGCTCCTGATTGCCGTCTCCGGCGGAGTGGTCACGGTAATCATTACGGAGACGGTTGTGGAAATCGGTGAATTGGCGAGAAAACTCCCTGTATTTTCCAGCGAGCTTGCCCAATATTTACAGCGAACGATCTCCCAGGATTTTTTGACGGGCTTCTACGAGCAGATCCAGTGGCTCTACACGCAGCTCGATCTTGAATCGAAGAAAAAGCTGGATAATACCATTGGACAAGGGATCACGTCCATTACACAAACGGGGCAACAACTGATTGTTCAATTTTTAGACAGCTTGAAAAACTTCCTGGTTTCTCTGCCAAATCTTGCGACGGTATCGGTGATTTCCATCCTCGGCGCATTTTTTATCGCGAAAGACTTCTTTCTATGGGAAGCGCGTTTTCGCCGGGTTCTTCCGAGCGGCGTCAACTCGCGGATCGACCAGATATTCAAAGATTTGAAAAGCGCGCTGTTCGGCTTTGTCAAAGCGCAGCTCACCCTGATCTCGTTGACTGCAGCCATCGTCATCATCGGCCTTTTAATTCTGCGGGTGCAGTATGCAGTCACCATCGGGCTTCTGACCGGGCTCGTCGATCTGCTGCCTTATCTGGGCACCGGAACTGTCTTTATCCCCTGGATCATCTATCTGTTTTTCAAAGGGAACTACAGTCTGGTTATCGGCTTGTCCATTCTGTACGGCGTCGTTCTGATCTTCCGGCAGATTATCGAGCCGAAGATCGTCGCAGAGAATGTTGGTCTGGACCCCCTTCTGACACTGGTCGCCCTGTTCGTCGGCTTGCAGCTTTTCGGATTTCTCGGCTTGATCATTGGTCCGGTTTCGCTGGTTTTGATCAACGCTCTGGTGAAAGCCAATGTGTTAACAGACATCTGGAGATACATCAAAGGCTAGTTTAACGGATAGACTCAACTGTTCGTTCCACACAAAAAAGGAGGCGCTTCTGCCTCCTTTTTGTATGAGCAAAACCAACTTATTTTTTTCGTCCCTGCGGCACCGGACACAGCTCCGCTTTTCATCAGCGCCGGAAGAAAAAATGAACCCTTCCCGATGAAATCAAAGACCACAACCATTTTTTCACAAGATGGCGCACGATCATCCTGGTATACGGAATCAGGAAAATAATGCCCACTACATCGGAAAAAAAGCCGGGCATGAGCAGCATAATCCCGCCGGACAGAACCAGCGCTCCATCGATCAGCGTCTCCCCCGGCATCTGCCCTCTGGATAGCTGCAATTGCAGCATCCGCATCACCTGCAGCCCCTGCTGTTTGGCCAGCCAGGCGCCGACAAAACCCGTCAAAAGGACGAGCGCGATGGTATACCAGGGCCCGATTACTTTCCCAACCGCAATCAATCCCCACAGCTCGATGACGGGGATCACGATAAACAGAACAAGCAGGATGCGAAACAGCATGCTATCTCCCTCCTGAACACCGCTCTTGAAGCAGTGCGTATACCTCTGGTTCCGCGCGAGCCAGCCGGATCGGCTTCATTTCCTTGGTTGTAAAGGCGTGCTTCGACACTCCAGAGACGAGCAGTTGTTCATCCTCCATCCGATACAGCTCATAGGCAAACGTCAGACGAACGGCCGAGAGCTCTTCCAGCTTCGTCCGAATTTCCACCCAGTCGTCATACCGGGCGGGCTGCTTATACGAAATCTCAATGTCTGTGACGGGAAGCAGGATTCCCTTGTCCTCCAGACTGCGATAAGTCATGCCTGAATCACGAATAAATTCGGTGCGTCCTACTTCAAACCAGTTGAGGTAATTGGCATGGTACACTACCCCCATTTGGTCGGTTTCACTGTAGCGCACACGGATCTGATGAGCGTGGACATTCGGTTTCAAACGCATCGCTCCTTTCTCATTCGTATTGTACCACAGACAAGGTTTCTTTCTCCGTTTTCGGTTCTCCTCTTTGCTGATTTTCCGCTTTTCAAAAATGAAAAATTTCTCGAATAACCAGCGCAGCGCATTTCGGGCACCTTGAAAAAGTTATACACAAAAACACCGCAGCATGGTTTACGCTACGGTGTTTGGGCATTCGTTTCTTTTAGCGAATTGGGCAAGCCCCTGTTTCGCATGAGTCTGCTGTCGACAGATCAGAATCCGAGCCACTCTCAAATTGCTGCAAAATGGATGGGTCAAATGGCTTCATGCTCGCCTTTAGCTGCTCGTATTCCTCTTTTGTGCAAGCCTCGTATGGAGCCAACTGATAGGTTCCTCCATCCAACTGCAGGAAGGATACACCCACGAAGTCATCCCAGTTCTGGTAAACGATCTCTTCTACCTCATCCCACTCACCCGGACGCACCGTGATGGTATTTGACGAGTTGTGCTCCGTGTACTCCTTTTGGAAACGGAAATACGTATCGAACTGCCGTTTAACATCGACCTCGTTTTTCGTCTCTTTGGCACCCGAAGCGACCGGGAAGTCAATCACAAGGGTACGGGCATTGGCCATGCGCTCTTCATGTGTCTCACCCGGCGTTCCTACCTCCGGATTTACTGTCCAGCCCAGTGTTTGAACGGCTTTTGCCAACGGGTCTTCGGCGTTGATCCGAATCCGGCGAATGTAGTAAGGCGAGTGGGACCAATGCAGTCCGCTCGATACGCCGCCTGCCACCTGGGACAGGGTTCCCTCCGGTTTGACAGTCGTGACCAGCAGCGGTGAATTGACGCGCAGGTCATACGCATAACGGTCAGCCTCTTCACGCGCTGCGTCGCCCAACAGACGAAGCAGCTCTACTTCCTGAAGTTCGGTATATCCCAGTGAGGCAATCGCATCCTTGACGCCGGTAAGGGAAGTGCCGAGCAGTCTGTCGCGCTGCTGGACAACGTCCCAGTGCGGCAGCTCCAGCGTAACCAGCGTCATCCGCAGTCCGGCGCGGGCTGATTTGCGCTGCGCATCCAAAAGACCGTCCACATCGAGATATTTGGAGCCATCCGGGCTCTCTTTGACGAATTGGACCAGGTTGACCGTAGTCAGATTGCACACCCCGTAGGAGTCCAGCAAAATCTCTGCGCAAGGGTTCAGACCTTCTGCATTTGGACGGCGGCGGTTCGCCTCCTCCAGATTGACAAAGCCAGGTTCCCCTTCCAGCTGCATCATCGTGAATACCAGGTGCAGGAAGTCGCGGCTTGGCTGTTGATTAAAGGCAATCGAGTTGTTGGACATGCGGCGATGATCCAGTCCAAAACGACCGTCGCCTACCTTTTGGATTTGCTCAAACCAGTTTGGCTTTTTCTCGCCCAGCAATTCGCCTACTTTGCGGTGGTGGGTCAGCTGCTCGTCCGTCCAAAAGCCGTTGATGCCGTATTTGGCAAACAGGCACTCGTAATCGTCATGGTCGAACAGGAAAATTTCAGCGGTCCGGCGAACCCCGCCGACTACGACGTTGGCCCCGATCAGATTGCCCATGTCCAGGATGTGGATCGGACGAACCTTGCCGTAGCCCTTTTCATCGATTTCAATCGGCTCCAGGTTGGCATCGATCTGGTTTTTCAGCACTTTGTCGATGCCCTCGAACATTTCGCGAAGCGGCTCATGTCCACTTGCGGTGCCGCCAAAACGCTTCAGGCGCTCTCCTTTGGGACGGACACTGTTGTAGGAGATTTTCACCGTATGGATATTCTCGTACGCCGGGTCAGTTAAAATGGTCAGGTAATGACGGAGGGATTCCACCCAGCCTTCCTTGCTGTCGCCCACGTAAATCTTGGCGTATCCATTTTCCAGCACCTTCAGCTCTGATCGCTCCAGGCGCTGATGAACCGGCAACGGCTTATATTCGGATGATAGCAGGCTCACGTTGGTGCGAATCGGCTTCAACGCTTTTGCCATCTGTTTTGTACACTTGAACCCTACGCCCGTGCCAACCAGCAGCAGGTAGAAAAGGTCGCAGAGATCTTCCCAGGACTTGATGTTCAAAAACGAGCAGTTGAAATTGGCCAGCGGGTACAGATCAGCAACGCCGTTTTCTGCTCCGCCCACCCATAGCGTGCGTCCGGACAGGAATTGTTTCAAGTTGAACATGTTGTCAAACAGACCTTCCGCCTCTTCGCAGAGCTCCTGCAAATTCGGAACAAGACCGATCTTTTGGATATGCTGATACGCCAGCTTCATGTTGTAATCTACGGAACGACGGCAGGTTTCTTTCCATGTTTCACGTCTGCCAAGCTCCGGAATAAAGCGGGAATAGGTGCGATAATATACAAATTGTCCCAATGGATTCATATGTACCGGGAAATCCGGATATTGATCAAGGAATTCATCCCGAATAAACCGGGTCCTTGTTTCTGTTGCCAACATGTCGGTTCCTCCTTCAAAATAGCCAAACTGCATCGAATGGTAACAAACTAAACGTACCGTTCAGCGGTGCAACTCTCTCTTTCTAGTTAACTCCTTTTCCTCAAAAAACTCAATATGATTTTCTACATCTTGTGAGAAAGATTTTTCGACAACACAATATATAGTGTTTTCGCAAAAAAAAGACTTGACAAGCTATTCTTCAAAAAATCGAAAGAGAGTAGCAGAAAATCCAATTCTACCAGATTCTCTTTTGGTTGGTCACCCCTCAAACCTTAGGATTTTCTACCTAAAAACAAAGAAGGGTGACACATTCTCTTCACCCTTCTTTCCACAAATCTAGACATATATTCCTATGGACAACTGAACCAGAGGATTCTCTACCTATACGCTGGTCGTTGAACTCTGTCTGAAGGCACAAGAAAGAGAGGGGGCCTGTTTTTGACCCTCTCCCTTTTCCTGGTATTTCCTCAGATAGGCAAAAGCTGAATCCGTCAGCTACAGCACCCGTGCATGCCCTGTGTAGATATGGCCGCGTTCGGGATCTACCGTGATGATCTGGCCATCTTTTATCAGGTCCGTCACTTTAGGCACTCCGACAATCACAGGAACATTGAGGTTCAATCCCACGATGGAGGCATGAGACGTAAGTCCCCCCTCCTCCGTGATCACAGCTCCTGCTTTTTCAAAGGCAGTGATCATCTCCGAATCGGTGCCCAGCATGACCAGGATGCTTCCCTCTTCTGTCTTGGCCAACGCTTCTGCGGCAGAGCGGGCCACGACGGCCTTCCCCGTTACCACTTTGCGGCCAATTCCTTGCCCTTTGGCCACAATATCGCCAATTACATGGACTTTGATCAGGTTGGTCGTCCCTACTTCTCGAACCGGTACGCCTGCCGTAATCACGACGAGATCGCCATGACGCACGAAGCCTGCCTGCAGCGACTGCTGTACGGAGAGCTCCAGCATTTCATCAGTAGTATTGGCGACAGGCCCCAGTACAGGGTAAACCCCGTTGACCAAGGCAAGGCGGCGCATGACATCTTCATTGGGCGTCACAGCCACGATTGGCGCTTTGGGACGATACTTGGACACCATGCGCGCCGTATGACCGCTTTCGGTTGCCGTAATCACGGCCGCCGCATTCAGATCAAGCGCAGCGTTGGCCACTGCCTGGCTGATCGCATCAGTGATTGTCACCTGTCTTTGGATCGCATGACTGTAGAGAATTTCACGGTAGTTCAGCTCTTGTTCCGCTCTGAGCGCGATTCGGTTCATGGTCTCTACCGACTCGACTGGATATTTGCCCGCAGCCGTTTCTCCAGATAGCATGATCGCATCGGTGCCGTCAAAAATCGCATTCGCGACGTCGCTTGCCTCTGCACGCGTCGGACGCGGGTTGCGCTGCATCGAATCAAGCATCTGGGTCGCCGTAATAACCGGTTTGCCCAGATCATTGCATTTTTTGATCAGTTTTTTCTGCACCAACGGCACTTCTTCCGCCGGGATTTCTACACCCAAATCGCCGCGGGCCACCATCGTTCCGTCAGCGACAGCCAAAATCTCATCGACGTTGTCAACGCCTTCCTGATTTTCAATCTTGGCGATAATATCGATCTTGACCTTGTGACGCTCCAGAATTTCACGGATCTCCAGGATGTCGGATGCTTTGCGGACAAAGGAAGCCGCAATAAAATCAACACCCTGCTCGATACCGAACTCAATATCTTGTGCATCTTTCTCGGTAATTCCCGGCAGATTGATTTTAACGCCTGGCACGTTTACCCCTTTTTTGCTCTTCAGAACACCGCCGTTTTTAATATCGCAGAGAATGTCATTTCCCTTCACTTCGACTACCGTCAAGCCAATCAAGCCATCATCGATCAGAATCGTGTCTCCCGATTTGACGTCGTTTGGCAAATCCGCGTAGGTAATGGAGACGCGTTCAGCCGTACCGGCGATCTCTTCCGTCGTCAGCGTAATTTGCTCTCCTTCTACCAGTTCTACCGCATCCACCGCAAGAGAACCGGTACGGATTTCCGGGCCTTTGGTATCCAAAAGAATGGCGACCTGTTTTCCGGTGATCTCGCAAGCCTCGCGGATGTTGACGATCCGGGCGGCGTGTTCTTCGTGGGAGCCGTGTGAAAAGTTGAGGCGGGCCACGTTCATTCCTGCTTGAATCAGTTTGACCAGAGTTTCTACGGATTCACTGGCGGGTCCAATAGTACATACGATTTTCGCTTTGCGCAACAAAAGAAGTCCCTCCTAGTCAATGTACTTCCGCTCTTAGATGGAGAGCGTGCGTGCCAATTGATAAATAGATAAGTCCAAATGATGTTTCTGCGACAATGCTTCCTGGAAATCGACATCCACAATCTCATTATTTCGAATGCCCACCATGCGATCTCTTTTTCCTTCCAGCAGCAAATCAACGGCTGCTGCTCCCATCCGGCTGGCGAGCATGCGGTCAAAAGCAGTCGGAGAACCTCCGCGCTGGATATGTCCTAGAACAGTGACACGCGTCTCCAGTCCGGTCATCTTTTTGATCTCTTCCGCATAGTGGGAGGCACTGCCTACCCCTTCTGCCACGATGATGATCGTGTGTTTTTTGCCCCGGCGATGCCCGGCTTCCAGGCGCTCAACGATATCATTCATGTCGTTGTCTGCCTCCGGGATGAGAATCGACTCCGCTCCGGCTGCCAGACCCGACCACAGGGCTAAATCCCCTGCATCCCGTCCCATGACCTCGATGATGTACGTGCGCTCGTGCGAGGTGGCCGTATCCCTGATCTTGTCGATGGCATCAACCACGGTATTCAGCGCCGTGTCAAAGCCGATGGTAAAATCGGTGCAAGGAATATCGTTGTCGATGGTTCCCGGGACGCCAATCGTCGCCACGCCTTTTTCCGAAATCTTTTGGGCACCACGGAAGGAACCGTCTCCTCCGATGACGATCAGTCCTTCGATTCCGCGTCTCTTCAACTGATCGATTGCTTTTTGTTGTCCCGTTTCGGTTTTGAATTCTTCACTGCGGGCAGAGTATAGAATCGTCCCGCCGCGATGGATAATATCCCCTACGGAGCCAAGTGACATCTCCTGGATGTCTCCGTACATCAACCCTTCATACCCGTGATACACGCCGTACATTTGAATCCCATGGAAAGCGGCACGCCTGACTGCTGCACGTACGGCAGCGTTCATGCCGGGCGCATCTCCGCCGCTGGTCAAAACCGCAATTTTTTGCATGGAAAACCACCTCGCCATTCTGTCCGTCATTAGGATGCCTTGAAACGAAAACAGTATGTACCATATGCCCTTTTCAACACTCTGTATCAGTGCAAAACAGATATCTGTTACACCAACCAAAGCAATGTGACATACTGTTAGAAAGATCTGACAAGTCTCGACTTCGTATACGATTGTATCAGATTCCACCGCAAGAAAAAAGAAAAAAACGCCCCCCATTTTAAAGGGAAGCGTACTGGCCAATCTGTTTAAATTTCTCATACCTGTCCTGTATCAGTTCATCCTCACTCAAATGCGAGAGCTGTTCCAGTCCCTCTAGCAGCTTGGCCTTTACGAGCGCAGCCTGAAGGGACATATCGCGATGGGCACCGCCAAACGGTTCCTCAATGATTCCGTCAATCACACCCAGCTCCTTCAGATCAGGAGCGGTGATCTTCATAGACTCCGCCGCGCGCATCGCCAGGCTGGCGTCTCTCCAGAGAATCGCCGCAGCGCTCTCCGGCGCAATTACGGAGTAATAGGAATTCTCCAGCATATAGACTCGATTGCCCACGCCGATGGCAATGGCGCCGCCGCTTCCGCCCTCGCCAATCACGACGCAGAGAACGGGCACGCGAAATCTCGCCATCTCCAGGAGATTTCTTGCGATCGCTTCGCTTGGTCCCCTCTCTTCCGCTGCTTTCCCCGGATATGCCCCCGAGGTGTTGATAAAGCAGATGATCGGCCGGCCAAATTTGTCAGCTTGCTTCATGATGCGAAGCGCCTTGCGGTACCCTTCTGGGTGAGCCATTCCAAAATTGCGCTTGATATTGTCTTTGGTATCTTTTCCTTTTTGATGGCCGACGATGGTTACCGGTCTTCCATCCAAATTGGCAATTCCCCCGACGATTGCCAGGTCGTCGCCAAACAATCGGTCACCGTGCACTTCTATAAAATCAGTAAAAATATGTTGAATATAGTCCAATGTGGTGGGCCGTTCGGGGTGACGCGCGAGCTGTACGCGCTGCCACGGGGTCAGGCTGCCATAGATTTGCTCGGCCAGATCTTTTGCCTTTTGCTCCAAGCGTGCGACCTCGTCAGAGAAGTCGATTCCTTTTTCCTCTGTAAACCTGCGAAGCTCCTTGATCTTATCCTGCAACTCCACTAATGGTTTCTCAAAGGGAAGCTCGTTTGCCATAATCTATACTCCCTCCCCAGTCGTGTGCATCTCAACCAGCTTCATGAGTGTGGAGCGCATGTCCCTCCGATGCACAACCATGTCGAGTTGGCCGTGGTTCAGCAGGAATTCGGCTGTCTGAAAATCCTTTGGCAGCTCCTGCCGAATGGTTTGCTCAATCACACGTCTGCCGGCAAAGCCGATCATCGCACCCGGCTCGGCAATATTGTAATCGCCAAGGGAAGCAAAGCTGGCAGTAACACCGCCATAGGTCGGGTTGGTCAATACGGAAATATACAGAAGCCCTTCTCGATCAAGCTTCGCCAGGGCCGCGCTTGTTTTCGCCATCTGCATCAGGCTGAGCGTGCCTTCCTGCATCCGCGCCCCGCCGGAAGCGGAGAACAGAATAAACGGAAGTCTCCGTTCAATCGCCCGCTCGATCGCGCGGGTAATTTTTTCGCCGACGACCGAACCCATGCTGGCCATGCGAAAGCGGGAATCCATCACGCCAAGGACAATCCGCTTGCCTCCCAGAAGCCCTTCACCGGTGATGATTGCTTCTTTGAGATTGGTCGCTTCCATATCTTTCTCCAGCTTTTCCATATAGCCCGGAAAGCCGAGGGGATTTGTCGTTACGATGTCCGTATCAAATTCCTCAACCAGTCCACCGTCGTCCAACAGGGCCGAAATACGCTCAGGAGCTGACATTGAAAAATGAAACTGGCATCCCTTGCAGACGAGCAGATTCTTCTCCAGGTCCTTGGAGTAGTGAATTGTTCCGCAGTGGGGGCACTTGTTCATCAGTCCCTCTGGTACTTCTTTACCTTTTGTCACAACCTCGCTCGCGCTGCTCGCAGCAGAAGTGCTTCGCGAAATCGTTTCCGAGGGGACTGTAGCAAATTTGCGTTTTTTTCCAAATAGATCCTTAAGCACAGTTACACCTCACTCTTCTCTTCAGTGAAGGATCGTGCCGAGTACTTCCTGGACTTCGAGTACTTCGCTCTCGGGGACGAGAATCTCGTACTGCTTGGAGACCTTCGCCTCGCGAACCTTTACCAGGAATCCTTCATCTGTCAATCGTTGCTGTATCCGTTCCGCGATTTTTTCGCTGGGAGCGATATAGATGACCGTCCACATGGTGGCTTCCTCCTTGATCGTCCAATACAGGTCTGCATCATCATATCACAGCCTCAGCAACTGCCGCAAATAGGGCCGGAGATGTCAAAGCTTTGAATTTTCCAGATGCTCTCTCATACGTTCTACAGCCTTTTCCTCGTCTCCTGCCCGAATGGCTTCCATAATTTGGCGATGTTCTACCAAAGCAGAACGGGCGCGCCCCTCTCGAGCCAATGATTCGATGCGAACGGAATTACTGTACTCTACCAGCGGTGCCCAGATCCGGTGCAGAATTGAGTTGCGGCTGGAACGACAGATTACGCGGTGAAACTGATAGTCTTCCTCCGCAGGGATCTCCCCTTGGGCCACCTTTTCCTCGGCTGCGGCAAGGATTCGTTCCATTTCCTCAAAGTGCTTTTCCGTAGCCCTGCGACAAGCCATCCGAACGGCATCCAGCTCCAGCACTTTTCGCATTTCGATCAAATCTTTTTTCGTTTTGTAATCACGGAGAATAAAAAAGCCGAGAATATCAATCAACCGATTGTGACGATAATGCTTTAAAAAGGTGCCTTCCCCTCTGCGGGTCTCGATCAAGCCGAGCAGTTCCAGGGCACGCAGCGCTTCCCGCACAGACGAGCGGCCTGCTCCCAGCTGTTCAGACAACTCCCGCTCAGAGGGCAGCTTGTCACCGGGACGCAAGTTTTTCTCCTGAACGATTTCGTGGATTTGCAGGAGAATGCCTTCGTACACTTTTTTTTCCTGTAACGAATCAAGCATCCTGAAGCTCCTCCTCCCAGATGGCCTTCCGTGAAGCACCCTCCAAGGAGCATTGCTGTTCCCGGAGGGTGTTCGTCAATGAATGCGGCCGATTACACTTTTTGATAGGAAATGGCGGTGAGTCTTGCTGTTTTTTCGCGAACCTCTTCTGGATCGACTGTGATTCTCGCCAATCCGGAATCCATCGCTGCTTTGGCTACGGCTGCGGCTACCTGCGGAGCTACACGCGGGTCGAACGGTCCCGGAATCACTTTGTCAGCAGACAGCTCTTCTTCCGAAATGAGATCGGCGATCGCGTAAACAGCAGCCAGCTTCATCTCTTCGTTGATGCATGTCGCACGCGTATCCAGCGCCCCGCGGAAGATGCCCGGGAAAGCCAGTACGTTGTTTACCTGGTTCGGGAAGTCGGAACGGCCTGTACCGATGACAGCCGCACCAGCTGCTTTGGCCTCTTCCGGCATGATCTCCGGAGTCGGGTTGGCCATGGCGAAAATGATCGCATCGCGATTCATGGTTTTTACCATTTCTTGTGTCACAGCTCCTGCTACGGAAACGCCGATAAACACGTCTGCGCCTTTCATGGCATCGGCCAGATTGCCTTCCAGTTTGTCGCGGTTGGTGATCTTGGCCATTTCTTCTTTGATCGGGTTCATGCCGAAAGGACGACCTTCGTACACAATCCCTTTAGTGTCGCACATGATAACGTCTTTTACGCCCATGGACAGAAGCAGCTTGATGATCGCAATACCTGCCGCACCAGCACCGTTGGCAACGACGCGGATGTCTTCCAGCTTCTTGTTCACCACGCGCAGCGCATTGATCAGACCGGCAGCCGTTACAATCGCTGTTCCATGCTGGTCGTCGTGAAAAATCGGAATCGTGGTTTCGCGCTTCAGGCGCTCTTCGATCTCGAAGCAGGCAGGAGCCGCGATATCCTCCAGGTTTACCCCGCCGAACGTTGGCTCAAGCAGCTTTACCGTTTCCACGATTTTGTCCACATCAGTGGTATTGAGGCAGATCGGGAATGCATCTACACCAGCAAAGGATTTGAACAGAACCGCCTTGCCCTCCATTACAGGCATGGCAGCCTCAGGACCGATATTGCCCAGACCGAGCACAGCGGTGCCATCGCTGACAACAGCTACGAGGTTCCCCTTCATGGTGTAGTCGTATACTTTCGATTTGTCATCAAAAATTTCCTTGCAAGGCTCTGCTACCCCTGGCGAATAAGCCAGACTGAGGTCACGCGCATTGCGTACAGGCACCTTGGTGACAGCCTCTAATTTCCCCTGATGCTTTCTGTGAAGTTCCAGTGATTCCTCTCGCAAGTTGGACACAATAACCACTCCATTCATCAATGTTATGTATGTTTTTTAGGAATTATCTATACTGAACCAGCGCTTAGTGGTCAGACCACTTTTTTAATTATGTTTTCATTATAGCAAAACGCGTAATCCTGTAAACCCGCCGAAATCGTCAAAAAAGGGAGGACATTGGTCATCCTCCCCCGTTTATGGGCAATTCTTTTTGAATTACGCTGTCACGTCCCACAATTTCTCGCGCTAGCTCCAAAAATGACTCATTTACCTCTACCCGAATCGAATCGGGTAGGCGAATTGTCTGTCTTTTTCCTTCGTAATACAATACAACAGGAATCGTTCCCCTTTTTTCGACAAACAGTCTCTGCAAACTGTGCAGGGTCGAATCCTGCTCCTGCTGTGGCGATATTTTGACAAACAGGACCGGCTCCATTTCCGGTTTGGGTAGCAGCGAGGCGTCCCAAAAGCGGTTGGCGATCAGCTTTACCGCATCATCCTGGCGGTCGACCCGCGCTTCAGCCACGACCACCTGCTCTGTATTCAACAGTTCGGCATACTTGGCAAACACTTTGGGAAACACAACCGTCTCTACCTGTGCCGTCTTATCCTCCAGCTGAAGAAACACCATTGGCTCCCCTTTCTTCGTCTGGATGCGCTTCTGGTGGGTGATCATGCCCACTACCTTTACGTTCTGTTCGCGGGCACACTCCGGCAAGCTGGCAACGGAATGCACCTCCGGACGGTTGAACAGATGAGCATACTGGTCGAGCGGATGGCCGGACAGGTAAACTCCAAGCAGCTCGCGCTCTTCCTTTAGCTGCTGGACGTGGGAAAAGGGCGGCACCTCTGGGTATTCCGCTGGCTGGCGCACCGGATCAACCGCCGTATCTGCGGCGAAAAGATTAAGCTGATCCGCATCGCGCTCGCTTCTTTTGCCTGTCGCTTTGCCCATCGCTTCATCCAGCAGGACCATCTGTTGACTGCGATGCCCCGGCAGTCCGTCCAGCGCACCGCAGAGAATCAGGGATTCGACGACCCTCCTGTTGACCAACCTGCCGTCTACCCGCGCGCAAAAGTCGAATAGATCTCGGTATGGTCTACTTTTCCGCTCCCGTACGATCGATTCAATGGCTCCATAGCCGACGTTTTTTACCGCGGCAAGTCCAAAGCGGATCGCATCCCGGCTGACTGTGAAAACGGCCTCGCTTTCATTGACGTCGGGCGGCAAAATTTGCAGATGCAGACGGCGGGCTTCCTCCGTGTACTCGGCAATTCTCGTCTGACTGCCGATGGAAAGTGAAAGCAAGGCAGCCATAAAAGCGAGCGGATGGTTGGCTTTCAGATAAGCCATCTGGTAGGAAATCATCCCGTATGCGACGGAATGCGCCTTGGGAAATCCGTAATCGGCAAAACGGACAATCAAATCATAAATTTCATGCCCCAGCTTTTCTCCGTAACCCTGTCGTACACAGCCAGCAACGAACTTTTCCCGCTGCTCTGCGAGTAGTTCGCGCTTTTTCTTTCCAACCGCTCGCCGCAAAATATCGGCCTCTCCCATGCTGAAGCCGGCCAGCTTTGAGGCAATCAGCAAGATATGCTCCTGATAGATCATGAAGCCATGCGTTTCACTGAGAATCGGCTCCAGATCGGGATGGGCGTACTCGACAGGACTCTCTTTGTGCTTGGCCCGGATGTACTGTGGAATGATCTCCATCGGTCCGGGTCGGTACAGGGCAAGTACGGCGATGATGTCATCCAGGACTGTCGGCTTCAAATCCCTCAGGACATGGCGAAAACCGGCTGATTCCAATTGAAAGACTCCCGTCGTCTCTCCGCGCGTTAGCATTTGAAACGTCTTGGCGTCATCGGTCGGGATGTTCTCCAGATCCACCTCTACACCCGATTGGTGCAAATGGCGCAACGCTTCCTGGATGATCGTCAGGTTCCTGAGACCGAGAAAATCCATCTTCAAAAGCCCGATCTCTTCCAGGTCCTCCATCGGAAACTGAGTCAATGCCAGTCCCTCACTGCCTGTCTGCAACGGCACATAATGGGTCAACGGCTCAGGTGCGATGACGACTCCTGCCGCATGGGTGGAAGCATGGCGGGGCAGCCCCTCCACACCTTTGGCCGTCTCGATCAATTGACGAGCCTGCGCATTTTCCGCACACAGTTTGTCCAAATCGGGATTCAGCTCGAAAGCTTTGGCAATCGTCATCCCCGGCGACTGCGGAATCATTTTGGCGACACGGTCAATAAGTCCGAGCGACAGCCCCAGCGCTCTTCCCGTATCGCGCACGGCAGCACGGGCAGCCATCGTGCCAAAGGTGATAATCTGGGCCACGCGATCACGTCCGTATTTATCCGCGACGTACCGAATCACTTCATCACGCCGTTCCACCGAGAAGTCAATATCGATATCGGGCATCGTCACCCGCTCGGGATTGAGGAACCTTTCAAAGAGAAGGTTGTACTTTATCGGATCGACATTGGTGATTTTGAGTGCGTAGGCGACCAGACTGCCTGCTGACGACCCACGTCCCGGTCCGGTCGGTATCTCCTGTTCATGAGCAAAGCGCATGAAGTCCCACACAATGAGAAAGTAATCGGTGAAACCGGTCCGGGTGATGATGGAAAGCTCGTGATCCAGCCGCTCCCTGATCTCAGGCGTAATCGTTCCATACCGTTCAAGACAGCCCTGCTCGCACAGCTCGCGCAAGTAATTCGTCGGTTCCAGTCCGTCAGCCAGCGGATATTTCGGCAAAATATGACGTCCAAACGACAATTCCCAGTTGCACCGCTCTGCAATCCCCACAGTATTGGCCAGAGCCTCGGGAGCGTACGCAAACAGCTGAGTCATCTCCTCCCCGCTTTTCAAGTAATACTGGTCGGTTTCGTAGCGGAAGCGGTTTTCTTCATCCACCGTTTTCCCCTCGCCAATCGCAAGCAGGATGTCATGTTCACGATGCTCATTGCGGTCTACATAATGTACATTGTTGGTCACTACAAGCGGCAGACCTGTTTCTTGGCCCAGTCGAAGCAGCCGCTGGTTGAGCCGCCGCTCACGCTCTACACCGTGATCCTGCAGCTCCAGATAAAAATGATCAGGTCCGTAAATATCGCGGTACCACAGCGCTGCCTGCTTTGCACCCACGGCATCACCCGCCAGAAGAAGGCGAGCCACCTCGCCTTCCAGACAGCCGCTGAGCGCGATCAGGCCGTCCGCGTGTTTGGCCAGTATTTCTTTATTTAATCGGGGCAGGATAAAATGGCCATCGGTACCTGCAATCGTAGCCAGCTTCAGCAGATTTGCGTAACCGATGCTGTTTTCCGCCAGCAAGACCAGATGGGAGGGGGGTGGCGCATTTCTCACCCGATCCTGAAGGTTTCCTTCGATTACGTAAACCTCCATCCCGATGATCGGCTTGATTCCCGCCTGCTGACATGCCTTGTAAAAAGGGACTGCCGCGTAAAGATTGGCGTGATCTGTGATAGCCAGGGCTTTCATCCCCAGCTCCGCAGCGCGCTTTACCAGCTCCTCCACTCGTGCCGCCCCGTCCAGCAGACTGTATTCCGTATGCACATGCAAATGCACAAAGGGGGTCATTTCCATTCTCCCTCTCTTGCGTTTCCGTTGTCTTTTTTCTTCTCCTCCATTATACCGCATGCGGCTGGAGTTACGATGGCAAACCACTTTCTCACGGCTCGCCGTCTTTACATTCCTGGATGTCACAGGTATAGTGAAAGAAAAGGACCGAAGCGTTGCAGCGCTCCGGTCGTGTACAACTGGTGCCCGCAGAGGAGCGGCCCGCCGGGGAAGTAGCCCGCTTGTCAGGATGGACAAAGGTGTGGGCTACTTCTTTTTATTGCCTGTATCATGGGTGACGAGTAATACGACGAGGGAACCGAAAGACAGCATCAGACTGATCGCTTCGAAAACAGTCAACGCATCACCCCCTTTCATGCGGAAGTGGGGTGAGCACGCTGCCCCTGGTAAGCTGTCCAGATTGTACAAGAAAATTATACCACAAAGTATAACCAGAACAAACATTCGTATTCCGAATTTGACCTGATTTGCAATCTTTAGTAGGATAATCCTAGATTTAAAGAGAGGATGGAATCCATTCATGTGGTTTGCTACCTATATGACGGGTGTAGTCGCTTCGCTGGTCGCCAGTGTTTATTTCAGTGTGACAGCCCGCCAGCGAGGCATTCACCCGCTCGCTTCCCGGATGACACTGGGCAAAATGAATATCTCACTTGGTGTTTTGGTCTCTTTGTTTGGATTGAATCAGCTTTTTTTCGACGATTTGGACAAGATCCGCATCGTCGTCGGACTGTTGCTTCTGTTTGTCGGTGTTATGAATCTGGTGCTCGGCACACGCAATTATTTGCGCTACCGTACAGCTTGGCAGGCCGAAGTGAAAAAAAGCTCCTAACCTGTAATGGATCGAGCTTTTTCGCAGGGTGGGGAATCATTTTCCTACAATGGCAACTGTTTTTTCTGGCTAAACGATTTTTGCTTGCGCTATAATGAGCGTGTGTGACATACTATTGCTTCAGACAACCCGAGTGCTGTGCCGACGGTTGTCCTTTTTTATTTCCCGAGGACTACATAACGGATTGCAGGACATCAAACCACATCTGTTTCCACTCAACTCTCCTCCTGAAAAAAAATTGCTCAAAAAATTCTGTTTTGGTTGTTATTGTAATCACCATTTTACCTTTATTGATGAAAGCGTTATAACGCTAACCTAAAAATTGAGGAGAATGAGTGATGGCATCAAAAATGTTTCGTGCAAATCTTGGCATTAGCCCGTTTTATCAATGTGGGCAGTCGTGGTCATCAGAGAAAACAAGTTGCGGTAAAACCATGTGTGAGGAAGGATGTTATATTACCTCGGCGGCTATGGTGTTAACCTATAACGGTTATAATGTCGATCCGGGAACGTTGAGAAATGCAATTAAACCGTATGATTGCCCGATTGACTTTTCAGTCGTTGCAACTAGGTACCGATTAAAATATACCAGGGTGGATAAAAACTTTGAAAAAATCAGAGCAGATATATTTGATTATCTTTATTATTCGGATACCCCGGTAATGATCGGAGTCTCTGGTTCTAACACACACATGGTTGTAGCCCAGGGTTTTTCAGGAACATTGAGTATTGATCCTGATGGAAATCCCAATTATTCGGAGATTACACCCAGCATGATTCTTGTCAACGATCCTGGTAGTAAAAACAGAACGACATTGGCGCAGGTACTAACTTCGTACCCAACGGTAACTGGATACCGTATTTTAGAGTAAAAGTCCCATCAGGGGCTTTTACTCTACTTCCAAAATAGTTTGTTCGGATATTTTCAAATCCTTGTGTCCAGACAGCAGGTGAACATCTTTTACTTCCTTTTTACTCAACAGTAGGTATTTCAAGCCTGGTACACTCACGAGAGGTTTTACTGACGTTACTTTAGTATCTCGTATATCAAGATACGTCAGTGTCTGCAGGTTCTCCAAAGCTGTAAGATCAGAAACATCCGTTTCCATCAACAGTAACCGTTCTAAATGCGGCAATTCCTGTACAACGCCAATGTCACGTACCGGGTTGTTGATAACAGCCAAGTATGTTAGGTTTTGCAATGTGCTGACGGAAGTTATATCTTGGATTTGATTATTACTTATTGTCAACATTTTCAGTGAAGGAAGGTTCTTCACGAAATCCAAATTTTCCAGATGAACATCAGATATCGTTAAAGAAGACAAGTTCTTCGGAAATTTTATTTGTGCGATATTCTCCACTTCAACCCCGCTTAATTCCAATGATTGTAAATTGGTCATTTTTTGCAAAAACTCCATTTGAATTGCATTTTTATCCTGGTCATCGAACATCTCTGCACTAAGAAAAAGGTGCTCCACCTTACTATAATCTTCTTCTATAAGAGTAGAAATGTCCTTTTTCAAGTTTTCTGCGATAGCCTCCACAACCTTTTTGGGTACATGTTCAAAAGTCGACTGGAGATCATTTGACGGTGAACAGGCATTAAAAAAAATACAACTCAGTATAATCAACACCTTGTTTTTCAAGACGTTTACCTCCCGTTTATACCATTTTATGTAAATTACTTATCTATAGGACGCATCAAGCTAATGTAAAGTTACATCAAACAAATCAGGGCGCAGGGTTATGCCTTTTTTATTTACCTTTTTGTGGAAACCCGTTCCCATATTGAATGAGATATCGATTTCGTCATCAAATCTGAATGCATGTCTGCGTCTGCGAGCAACGGCCGGATCGAAGAGATTCTTCCCGGCTACGCGAAGAAGCATGTTCCCCTGCATGCGACTGTGGAGCCCTACCCAGCGGAGGGGGCATTCGCGGGAAAAAGAAGCGCAACCTCTGAATCAACCTCGAAGCAAGCTCAAGCGTAGAACAGAAAAAAGCTGGGCAAAATCCCCAGCTTTTTCTTTGCAAATGTATCCATTTCATCTATAAGCGAGTGAGGCAATATGTTTCACCGATCAATAATCTGCGCAGACACCATCGCCTGCCCGACCAGAAGCTCCCCCTGGTAGACTGACACTTCCACCTTTCCGAAGCGGCGGCTGATATCCAGCAAGCGCGGCTTCACGTGGATCTTGCTTTCCATCTGCACGGGCTTCAAAAAGTAGACCGTAATGTTTTCCGGCACCATATCCGCACGCCGGTGATTTCTCAGCAAATTGCACCCAACCTCCGCCATTACGGTTGTCATGATGCCGCTTGCCATCGTTCCCAGATGGTTGGTCATCTGCGGTGTAACCTCACCGGTGTAGACCAGGTCTTCCCCCTGCCGCTCCTCGCGGAAATGCGACATGATGAGATTGGGGAACGTCTCGCTCATCTGCGGCTGCTTGGCCGTGTATTGCAGAGCTTTCAACACATCGTTCCGGCTCAGCACCCCGACCAGCTTGCGTCCATTGTCCACGACGGGGAGCAGCTCGATGCCCTCCCACACCATCGTGTGCGCAGAGGAAGCAACGGAGACACGCGGCGAGCTGGTAATCGGATTTTTCGTCATTACTTTTTCTACAAGCGCGGTTTGATCATGACCGATGATATCCTTCGAGGTCACGATCCCGATCAGCCGCATCTGTTCATCTACGACCGGAAAACGCGTCTCATGGTACAGCTCGGTGTATTGATGCCATTTGGCAACGGGATCGGAGGCAAGCAGCACAGGCGTTTCGGCCAACGGCTTGAGTATATCCTCTACCATGACGATCTCTTTTTTGATCAGCCGGTCGTAGATCGCCCGGTTAATCATCGAGGCCACAGTAAATGTATCGTAGCTGGACGAGATGATCGGCAGAGCAAGACGATCGGCCAGCTGCTTAATCTCTTCACTGGTGTCAAACCCGCCCGTAATCAGTACGGCTGCTCCCTGCTGCAGGGCGATTTTATGCGCTTGAAAGCGATTCCCGACCAGCAGCAGACTGCCCGCGTCAATGTAGCGCATCATCGCTTCCAGCTGCATCGCTCCAATGACGAATTTATTCAGTGTCTTGTGCAGCCCCTCGCGACCGCCAAGTACATGGCCGTCCACGATATTGACTACTTCGGCAAAGGTTAACCGTTCAATATTTTCTTTCTGCTTTTTTTCAATCCGCACGGTACCGACGCGTTCGATCGTACTGACGTAGCCCTGCGTCTCCGCCTCCTTGATGGCGCGGTAAGCGGTTCCCTCACTCACATCTAGGTCTTTGGCGATCTGGCGTACCGATATTTTAGAGCCAATTGGCAATTTGTCTATATATTGAAGGATTTGCTCATGTTTGGTTGCCATGCTTCTAGTGCCCCCCTCCCCTTTCTTCAGGCCTTCCGTGATTCCGGTCTCTTGCATCAATATACCCGAAGGACGGGCAAAAAAAAAGGGTAGCTTTTCGGCTACTCCGGCAGAAAGTATATCATTAAGGGGGTTTTCATCGTGTCTTTATCTTACCCGCCAAATATTACAGGACCATTACAAGCGGTTTACAGTTTCGTTTCAATCTGGCTGAATCAGGAAAAAAGCTGAGCAAGCAGACCTTGGGCAAGCCCGATGACCGCTCCCAGTATAAACCCAAGGACGGTGATCATCCGAAATTCCCGACCGGAGATGCCGACCACCATTTCTTCGATCCTTTCAATGGGAAAGCCCTCTACCTGCCGCGTCACGATTTCCCGGATCGGCAGCTTCTCGAACAATACCTCAACATTGGCTTCCAGCTTTTCCACCATCCATCGGGATACGCGGGGAACCAGCGCCTGGGTAATCGTCTTGCGAAGCGGGGCAAGCAGCTCTGAAACAGGCTTGTCCTCCAGCCGAAGCGCTTCTTCTTCGATTTTATAAAAGATGATCTGTGACCAGGAAGCAAGTTGCTCGCTCCCGAGCCAATCTGCGACATCTCCTACTGTTTTCTGCAAAAGCTTGTCTGTTTCCAGGCGAAGCACACCGTGAACTTTTTGGGCCAATGCGGGATTCGTCAAAATTTCATCCAGATAAGGAAGCAGCTTCCCAATGATTTTCTCATCTCCGAGAAACATATTGACCAGTCCGCCAAACATGCCGCCTCCGCCTCCTACCAGGCCACGCACCATTTGCTGAAGGGTTTGCAGACCGTCGGGAGAGTGCAAATAGTCCCGGCATTTTTCCAGGAACAGCCGGCTGATTTGCTCCAAAGCGATGTCGATCCGCTCATTGCTTGTCTCTGGAAGCAACTGCTCCAAGGTCTTGTCGCGATGCGCTTCGACTTGGCCTGTCAGCCAATTGTCCCACGCTTGCTGGATCGGCTGGCGAATATTTGGGGAAAATCGGCCGCTGTCATCAAACGCCTGCGGGTACAGAACGGACAGCCAGTGACGCACGGAATGGCTGTCCTGCAGCCAATGATCGGCTGTACGCCCAAGCCAGACCGTTAGATTTTTCTCAAATTCTCCTTGGGCAAGCGCCTTTTTTATCCCCTCCTTCGTCAGCAGATGTTCCTCCACCAATCGTCCCATTTGGACAGCGATGTCATCTCGTCTCCGAGGAATCAAGCCTGGTGTAAAAGGCAATCTCCATCTGCCAATTTGCCATGGGCGATGCGGTCGGAACAGCATCCGAATCGCCAATTCATTGGTTACTCCCCCAATGGCGGAGCCTACCGCTACGTTTACTGCCAGCATCCAAATATTCATCTATACTAACAACCTCTCTTTTCCTTCTGGAACCAAAGTATCTGTGTTCTCATAAAATAGACCAACTTCATGCCTGATGGGAAGGGGATTGCCATGTCATATGCTCCCGTTACTTTGCAATCGTACGAACCCCAAACAGACATCGACTTGTACCTGCCCCAGGCGCTCTTGCGCAAATGGAAACTCGCACCTTCTTCGCTAACTGTTCAATTCGGCGGCAAAACTGCAAAGGCCAAAGTAGATGGAGTGCAGCAAAGTCGCAAAGCCCTGATCCGGCCATCTCTTGCCAAGGCACTTCACCTGCCAAAGGGAGTACCTCTGCTGGTGCGTTTTCATGCGAGCCAGCAGCGTCTTGTTTTTGGGCCTTATCTGGGCATTCTCGTTTCCACGTACAATGCTCACTATCCATTATCCCCTTTTGGCTCATTCACCTCGTTTTTTGACGAGGTCACGGACAGCTGCCAAAAGCGAGGGGGCGTCGTCTGTGTTTTCCGCATGCAGGATGTGGACTGGAATGCAGGAACTGTCAAAGGTATGGTCCGCCGCAATGGAGCTTGGAGGCAGGTGCTTTTGCCTCTCCCGCAGTGTATATACAACCGCATGGTCTCTCGTCAGCTCGAGCAAAGTGATGCGATGAGTGACTGGAAACAGCGGTGCCGTGAAGCAGATATCCCTTTTTTCAACGAACAATTCTTGAACAAATGGCATGTACATGCCGCCCTGGAAAATGAACCTGAGGCCGCTCAGCACCTTCCTCAAACCATCCGCTACGAAGGGTTGCAAGACCTCCATACGATGCTGAACTCCTACCAGACCATTTATGCCAAACCGTCAAATGGCAGCATGGGCCGAGGGATTGCCCGGATTCGCCGGATCAATAACGGCTACCAGCTCCATTATGCGGGCGGCCGTTCCCTTCGCTTCGGAACCATAGGTGATCTTCACCGCCATCTGAACCGCAAAACAAAAGGGAAGGCGTATCTGCTTCAGCAAGGACTGCCGTTAATTGGAATCAATCAACGCCCTACCGACTTTCGCGTACTGGTGCAGAAGGATCGGCAAGGAGAGTGGAAAGTCACTTCCATGGTTGCACGGTTGGGGCAAAACCGAATCGTCTCCAACGTATCCCGCGGTGGCTCCATGACAACTCCTGCCACTGCTCTTCGAATGTGCGGCCCCTGGATGACGGCAAATCGTCCTTCCGTCCAAACTTTGCACGGGATCGCTCTCAAGCTGTCACAACTGCTGGAACAATCGCTCTCGGGACATTACGCCGAATTTGGCATCGATCTGGGAGTCGATGTACGCGGGAATGTGTGGCTTCTCGAAGTGAATAGCAAGCCCTCCAAGACTAAAAATAGTCTTCCCATGCAGGAAGGAGAGCAAGAACCATCATTCAGAAAAATCCGGCCCTCTGCCTCTCGCATGCTGGACTACGCTTCTTACTTGAGCGGGTTTCCTCGATCGGGCAAGGGTTCCCAAGCGCCCAAGAAACCAAGACGAAGGTGACCTTTCATGTCCGAAAACCAAAAAAGCCTAGGCATTATCACCATTTGCCGCGGCTCTTCCTTTCGTGAAAAAGGGTATTACAAAAAATTATCAATGATCGCGCGAAAAAGAGGCATTCGCGTGTTCGTTTTTTCACCACGCCAAGTGGATTTTTCCACACGTATGGTGAATGGATTTGAGTACCGGGGAGGTGTCTGGCAGAACAAGACCTTTCCCTTGCCTCTTTACATCTACGACCGTTGCTTTGTCGGGCCATCCTATCGCCACTATAAACCATTTGTAGAAAAGTTGCAAAATGATCCATCGATTACTTTTTTAGGCTATGGGTTGTCGGGAAAATGGCAGGTTCATGAAATGCTGAACAAATCTCCCCTGCTCACAAAATGGCTTCCTCCCACGAGTCCTTTTTCCTTTGCTGCACTGGATCGCACGCTTCAGGAGAGAGGCTCCGCCGTTATCAAACCGATTGCCGGTACGCATGGAATCGGGGTCATTCGGATCGACCGAAATCCGAATGGGTACCAACTTACAGGACGCGATCGTGAAAACAAGCCGTTCACGAAAAGACTCCGCACTCTGAATGGATTAAAAACCTTTCTAACCGGGTACATCGGGAGTCGAAAATATCTCCTCCAGCCTTATTTGCCTCTGCATACCCAGGACGGTACTCCGTTCGATGTGCGCGTGCTGGTGCAGAAAAATGGAGAAGGAGAATGGGAAACGACGGGAAGGGCAGTACGACTTGGTGACAAACGGAGCATCACATCCAATTTGCATGGAGGAGGTCAGGCCACCTCCCTGGATAGCTTCCTCACCATGCATTTTCCTGCTAAAACCAGAAGTACGATCGAGAAGGAACTGGAACAACTTGTGGCAGAGCTGCCGCCGTTCCTGGAGAGAGAACACGGTCGACTCGTTGAGCTTGGCATTGACGTCGGCATTGATACAGCTGGAAATATATGGATTATCGAAGTAAACAGCAGACCCGGGCGTACCGTCTTTACCATGATTAATGATCCGAAAGCCAGGATTCATTCGATTATCCAGCCCGTACGCTACGCCTGCTATCTCATGAAACATGCGTAGGAGGTAAAACAAGCATGGAATCGATCAGAGTGCGGCTCCGTTTCCTTTCGTATCCCCACGTATCGGGTATTATCTTGCCATCCCAGCTCTGTCAGAAGCTGCAGCTTCGCCCACGGCAAAAGGTCAAAATCTCTCTGGGGAAACGGGAAGTGGTGGCCACTGTTTTTCAAGACCGTCGTAACCCTGAAGGTAATGTTGTAAAAATAACAACCATGCTGAAAACGGACTTGGGCATACCGCACAGTGGTCTGATTCAGTTGAAAAAAGAAGAAGAAACACTGCGGATTGGTCCCGCAATTGGTATCGTCACCACTGGTCTCAGACAAAACTCTCGCCAACCAATTGGTCAGCGCACCTCGTTTTTTCAGACACTGCTGCAGGCACAGGAAGGAAAAGGGGTGTTTTACTTCATCTTCGAGCCAAACGACGTCGATTGGGAGACCAATCGGGTAAATGCCTGGTTCCTTCGCTCTACCAAGCAAGGTGGATATGTCTGGAGAAAATACAAAACAGCTCTCCCTGATGTTGTCTACGACCGCATACCGTCACGAAGCGCAGAGAGACATGAGGCGGTCCAGGCGTTCAAATTCAAGCTGGCCAATTACAGCATGCCCATGTTTAACCAGGGTTTTTTCAACAAGTGGGGCATCCACCAGCTGTTATATCCTAATCCCGAGGTAAATGAATTTATCCCCGAAACGTATTCATCACCCAATTTGCAAACTCTCCGCACCCTTCTTCGGAAATACCCGATCGTCTACCTCAAGCCGAAAAACGGGAGTCTGGGGTACGGAATTGTCAAAATCGTCTCCTCTCCCGGAGTAAAAGGCTATGCAGTGACTTACCATAATGGAAGCGGAAATGTAAGTCGACGATTCACCAACATCACCGCTTTGTACCAGCATGTGTTTCGGACACGCAGGGCTAGTGCCTATCTGGCTCAACAGGGGATTTCCCTGTTAACCTTCCAGGGACGGCCATTCGACTTCCGCGTTCATTTGCACAAAAACCTGCAAAACGAGTGGGTAGTCTCCTGCATGGCAGCAAAGGTAGCCGGTTCCGGCAGTGTCACGACCCATGTCCGTACGGGGGGGACTGTCATTCCAGGTGACGAGTTGCTGTCCTATTTATTCGGCAAACAGAAAACTTTAATGACGGAGCGCGTATCTCAGGCAGCTATACGGTTGGCTTCCGCGATTGAACAGGCCAAAGGCATGGATCTTGGCGAACTGGGGCTGGATATGGGAATCGACAAACATGGGCATGTTTGGATGTTTGAAGCCAATTCCAAGCCAGGTCGTTCGATTTTCAAGCATGCCAGACTGAAAAAGGCCGATCAGGAGTCCCGCAGCCTGCTTGTAGACTACAGTTGCTATCTCGCCAATTTTTAACAAATGACCGAACACCGTAAGGAAGGAGGAACACCCATGCCTCAACTGCGCTCCGGGTGGTTGACGATCCTCCCCGGCGGCCGTTGGTTTTTGAAAATCCCGCGTCAACACCAACTTCTTGTCTTGCGCGGCCGCAAAAGACTGCTTGCCAGTTTAGGTCCATTTCAATTATCAAAACTAGTGTACATCGGTCTCCCTCGTCTGCAACCAGGCCGCATCCGTACCAGAATTAATTGGAGAGCAACGAATGACTCATTGAAGCTTGGCCCTATAATCGGAATCTTGACCGTAGCCCGAGGCCAGCAATTTTTAGGAAACCGAGAAAACTTTAAAGACATTGCGCTGGCTGGTAAAAAGCTGGGCGCCCTCGTTTATGTATTTACACCAAACGGGATTGACTGGAAAAAGAAGGTTGTGCGCGGTTATCTCTACGATGAACAGCAAAATCAGTGGCTGGAAACCATGCTGCCCATCCCGCATGTCGTTTACAATCGAATTCCTTCCCGTAAGGCCGAAAAGCGTTCTGACGTGCAGGAGACACTCAATCAATTTGATAACCTGCAAAATGTCACGCTGTTCAACCGCTGTTTTTTTGAAAAGCACAAACTCTTTCATACTTTGAGAGCCTATTCGGAAGTGACTCCCTTCCTGCCGGATACGCTCAAGCTGGATACCTTCAACAAATTTCGCCAGTTCTGCAGTCAATTTCGTTTCGTCTATCTAAAGCCGGTATTGGGCAAAGCAGGCGAAGGGATTATGCGTCTGGAGTATAAGAAAAACAGCTGGGTGGTTCTGCGGCTGAAGGAGCAGAAAACCGTCACTCGCAAGTTTTCTACCCTGGATGGGGCTTGGAAGTATGTAAAGGAGCATATACGCAACAAACCCTACATCATGCAACAGGGTATCCACCGGGCGAAATACCTGGGCAAACCCTTTGACGTACGGGCACTGGTACAGAAAAATGGTCAGGGCGAATGGGTAGTAACGGGCATCGGGATTCGCCGCTCAGGCTCACAGAACATAACGACCCATGTGCCGCGCGGAGGATCTATTCATTCGCTGGAAACGGTCCTGCAAGAGATCTTCTCAGATGAAGCGGAAAAGCTGGAAGCCAAGATAAAAGAAACGGCTTTAACCATCGCCAACGCTCTGAATCAAACCATCCCCGGGCTGGCCGAGATGTCGATGGACTTAGGTTTAACCAAAGAAGGAAAGCTCTGGTTGTTTGAAGCCAACGCCAAGCCTGAAAAATTTGATGAGCCTTCGATTCGCAGGATTTCCCTTTCCAATCTGATCCACTATTCGCAATACGTCTGGCGCCTTCACGACGGTCGAGGAGCCGTATCCGGCTAATCAGAAATACCTGTGATATGCAGCTCACCCAAGCACGACGTGCTGACCCGTTTGCTTGGGCGGGCTTTTTGTACAAATGAGAATTGTCTTTTATCAATGTTTGATGAATCAGCTTCTAAACCTTGGAAATTATAAATGTCAGGAGGTGGTCAAAATGACCTATCAAAACATGATGCATACACACCAAACACCCATTTCAGGCAGTGCCCATTCAATCTTCCAACCTGGTTTTGCAGGCACCAACGTACAAGAGGTTCGCTACTGGAATCAAGGCGGACATGCCCCATTGACCTCTACATACGGCGGTTCCACGTCAGGATTTGCAGGCGCTCAGGCCATTTTCCAACCGGGATTTGCGGGCACCAATGCACAGGAGGTTCGTCACCAAAACCAAACCAGCTATGCCTCCTTTGCGCCTCAAGCCGGGTACCAGCAGCAACCCTACGGCTACCAGCAAGCACAAACCGGCTATTTGCCGCAATACGGCGAGTCTGCTCAAGCTGTTTTCTCCCCTGGTTTCGCAGGCACCAACGTACAAGAAGTACAAGCTCGTAACCATACGGGCTACAACCAAGGATTCAACCAAGGCTACACCGGCTACTCGGCTCCGATCTCCGGCCATGCTGGCAGCATCTTCTCCCCCGGATTTGCAGGAACCAATGCACAAGAAGTGCGCCAGTTGAACCAAGGGCATTCCCCTCAAGCGGCTGGCTTCGCTTCCATAGGAGCTGGCTATGGTGCCATCCCTGCTCAGCAGCATCAGCACATGCACACCGCTCCGCTGGGCAGCAGTGTACAAGCCGTATTCCACCCTAGCTTCGCCGGAACCAATGCCCAAGAAGTACGCGCGCTCAACGCAGGTCAACACGCACCTTATACCGGTTCCATCTACGCCGGTTTCTAAGCAAATACTCTCGAGTGACGTGACCGCATGGCTGTTCCTGCGGTCACGTTTCTTTTTCAGCCATGATTGCTTCATAGAGTGTGTGCAGGCTGTCCAAGCTCCTCTGATCGACGGTAAAATACAGGTCGCCAAACCGGTACAAATCACTTGTGGCCCCAGACCAGACACTGCTGCTTTCCCCACGCTGAGCTTCTACGCATGCTTCTGTGTCATCCAAATGATGGCGAACAGTCACGTGAGTCTTTAGCACCTCGCGATAGTTGTCCATAATCTTCGCGTGCCTATCATTCCCTTTTGCCAGGCGATAAAGCGCCATCTCGATTTGCAGCCAACAGGTGACGTAGAAGTGAAATTCCAGGAAAAGCGTGGTGAGAGCTTGGCGTATGGCTGTCTCCCGCTCCCTATCCGGCCATCCCGCAGTAGAGGTGAGCACCTGCTGGACTTCCGCTTTTTTCTCCTGTATCAGGTCGAAATGGCTGACTGCCCCTCGATAAAATTTGCGCACGATCTGATAGAGCAACTCCGGAGTCCGCGGAGGCAATCCGCGGTGTCTGTTCGGTACATCTCGCATGCTATTCCCCTCTTTTCTGCCGCTCTGATAACGTCTGTACTTTCTCATTGTACCGCAGCCGTCCCAAAGAGAAAAAGCCCGCTGATGGCGGTCAGCAGGCAGGTTATGAAAAGCGTGTATTTTACAGCGTCTTCATGCCAGGTTTCCAGTTGGCCGGGCACAAACCGCCCGCTTGCAAGGCTTGCAAGATACGCAGCGTTTCGTCAACACTGCGGCCGACGTTCATATCCGTCACGACCTGGTAGCGAAGGACACCCTCCGGATCAATGATGAACAGTCCGCGATGTGCGGCTCCCGTCTCTTCGTCGAGAACCCCGTATGCCTCCGCGGTTTTCTTGGTAATATCGCTGGCGAGCGGAAAATGAACCTCTCCAATTCCCTGCTGATCACGTGGGGTGCGAATCCACGCGCGATGGACGTGAACGCTGTCCGTGGAGACGCCCAGAACTTCGCAGTCCAGATCTTCAAACTCTGCGACATTGTCACTGAAGGAGGTTACTTCCGTCGGGCAGACAAAGGTAAAGTCAAAGGGCCAGAAGAATAGAATCAGCCACTTTCCTTTGTAATCCGCCAGAGTAGCACGCTCCTCCAGCGTCTCCAGATTCTTGGTTGTTACCATAGTGAACTACTCTCCACTTAGGCTAACGCCTTGAAGTGGGAGCTTCTCAAATCCACGACGAAAGTAACCTTTCGTCTCCTCGAGCGTTACTTCGGGTAGTCCCTACCCTAGATGTCCGACGTTTCGGAGTTCTTTTGTTACCTTGGATATTTTACGCATAGAAGGATAAGCTTGGTTTTCGCATTTTGTTTCTCCATGCAACCCCATATATCCAGTTATCAAAGAACATCATAAGTAGATTTTACCAAAGTGTCGGACAACTGAACAGGCAAAAGCCTGTCCTTGTCCAAAGTCGATTCATCCCCCACTTACAACCAAACGCTGTAAGGTTTTAGAAGTGGGAGACTTCTCCACCTATAAGTTAAAATCAGGGGCTGGTTTGCCTACTTGCAGTTGTACGCGATCACTGATTGTGTTTGGGTTCATCGTAAGTTGCTCCTTTTTGTTGGATTGGGAATTACTGTTCAGCGGTTTCCAGAGCAGCCAACGCTTTTTTGATACGGTTTGGGTTGAAGCCCAGAATTTGCTTTTCACCGATCAGTGTGAGCGGAACAGACATCATCCCAAGACGGCTCAGTTCTTCGCGATAGGCTTCGTTTTCATCAATATTGCGCTCCTCATAGGAGATGTTTTGCTCATCCAGATAGCTTTTCAATTGTTTGCAAAAACCGCAGTTGGTGCTGGAATAAACGATTGCTTGTGCCATAAAAAGATCTCTCCTTGTGATGTTTCTTATTTGTATTGGGGGACAATTTTGCTGCGTTTGTTGATATAGCGATCCACAGCCATAGCGGCGATGGCACCGTCAGCAGCAGCTACTACCGCTTGTTTGACCGGTGTCTTGCGCACTTCCCCGGCACCAAATACACCCGGCACCGACGTTTGCATGTATTCATCGAGGATCATAAAGCCTTCCTCGTCAAGCGGCACCTGATCCTCCAAAAAATCGGTGCCAGGTTTGCTTCCGGACAGGAAGATGAACACGCCATCCACGGTCACCAGCTCCTCGCTGCCATCCGCATGACGCACCTGAACACCTTTGACCGACTGCTCACCGACGATTTCCAGTGGACGAGTGCGGAACAAAAATTTTGTTTTCGGCAGTTCGGGCACTTCCTCTACACCTTGCAGCTCGGGACGGGGTACGATAAAGACAATCTGGTCGGCGAACTTGGTGAGTGCATGCGCCTCTTCCAGTGCCTCTTCGTTATCTCCGATGACCGCCACGCTTTTGCCTTCATAAAACGCTCCGTCACAGGTTGCACACGTGCTGATCCCGCGACCAAGCAGGCGTTCTTCACCCGGCAGCATACGATTGCGGCCTTTGGAGCCGGTCGCGACGATGACCGTTTTTGCTTCAAATGCACCGTCAGCGGTATAGATGCTTTTTACCTCATCCTCTACATCCACTGCGGTAATCGTGGTTTGGATAAATTCGGCACCAAAGCTTTCCGCTTGCCTGCGCATAATATCCAGTAGCTCCTTCCCTGTTCGCTCTCCTTCAGCACCAGGGTAGTTGGCAATTTTATGTGTCAAAGCCAATGCTCCGGTTCCAGGAGCTTTATCAATCACCAGCGTTTTCAGATTGCCGCGTGCTGTGTAGATCGCAGCAGATGCGCCTGCCGGTCCAGAACCAATGATAATTACGTCGTACATGCTCGCGTCCCCCTTTCACGTCCGTCTTTATTTTAAAATCATTATCAACTAGGAACAATTATCATTTTACTAAATACTATCTGAAAGTCAATATCTTTTTATAATAATTTTAAAGAGGGCCACAGGGAATACGATAAGCATCTCTTGCAGCGGGAAGGACATTTTCCTGAGCGGTACCCATTTCTATACCAGCGCACAGCAAAAAGACTGCCAACCTATCCATGTCGGCAGTCTTTTTTGTGCAGGTGACCGCTTTGGCCCCGCTCTTCTGTCGATTCACTTTGCAAACTGTGCTTTGGCTGCTTTTGCCAAATCTTCAGCCTTGATCTCGATCTGCAGTCCGATGCTTCCTCCGCTGACGATGATTGTTTCAAGCGATTGCGCTTTTTCCTCGATCAACGTGGGAAACGCCTTTTTCATCCCGATCGGAGAACAGCCGCCTCGCACATAGCCGGACACCTTCAGCAAGTCCTTCACCGCAATCATCTCGATTTTCTTCTCCCCGATGGCTCTTGCTCCCTTTTTTAAATCGAGCTCCGCTTCAACGGGAATCACAAAGACGTAATACGCCTTGCTGGAACCTTGGCAAATCAGAGTTTTGTAGACGATCCCCGCTTCTCTCCCGATTTTGTGGGCAACGGATACGCCATCGATTTTTCCGTCGTCTGTGCTGTACGCCAGCATGTTGTATGCGATTTTTTCTTTGTCCAAAAGCCGCATGACATTGGTTTTTCCCTGTTTCATCCTGTGCTCCTTGTTCAGCGCTTGCCTGCAGCCTGCCCTGCGTCACCCGCGCCAGTCTGCAATCTGAAAGCGTCCGTTTGTTTTCATTTTAACGAACGCGTTGCGCTTGCGAAAGGTCTCTCACATCGTCAATTTCCAGTTACCGTAATTATTTTGCGATTGCGAATACAGGCGAACGCATTGACGCTTCTGTCCATTCAGGATACAGTACCTCTATTGCTTGAACGCAGCAAAGCAAGAGAGCCAAAAAGCAGAGAAGCACGCAAGCAAACCTGCGCACATCCAAAACAACGCAACTAGGAGTCATTATTCTCATGAACAAATCTGTTACCTTTGGACAAAGTCTGAGTATATTGCTGGTAGTCTTTTCGATCCTCTTTCCCGCCTTGTTCTGGGGAAAGGCCGAACCTCATATGCCGCTGCTGTCCGCTTTGGTCGCATCCGCTCTATTGATCCGCTGCTACGGAATCCCGTGGCGCGAGATTGAGGGCGGCATAGTCAAAGGGATTCAATCCGCCGTCCTTCCCATCCTGATCCTGGCCTTGATCGGCATCCTGATCGGTGTTTGGATGATGAGCGGAACGGTGGCGACGATTTTTTCCTACGGGGTCCAAGTGATCCATCCGTCGTACTTTTGCCTAAGCGCACTGTTTCTGACTATTCTCGTCTCCACGGCAACCGGAAGCTCCTTTACCACGGTAAGCACTGTCGGTGTAGCCTTGATGGGGATTGCGACGGCGCTGGAAGTCGATCCTTTGATGACTGCCGGCGCCATCATCTCCGGTGCCTGCTTTGGCGATAAAATGTCCCCGCTGTCTGACACGACCAACTTCTCGGCGGCCGTTGCCGGTGTGCCTTTATTGACTCATGTAGGCTACATGACTCGAACCACTGTGCCAGCGATTGGCCTGACTGCCCTCTTTTTTGCCTTTCAGGGGCAAGAGAGCACAGTCGATCTTTCTTCGATCTCTTTGCTGCAGACCGAGCTAAAGGAGCATTTTACGATATCGCTCTTGGCCCTGATTCCCGCCTTCGTGGTGATCGTTTGTTCTGCAATGCGCCAACCGATTTTGCCCACGCTGGTCGCCGGAATCGCCAGCGGGATTGTAACAGCCGCCCTCCTGCAGGGCGTACATTCTCCACTTGTCTGGCTGTCTGTCATGCAGAACGGCTTTCATCAGGACTTCTCCAACGAGATTATTGCGACGATCATGAACCGCGGCGGGCTGATGTCCATGACCTGGTCGCTGACCCTGATCCTGATCGCTCTGTCCCTGGGAGGGCTCTTGCAGCAAAGCGGTGTGTTTCAGGCGTTATTCGCCGGTCTTCTGGCGCGTATCCGCCATGACGGCGGGCTGATTACCCTGGCTGGCTCTTCCTCCATGCTGGTCAATGGCTTGACTGGCGAGCAGTATCTTTCCATCCTGCTGCCGGGGCAGATGTTTCGGGAATCTTTTGAAAAGCGGGGGATCGCCCGGAAGCGGCTTTCCCGCACGTTGGAGGATTGCGGGACCTTACTCAACCCGCTGATTCCCTGGGGTGTCAGCGGCGCCTTTTTCACGTCGACCTTGCATGTCCCGACGCTTGACTACCTGCCGTATGCCCTGTTTCTCTGGCTGTCGCCCCTGTTTACGTTTCTGTTTGCCTGGGGCCGGCGGTAACGAAAATGGCCTTATCCCGCTCCATACACCGTGGCACAGTTTTTCCCGTTGTTTTTGGAACGGTACAAAGCCTCGTCTGCGGCCCGTTTCAGTCCGTCCGCACTGTGCGCATGGTCGGGAGAAAGGGCGATGCCGACGCTGACGGTAGCGGGGATCAGCTTTCCCTGATAAATCAGCGGGTGGTTGTGCAGATACTCGCGAATAAACTGTACTTTCATCATCGCTTTGTCTAACGTAGCGCCGGGGGAGAGAAACATGAACTCGTCCCCGGCATAGCGGTAGACACTTTCGCATGGCTCCGCATTGCTTTTCAATGCTTCCGCTATACAGCTTATCAGCGCATCCCCGACATGATGGCCATATCGGTCGTTCACCTTTTTCAGATGATCAGAGTCCAGCATGATCAGAGCGACGGACTGTTTTTGACTCAGCAGATTTTCCAGGTCGCGATGAAATGCCCGGTAGTTCAGAATCCCCGTCAATTCATCGCGGAAGGACATTTGGTACATCCGGTCATACAGCCTGGCTGTCTCCACCGCGCTCGCTACCTGGGAACCGATGATCTTCAGCAATTCCTCATGCTCCTTTTTGTAGGCAAAGGAACGGTAGGATTGGGCAGAAATGACGCCTTTCATCTGATTGCCCAGCATCAGCGGGACGAAGATACAAGTATTGGTATCATTATCGGGATTTCCCCAGCGCACTGCCGATGCGCCGACGGTTTCATCTCGGGATGTTCGCAAATGTACGGTTTCCCGCGTGGCGATTACTTTGGAAATAATCCCTTCTCCGTATGGAATCTTCAGCGGACCGTAATTGACTCCGTCGTCAATAGTAATTGAGATGTTGATTTCGTCATCCCCTTCATCATAGAACGCGATAAAAAATGCATCGGTCCGCATGACGCGGGAGACAAGCTCAAAGGCTTTGGCCAGAATTTCTTTTTCATCATAGGTTTTCGAAAAGGTATGACTGAGGTCGTGTAAAATTTTCAAATGTTCAGATAGCCAGGATAAATGCGTTACCTTTTCATGAAGCTGCACGATTTCCCCTAAAATCCGGGCATGCTTTTCTTGCTTGGCTTCCGTTAAAACTCCGCTCAGTTCTTTCTTGACAGCTACCACTTCCTCGTGATGGACAGCTTCAATATGGGTCAGCCAATGATTGTAACGTTCAAGCAGATGCAGTTCGAACTCTTCGCTGAGCTTCGCCTTCTCTTCCATGAATAACCCCCTCGTACACTCGGGCAAATCCCCTTCGCATGTCAGACCTGGATGTTGAGTATCAAGACTGCCTTTTTTTCTCCATGAAGCGTTCCACAGCTCCCCGAATTGCCTGCAGCACGGCTCCTTGGCCCGGCCCCAGAAAACGATCCTGCACCACAGGGGTGATTTCGGCCATCCCGTTTGCTACGGACCTGCCCCTGAGCAGACCAGCCAGAAAATCGCTGGTCTTATCCATGTAGAACGTGAAGCTTGCGTCGCAGATCACTTCTTTGTCCACATCGATAATCAGCACGCAGCCAACCACTGTAGACACCTCGTACAGCGTGGTTCCCTTTGGAATCTGAGCAAATCCCGCTGTCAGCACGGTATTTGTTTGAGACCAGTCGCTCATTTGCTTCCGCTCCCTTCTTCCTCCGTTATTGTTCTGCCTGCCAAAATACGAGAAAACGGCTACCCCTCATTTCGGAAATAGCCTGTGATGTTCTGTTCTGCTATGTATCACTCATGATACTCTATTCGCTCAGTTCTTGCCATCCCTCAATGCCGATTTGAAGGTGAATACTTCCAAAAGCCTGTACCGCAAAGGGATGGCACGCACGTATTTCGTGCGCGGCTGCTCCGGCGGAGGACAAGAACCGTGGCCCTCCTGGCTTTGGTGTATTTGTTCTCTGATGCGGAGCGGACATTTCTTTACGAAAAAAAGAGGTATCCCAAGTAAAGAGATACCTTCATCTGGAAGGAAAACGGCAGCAATTGTTTCGTTGCCGATGCGTTCACGACTATTTACAAGTCCCCGATCACCTGTCGCAATTTGCCGCCGGCCCGGCTCAACCGATCACGCGCTTCCGGAGCCGCAAGCCCTGTCTTTTTCATGACGATGGCCACGCGTGCATCTCCATCGGCCAACGCGATCAACTGTTCTGCTTCCTCATAACCGGCGCCCGCCACCTCCATGACGATATGCTTGGCCCGCTCACGCAGCTTCTGGTTGGTTGCCTGCACATTGACCATCAGATTGCCGTATACCTTGCCCAGATGAACCATCGTGGCTGTCGTCAGCATGTTGAGGACCATTTTGGTCGCCGTCCCCGCTTTGAGCCGCGTTGAGCCGGTCACGACCTCCGGACCGACGACGATGTTGATGGACAGATCAGCGCCATGTGCGATGTCCGGCGCGGGATTGCAGGAAAGCGAGATCGTCGTTGCCTGACAGGCCTTTGCCTCTTCCAGGGCACCCATCACATAGGGCGTACGGCCGCTGGCTGCAATACCGACGACCACATCCCCGGATCGAACGCCATTCTCCCTCACATCTTCTTTTCCTCTGTCGGCCGAATCCTCCGCTCCCTCGATCGCTTCCACCAACGCTACCGAGCCGCCGGCGATGACTCCCCGCACCAACTGCGGGTCCGTGCCAAAGGTGGGTGGACACTCGGAAGCATCCAGCACACCCAAGCGGCCGCTGGTGCCCGCACCAAAATAGAAAAGCCGTCCCCCCCGCTCAAGGGCGCAGGCGATCATATCGACCGCCCTGGCCACCTCCGGCAAAACCTGCTCGACCGCACCCGCCACTTTTTTATCCTCTTCGTTCATCAGCGTCAGGATTTCCAGGCTGGTCATCCGATCCAGCATCAAGCTCGCTTGATTGCGCATTTCTGTCGTCAACTCATGCAAGTTCTCCGTCATGGGTGTCCTCCTCTACTCCATCTGTTTCCCAAGCTGCAAGCCTGGCCTTCACCTGCTTATCCACGGGCAGATTCACTCGCAGCAGTGCCGCTGCCAGGCAGCCAGCCACCGGCGGCGCTTCCGGGATGACGACCGGATAGCGGGATGAGCGCAGCAACTGTCTTCGCAGCAGCGTATCGGCTGCCAGCAATCCTCCGGCCAGAACGACCGGCAAATCCTGGCCTGCACGGGTTCTGCACGTCTCCACAAGCTCCCCCAAAGAATCGGCCGCTTGCTGGATTAACCGGATTGCAAGCGGGTCGCCGGAGGCTGCCGCCTGCTCGGCCAGGACGCTTGCTTCCGCCAGTTCTTTGCGCGGGTTTGGCGAGCTGTAGAAGCGAGCGATAAACTGATCCGGCTGTTCGATCCCGTAGTGTCTGAGGAGCAGTTCACTGAGCAGTGTCTGCTCTCCCCGCCCGTCCCAGGCCCTCAGCACAGCGACTACGGTTTGCCTGCCGAGATCATAGCCGCTCCCCTCGTCTCCGAGCAGATATCCCCAACCGCCCACCCGATGGCGTCGGCCGTCCTTTGCCACCGCATAGGCGATCGAGCCTGTGCCGGCAATCAGCACGATCCCGGGACTCCCCCATGTACCGGAGTACAGTGCGGCGACCGCATCATTGTCGATGTGGAGGCGTTCACCCCAGACTGGCAGAAAAGCATCCTCAATCCACGCTTTTACCTGCGGACGGTCCGCACCGGCCAAGCCGAGAAAAACTCCTGCCACCTCGTCAGCTCCCACGCCAGCTCGCCTGCACACCTGCTCCATCAGTACCTGCAGCGTCTCCCTCACCTGTTCCCATGGCCGGGAAAGGGGATTGCTCCCCTCACCTTCCGCCAGGCCGACAATCCTGCCGGCCGAATCGCAGAGGGCGGCTTTTGTTTTGGTCCCTCCCCCATCCAAACCGATAAACCAGCTTTGCTTTTTATTTAACTGCACCTGCGGTCAACCCTTCCATAAATTGCCTGGACGCCAAGAGAAAGACAACGATCATCGGCAGAGCAGACAGGGTAAGTCCTGCGAACAGCAGACTCCAGTCCGTCTCGTACTCCCCGAAAAGCACCATCATGCCCACGGGTATGGTTTTCAGCGTATCTTTCTGGATAAAGATCAGCGGAAAGAAAAAGTCGTTCCAGGCGTGAATAAAGTTGATGATCACTACCGTGCCCAGCGCCGGACGAATCAGCGGCAGCAGTACCTTCCAAAAGACCTGGAAATGGTTGCAGCCGTCGATCCGCGCGGCTTCCTCCAGCTCCACCGGCAGCGTCCGAAAAAAACCGGTCAGAATAAAGACCGAGATGGGAATCCCACTCGCTGTATAGATGAGAATCAACGACCAGAGCGAATTGAGCAGTCCCAGCTTTTTCATCAGCAAAAACAACGGAACGATCCCCAGCTTGACGGGAATCATCAAGCCCATGACAAAAAAGAAATAGAGCCATCCTGTCCACCTGTAGGAAAAGCGCGCCAGGTAAAAGGCTGCCATCGAGGAGCTGACAGCGATCAGCACCACCGATGTGACACTGACGACGGCGCTGTTGATCAGAAAGTCGGCAAACGGCACAGCTTCCCAAAGCTTGCGGTAGGTATCGAAATGGAATGATCCTGGTAACGAGAGCGGATTTGTGAAAATCTCCGCATTGGTTTTCAGCGACGAGCTGACCATCAGCACGATGGGGTAAAGCGAAACCAGCACGAACAAGTAGGCGAAAACATATTGCAGGGAACGCGAGCTGATTTTGGATAGCAAGCTGCTCACCTCCTTTGCGTTGGCAACTCCCAAACATGGGGATAGACCGTTCATTGCAGGCCTGCAATTGGCGGCCCTGCAATCGACTGCGCTGCGTTTCGCCCGCTCAGTGCTGAACCTCCCGTTTCCGCATCAGGCGCAGGGAGACGGCCGAAACGGAGGCCACGATGACAAACAGCACAACGGCCAATGCTGAGCCCAGTCCGATCGATACATCGCCCGCTCCGCCGGAACTGCTGAACGCCAGGCGGTAGAAATAGACAGCCAGTGTATCCGTCGAATAAAACGGTTCACCCATCGAGCCCTGCATGGCATAGATCAGTTCAAACGCTTCAAAGGCCTGAATAAAGGTAAACACCGTCATGATCGTAATCGAGGGCATCACCAGCGGCAAAATGATTTTGACTAAAAGCGTGACTCCACTGGCCCCATCCAGTCTGGCTGCCTCGATCAGCTCCTCCGGAATCGATTGCAAGCCAGCCAGAAAGATCAGAACAGCGAAGCCGATGCCGAACCAGCAGTTGACTAGAATAATAGCAAGCAGCGCTGTGTCGGGTTCTCCCAGCCACGGCTTGGCCCATTCCTCCAGCCCCAGCTTTCCCAGGAACGTATTGAGCGCACCGTAATTGGGATTCAGAATCAATTTCCACAGAAACCCGACGATAATCACCGACAGCAGCCGCGGCATGAAATAGGCGATCTTGAGAAACCCGGCTCCCCGTATCTTTCGATAGATGACATACGCGAGGGCAAATGCGATGCCATTCTGGACCACCATTTCCACGACAAAGTAGATGACATTGTGTCCAAACGCATTCCAGAACATCTTGTTAAAAGGTTCTACCTGAAACAGCGTGAGGAAATTTTTGATCCCCACAAACGCGCCCCGAGCGATCCCATTCCACTCGTACATGCTGTATGTAAAAGCGGAGATGATCGGATAGACCACAAAAAGTGCGTAAATAATGAGGGCTGGCAGGGGAAACAGGTGCAGCAGCCAGCGTGCTTTCGCCTTCCCCCTCGATTTCCCCTGCTGCCTCTCGGGTGCGCTTACGTCCATACAGACCACCCCCGGCATCATGGGGCGGCAAAGAAACAGGAATGCCCCTGCCGCCCGTTTCGCTTTTCTGCTCCGTACGGTTGCTGTTTTCTACAGCCGTTTACTTTTTGAATCCAGGGAACCAGCTCGCCGCTGAATTTTGCACATCCTCAACGACTTGCTCCGGCGTCATCTTTTCGAGGTACATCCCTTGCAGGTCATTTTCCAGGGTTTGCTTTGTCGTCGGCTTGCCTTCCGCAAAATAGACGACCATCAGGTAAGGTGTCGAGCTGGATGCCGACAGCTCCGCCATCTTGTTCACCAGCGGATCGCTTGTTTTCACACCCGGGATGGCACTGATTCGTTTAAACTCATTGGCGAACAGCTCGCCAAATTGCTGCGTCGCCATAAACTCCAAAAATTTGAGCGCTTCCTGCTTGTGCTTCGCTTTGGAGTTGACTGCATAGGAGCCATCTACCCAGGTCGTCAGCACCTTTTTGCCATCCTCTGTCGGCATCGGGAAGAAATCGAGCGCCAGATCCGGATTCATCTTTTGTATGCCTTCCAGCTCAAAGCTGCCGTTGATAAACATGGCTGCCTTTTCGGTAAAGAACATCGTCCGCGTATCATTCAAATCTAGCCCGACAAAGTTGTCCGGGAAGTAGGGGACCAGTTCTTTCATCCTCTGAATAGATTTGAGGAACTCTGGACTTTTGAAATCAGCCTCGCCCTTGACGATCTTTTCGACGAAGCCATTTCCGTTGTACGTACCAGGTGCGATCACACCATGGCTGAGCGACAGCAGCCAGCCTTCCTTGGCTCCGAAAGCAAACGGAACGATGCCTTTTTCTTTCAGGGTTTTGGCCGTGCTGATCAGTTCATCCCAGGATGATGGCTCTTTTAGACCGTGCTGCTCAAATAATTTTTTGTTGTAGTAGATTTGGGTCGAATTGAGCGAGAGGGGGACGCCGTATACCTTGCCATCCTTTGCGGTGGCTGCTGCGAGAACGTCTTTGGGGAAGTTTTGAATGCCTGGCAAATTGTCCAGCGGCTCCAGATGTCCGGCTTCAGCGAGGGAAACACCAGGTGCATACGGGCGAAGCTGCAGGATATCCGGCCCGCTTTCACTTTGCAGGGCGGTGTTTAGTATCGTGTTGTATTCCGTTGCTTTAAACGGCTTGAACTCGATCTTGATGTTCGGATTCTCTTTTTCAAAAGCGGCGATGATTTTTTTGTAGCCCTCCGTATCTTCCACGCGCCAGCTATGCATCGAAACGGTTACTTTCTCGCCGCCCGTGCCACCGCCTGAACCGCCACCACCGCTGCTGCCGGGACTTGCCGTTTGTCCGCCGCTTTGATCGCTAGCCGACGGTGTGGAGCCTGACCCTCCGCTACAGCCGGCAAGCACGAGCAAGAGAGACAGCACCACGGATACATACCCCTGAACACGGAACCTCCTCATTGAAACATCCTCCCCCTTTTTTTCCGCTACTGCCTTGGCGCTTGGCAGTTTTATGTCAGGCCCCTGATAAATGAGCCGTGACCGCATCGTGAAGAATTGGCCGAAGCTGGCGCAAGCGATGCTGCCTACCGAGATGCACGGCATTGGTCAGAAAGATGACCGCCATCTCCTGAACCGGGTCCAGCCAGAGACTGGTTCCCGTAAACCCCGTATGCCCAAAGCTGGAGGGAGAAAATCTGCTGCCGCAGCTGTTTCCGCCTCCATGGCCGTTGATCTCCCATCCCCATCCGCGTCTGCCCCCTTTTCCTTCGGTTAAGCATTGAATGGCATGGTTTCGAAGCTCACTTGCAAGCAGCGGCGGAGTTCCGGTCAGCCACATGCGGGCGTAGCGGCACAGGTCGTCGGCTGTGGAAAAAAGACCGGCATGGCCGGCAATACCGCCCATGACAAACGCCTTCTCATCGTGGACCTCACCGGTAATATACCGATGGGTCAGGCGGCAAAACTCGGTAGACGCAATATTCGGAAAACGTTCGGCAGAGGGGCGAAAACAGGTATGCTTCATCTCCAGTGGCATCCACATGCGGTCAGAGAGAAAGGTCTCCAAGGACTCGCCTGTGAGCTGCTCCACTAGCAGCCCCAGCCAGATCATGCCGAGGTCACTGTAAACCACGCGTTCTCCTGGTGCGTGAAGCAGCGACATCTGATACAACAGCTCAGGCAGAGCGATCTGTCCATCCCGGCTTCGCTCGCTCAGGTCAGCGGGCAAGCCGGAGGTATGAGTAAGCAACTGGTCGATGGTAATCCGCCCTTTATCCGGGGGACAGTCCGGGAAGTAGCGGGAGAGGGGATCATTTTCCTGCAGCCTGCCCTCCTGCAGCAGGAGCAGAAGAGCCGGGAGCGTAGCTGTCACCTTGGTCAACGATGCCAAATCAAACAGCGTTTCACTCGTCACGGGAAGGCCCTCTTCCGTGATGCTGGTCCTACCGACATCACAGGCATACACCACCTCTCCCCGGTAAAGGACGCGAAGAGCCGCTCCCGGCAGTAAACCCTCGGCGATCCATCCCCGCAGTAAATGGCCCACTGCTTCCATCAGTTGTCCTCCTCCCCTCTCGTTACGAGCGTTTGTTGCGGCTGACCGCCAGCCGCGTCTTTTCCAACAGCGGAATCACTTCATCCTGCTGTTTGCTGACCATTGTGATAAACAGGATATCGATCACGTTCAACTGAGCCATCCGGGAAGCCATCGCTCCGCTGCGGATGCTTTTTTCAACCGAACTGGTAAACAGCTTGATATCAGCCAGCTCGGCAACCGGAGAGGGGCCAAATTTGGTCAGGGTGATGATCGTCGCTCCCTGCTGCTTGGCTTCTGTCAAAGTCTGGATGATGTCCTCCGTCTGCCCCGAGTAAGAGATGCCGAATGCTACGTCCCGCACCGACAGGGTCACAGCCGAGGTCAGTTGTGCATGGAAATCGGAATACGCTTCACACCAGAGATTGATGCGGGAAAACTTTTGCCGGATATCAGCAGCAATAACTGCGGAAGCCCCCACTCCGTAAACGTCGATTTTGCGGGCGTTTGCAAGCGCTTCCACTGCACGCGTCACTTCATCCCCGGAGAGGACGGATAACGTATCCTGGATCGACTGAATATTATTCCAGCTTACCGCCTGCATGATCGAATCGACAGAACCTTCCATCATGATTTCCTGGTAGCTGCCCATCGTCGTCTGCTTGTTCAGATCGCCAGCGATACGCAGCTTCAATTCCTGAAATCCTTTCATATTGAGAGAGCGGGTCAACCGGATAATCGTCGCCTCGGAGACACCGCTTAACTCCGCCAGCTTTTGTACGGAAAGCTTGACCACTTCTTCCGGATGGGCCAGGATAAATTCTGCCACCTTGCGCTCGGAAGGTTTTAATTCCTCTATGATGGCCTGAATACTGACAAGTCCTCCGTGTAACATCCACACACCGACCCTTTTTACCATTTCTTTCCTACATTGTATGAAATTTTATTTCATTAGTCAATTCCCTGATATTAAATAATATTACGTTTTTTTCGAAAAAGTCCTGCTGAAAGATTACTTTTTTCTATGCGTCGCTTGACCTTTCCCTTGCGTGAAGGCTTAGACTGAAAACCGCAGAAAACGATGAGGAGGAATAAGCTATGAAACGAATCCTGATCAAACAGGGAACGATCCTGACCATGAAAGAAGGAGAGGAGCCGTTCATCGGCGATATTCTGATCGAGGGGGAGGATATCCTCGCGGTAGCGCCGTCTATCACGCAACCGGCTGATCAGATGATCGAGGCAAAAGGCAAGGCGGTCATGCCGGGACTGATCAACGCTCATAATCACGGGGCCATGTCGCTGCTTCGCGGTTTTTCCGATGACTTGAAGCTGATGGATTGGCTGGATAAAAAAATGCTTCCCGCCGAGGCGAGGATGACCGAAGAGGATGTTTACTGGGGGACGAAGCTGGCTATCGCGGAAATGATCCGATCGGGCACCACGACGTTTGCCGATATGTACGTCTGCATGGACGCGGTCGCTCACGCTGTCGTAGAGAGCGGAATGCGCGCTTCCCTTACCCGCGGGCTGGTCTTTTTACAGGACGACGGCGGCAAGAGAATGAGGGAAGGCATCGATCTCGTTGAAAAATGGTCCGGTGCCGGAGAAGGCCGCATCACGACGATGTTTGGCCCGCACGCTCCCTACACCTGCCCGCCGGAACCGCTTCGCGAGGTGATCGCTCTGGCCCGGGAGCGTGGAATTCCGCTGCATATTCACCTGGCCGAGACGAAAGAAGAAATCGTCAAAATCAGAGAACAGTACGGCGAGACGCCCACAGAGTATCTCTATCATCTCGGCATGTTCGAGCATACGCATGTCCTGCTCGCTCACGCCGTGCATCTCACGCGCCGGGATATCAATTTCCTTCGCGGCATACGCGGCGGTGTCGCCCATAATCCGGTCAGCAATCTGAAGCTGGGCTGCGGGATCGCTCCTGTCATGGAGCTGAAAAAGCACGGCATCACGGTCGGACTGGGAACGGACGGTGCCGGAAGCGCCACCACGCTGGACATGTTTGCCGAGATCAAGGCCGCGACCTGGATGCAAAAGCTGGACTACGGCGACCCAACACAGTTGTCAGCCGAAGAAGCCCTGCGCATGGCCACGATCGAGAGCGCCAAGCTGCTCGGCATCGATCATGAGGTCGGGACGCTGGAGGCGGGCAGAAAGGCCGACCTGATCCTGATCGACTTGAATCAGCCGCACCTGCAGCCCATTCACAATCCGTTTTCATTGGTCGCCTACAGCGTCAATGGCTCAGACGTCGACACCGTTATCGTAAACGGACAAATCCTGATGAGAGAGCGCCAGCTGACGACCCTCTCCTGGGAAGAAATTCAACGGGAAGCCGCCAGTCGTGCTGCCCGGTTGGTCGAAGGGCTGTAGGGGATCAGGAGAACGAAACAATGCCGTCCTGTCGCGGGACGGCATTTTCCATTTATTATGGCGGCATTTATGGCCTCACCTTTTTCCCCTCTGCCGACGGTATTCGCTCGGGCTTGCACCAAAGGCATTTTTAAAGGCTCGTTCAAAGGTTCGCAAACTGCCGAAGCCGCTCTCATACGCGATGAAGGTGATGTCCAGACTGGTCCCCTCCAGCAGGCTTCGCGCTTTTTTTATCCGTTGTTCCGCCAGAAAACGTCCGGGCGTTTGCCCCGTCTGTTCTCGAAACAAGCGGATCAGATGGTACTTGCTGATCCCCGATACCTCCACCAGTCTGTCGAGGGTCAGGTCGGCGGACGATTCGTCATGGATGAGCTCTATGGCCCGGCGAATCGCAGGATGATCGACGGCTGCAAGATCACCTCTGGCAGGAATGGCGTGGGTCCCTTCCTGGAGTGACAATAACAGACTGGCCAATTCCCACTCCAGCTCCTGCCGCTCCAGCACGTTCAGCGGGTTTTTCATCGTCTGCATGACCGACTTCTCCGCCAGCAGGCGAAATCTGTCAGTGGCTCCATTTCCCCACGGGGCAAATTCAATGCTTCCCGCTTCCTTTTCCAATCGGTCAGACATTACTTTTCGCAAAAAAGACTCCTGCACAAATACGAGCATCATCAGTGCTGTCTCGTCACCTGCAAAATGACGATGCTGATAGCCGGGCGACAAAACCAGTCGCTCTCCCCCTGCTACCCTCCGAACTTCCCGGTTGCATTGCATATGCGGGGAGCCGCCCAGGGGGATGCTGATTTGGTAAAACTCTTCATGATCGTGCAGGTCGTCCGCAGATTGTGCCGCCACCTGATAAAGCGTGATGGCACAGTGTTCCATTTTTGCAGACAATAGCCTTTTTATCGGGTCCATGCCGTTTTTCCCTTCCTTTGTCCGTGGCCATTTTGCAGGAGCAATGAATGCCGCATGGCTCCCGCAACCGCTGTCGCGCCGAAGCTTTTCCTCCCGGTCATAATAAAGCAAAGCCACCCCTGATGATCCGGAGGTATCTTCTATGAATGTTTCCTTGCTTCGCAATCGAAATTTTGTTCTGTTTGTAACGCGGGAATCGATCTCGCTTTCGGGAACCCTTTTCCTGAATGTTTCGCTTGCACTGTACACGTTGGCTGCAACGGGTTCGGCAGCCTCGTTTGCCTCTGTGCTTGCCCTCGGGATTATTCCCCAGCTTGTGCTCGGGCCTTTCGCAGGCACCCTCGTAGACCGCGCTGACAAGCGTCGCCTTCTGATGTGGCTGGATAGCGGACGCGGATTATTGCTGCTGTTGTTTTTTCTTGTCTCCAGCTTCATGCCCGTACGGCTGGAAATGATTTATGTCATCGTGCTCTTGTTTGCCGCCGGCGATATTTTTGTCGCCCCCGCCTCCCTCACCCTGCTGCAGCGGATCGTCCGCAAGCAGGACCTCACCCACGCCAATGCGCTCGATACGACGGTTGTCGAAACCGTCCGCGTCCTCGCTCCATTTGCTGGTACAGTTGTTTACAGTTGGGCGGGGCTGCATGCGGTGTTTTTGGTCGGGGGTATCCTGTGCTGCCTGTGCGGCGCCGCAGCCGCTCTCATCCGAGTGGAAGCACAACGGACTGCGGGCGTTTCTTCCACCATCTTACAGGATATGCGCTCCAGTTTACAGCCATTTACGCGTGATGCCCGAATCCGCTCTCTGGTGATCAACGGGATGCTGACTCATCTGTTCCTGTTTCCCTTTATTCTGGTCGGCTTTCCGTATATGATCAAACAGCTTTTTCTCGGCAGCGACACCGATTTCGGTCTGGTGGAAAGCATGATGACGGCAGGATCGCTTTGCTCGCTGGCCGCAGTCATGTTCCTGCAGAAAAGATATTCCCTCTCGGCCAATATCGGCATCGGGATTCTCGGGATGCTCCTCTTTGTTTGTCCGCTGCTTTTTTTGCAGAATGAAGCTCTTGCTTCTCTCCTCGGCCAATCTCCGTGGCTGGTCGTCGCTTTTTTCGGAGGGATTGGTTTTCTGCTGTTCTTTTCCTTTGGAACGTACGGCGTATTCTTTCGCACCTTTTACCAGCAAACAGTGGACAGCTCGATGCTTGGGCGCTTTGTCTCCGTGATGGCCATGCTATTCTCGATATCCCGTTTTTTTGGTTTTGCTTTGTACGGACGTTTGTTTGACTCCGATGATCTGCTTGTTCCCGTCGTTATTCTCGGGATCGGCATGGTGCTGAAGCTGCTCGTCCATCTTCCCTTTTTGCGGGCGGAAAAGCGGTTGGCGGCAGAGCAGCACCAGCTGGAAAAAGCGGACCTGTGACAGGAGAGTCAAACAGTTTTTCCGCGTTCGAGATGCCTTGACTCTGACCTAGGAGGAGCCATTATGCTGTGAACAGAAAGGAGTGAAATGAAAATGCTCTACACGGTAAAAGAGATAGCTGCCCTGTCGAATGTAACGGTAAAGACTTTGCATCACTATCATTCCATCGGGCTGCTGCTGCCATGTGAGATTAACGAAGCGGGGTACCGCCTGTATGGAACAAAAGAGCTGGAGCGTCTGCAGCATATTTTGTTTTACAAGGAACTTGATTTCCCGCTGGAAAAAATCAAACAGCTGCTTGAAGACGCCCCTGAACGGTTGTCCATTCTCGCCAGTCAGAAAGAGCTTTTGCTCGCCCGCAAGCAGCGGCTGGAAAGAGTCATTCAAACGCTGGACGAATCGATTGCACATGCAAAGAACGGTGAACAGATGAATCAGACAGAGATGTTCAAGGGGTTTTGTGACGAAGAGGAGTGGATGGAGGCACTGGCCGAACAAAAACGGTATTTGGAGGAGACCTATGACTTTTCCCTTCCGTCTATCGACTCGTCCGAGGTCCAGGCGATGAATGAAATGGCACGGGAAGCGAAGCGATTTACCGATGGAATGGCGGATTCTCTGGCGAAGGGCGTCAAATTTGATGATGAGAGTGTACACAGGCTGATTGCCGAGCATATCGCCTTCTTGAATCAGAGCGGACATCCGACCAGCCCCGCCGATTTTGCGGCACGAACGCGCTTTTTTCTGGATGACGACTTTCACCGAAAGATGCTTGAGGAACAGCAGACTGGTCTTGCTTACTATTTATCCACCGCTGCGGAATCGTTTGCAGTCAAAGAAAAAAGTACGACCGAAGTGAAAAAGTGCAACTGAAGTGAAAAAGTGCAACTGAAGTGAAAAAGTGCAACTGAAGTGAATAAACGCAACTGAAGTGAATAAACGCAACTGAAGTGAATAAACCGCCGCACCCTCTGATAGTTGCGGCGGCTTTCCATGCTTCTAAGCATCCCATGCAATATTCAAGGACATCCATCTATCGATTGAGCAAGAAGATCCCCCAAGACAGATACGCCGTGTACAAAGCCCACAGCAAACAGGGCATGAGCAGATAGGCCGCCACTCGTTTGCGGGGCCGGATCATTCTGATCAGCAGCCAGGTGGAATAAGCGACAAGCACGGTGTCTACCGCCGCTGGCAAGAGCAGATGCTTCTCAACGAAAAGCCAGGTAAACACCTGAATGACCGCCCAGTTGATAAAAAACAGCAGCAGGGTTTCCGCGTCCATTTGCCGACTTCTGGCTAATTGGACAATTGATAACGATATAAGTCCCCACACGACGGGGAAGAAGCTGGCAGGTGGAGTGCCTGGCGGTTTGGCAAGCGCCTCGTACCAGTCCCCACCCTCCGGATAAAGAAAGGTTGCCCATGAGTAAAGCGCATAGAGGGCGAAAAACAACAGCGCGGAGGTACCGATTTTCACCGCACATCCCATCCTTTGACATCTGACCTTCTTGCCATAGTTTATGAGACGTGCCTTCGTTTCATCACGATTTGTCCAACGGGATTTTAACCTAATTAGCCAGAAGTTCCCCACTTCTATAAGTGGTGGGATGAATGGCGTTTTTTGTGCCTGAATATGGTATAATCAGAACGTACATTCTTATCGAAAGGAGGATTCAACTTGCTCGCAACCACAGAAACGATCACTGTGATTCGAACAGAAAAGGTGTCCTTTCACGCTCATCCCCGCGTCATCGATGAACTTTTCGCCTGTAATCGCCTCTCGGCGGATGTATGGAATACCTGTTTGGAAGAAGCAGAAGAATACCATCTGGAAACTGGCAAGTGGATCGGGCAAACTGAGTTGCAGAAGAGAATCAAGCGGCGTTTCCCTCTCCATAGCCAATGTATCCAAGCCGTATGTCATAAGTATCTTCGTGCCCGGGATGGTGCTCATGCAGCAAAGAAAAACGGTCATTCGCACATCCGCTATCCGTACAAACGGAAAAAACACTTCAACACCCGTTGGGCGAAAGATGGGTTTACCATCCATGCAAATGGACGCATAGAGCTGAGTCGTGGGATATGGAAAGGGAAGCGTCAGATTCCGCTCGTTGTCTATGTCACCACTCTTCCCAAAGGAACCATCAAAGAAATTGAGTTGCTGTTTGATCGAAAGCTGATGCTAGCCGTAACGTATGAAGCAGAAGTCGAAAGCTCTACCGTTTCAGGAGAACATCGCTGTGCGATTGACCTTGGCGAAATCCATACCATTGCGGCGGTTGCGACGACAGGAAAGAGTGTGATCATTACCGGTCGGAAAGTACGAAGCATCCGGCGTCTTCGGAATAAGAAGCTCGCAGAGCTCCAACGAAAGATGTCCCACTGCCAAAGGTACAGCCGACAGTGGAAGAAATACAATCGGGCAAAGCAGTACCTTCTTTCCAAGAGTGAACGACAATTACGGGACGCTCTTCATAAAACCACCAAGCAATTTGTCGAGTGGGCTGCCTGGCAACAGGTGAATGAGGTCGTTGTAGGAAAGTTGGATGGCGTTGGACGACATACCTCCAAACGAAAAAAGAAGAAGGTACGCTCTCGCCGCCATAATCAACGAATGAGTCAATGGGCCTTTGGAAGAACCACAAGTTATTTAGGTTATAAGTTGCAAGTCAATCGGATCAAACTGAGAAAAGAAGAGGAGTCATTTACCTCGCAAACGTGTCCCGTTTGCACCCGGCGCAAGAAAGTATCGGGTAGAGTCTATCAATGCAAGTGCGGCTATACGCAACATCGTGATATCCACGGTGCCGGGAACTTTTTGGCCAAGGTTTGGTATGGGGGGATTCAACAACTTCCTTTTCCCATCTTACCGCCAATGTATCTACGGATTGCCTAGCGCAAGAAGTAGTAGATGGTCTGTCACGACCCTTGCCGAAAGGCATGTTGCTGATTATCTGTCAGCCTAGACGTGCCATCGCCTCCTCCCTTGGAGATGGAAAACGCTCGAACGGGCGCTTGCTACGATAGCGTTGCCAGTTAGATCAGAAACCCCCACCTCAACGTAAAGCGTAGGTGGAGGGAGTGTTCATCGAGCTCCGGCTTTGATCAGCATCTCCTCGATTTCCCGGTATCCGCGCTTTTTCGCATGGACAAGCGGCGTAACCCCGTCCTTGTCGGGAATATTCACGTCGGCTCCGTGGTCGATCAGCAGCTGAACGATTTTCTGGTGGGCCTCTCCCCCGTCGCTGAGCACGATCGCTTCCATCAGCGCTGTCCAGCCCAGGTTGTTCACGTGATTGACATTTACGCCAGAGCGGGCGAGTAGCTCCTGTACAACCTCTACATGCCCTCTTTCCGACGCCGGGATCAGGGCTATCCCGCCGTATCTGTTCGTCAGCTTGGGATCGGCACCAGCATCAATAGCCAGCTTGACGATATCCAGGAGTCCCTCTGCGCCCGCATACAAAAACACGTTGTCCAAACGGTTGTCCCGGATATTCATATCAGCCCCGGCATCGATGAGCGCTTTGACCGTTTCTGTGTGATTGCCATGTGTGGCTGCGAGCACCGCCGTCCGTCCTTTTTCATCCGTAGCGTTGATGTCCGCACCTTTTTTGAGCAGCTCCAGCACCGCAGCAGTTTCACCTTTTTCCGCCGCCTTGATTAGCTCCTGTCCCATATTTTCCTGCACCACTTTTTGCGCACTCTCCTTTGCAATATTCTGTGCATGATGTAGAACTTCCCCTGTGCTGGCAGGCTCCTCGCAGCCTGCCAGAATCAAAAATGAAGAAAAGAAAGTCATTGCCAGGCGGATCACAAATCCTCCCCCTCCCTTTGCACGTTCTCTTCCTCCATGCTATCATGGCAACTGATATACGAAAAATATTACTTATATTATATTCACTTACTTTTCTCATATATCTAAGCGGAGGTGTCTTTGGTGGATATCAAACAGTTGCGCTACTTTATCGCCATTGCAGAGGAGAAGCAGATTTCGGCTGCTGCCAAACGTCTTCATCTCGCTCAGCCGCCGCTTAGCCAGCAACTGATCAATCTCGAGCAGGAATTGGGCGTTACTCTGGTGATCAGGCACGCCAGAGGTCTGGAGCTGACGGAGGCCGGACGCATCTTGTACAAGCATGCCGTCAAAATTGCCAGCTTTGTCGAAGAGTCTACCATTGAGGTAAAAGAGGTAGGCGAGGGAACAAAAGGAACACTCAGCATCGGTGTCAATACACTCTCAGCAGAGCCTTTGCCCAGGCTGTTGAAGCAGTTTCGGGAAAGCTATCCCCATGTTTCGTATAAAATCCAGCAGAACGAATCGGACCAGCTTCTCAAAATGGTCAAAGAAAAAGCCATTGAGCTCGCGATCATCAGGCTGCCGCTGGAACTCAATGACTTTTCGATCCTGCATCTGAAAACGGAACCTCTGCGCTTTGTCGCCTCTACGCGCTTCTCGCACTCGTCCCTATCGATCACCTACGAACAGATTCGCCAGCATCCTCTGATCTTGCCCAGTGTCGAAGGACTCGGCGTGTATCACGTGATCCTGGAGGAATTTTCCCGCCGCCGCATGGAGCCGTACGTCCTCGGCGAATGCTCGGATATCGCGGTCCTGCTGCAATTGGTGTCGTCTGGCTTTGGCGCCACGATCGTGCCGGAAGCGGTACTCCAGATGCATCCCGGGCATGAGCTGCAGGTGTTCGAGATTGCTGATGCGACCCTGAACGCTTCATCCGGTGTCATTTGGCTAAAGGACTACTACCTGTCCAAGCCAGCGCAAAATTTCCTCGATCTTTTGAAAGGTTGATGCCTTAGAGACTTGTCGACTCGCCCGGTTTCAGTACGATCCCGTCGATTCCTTTTTCTTTCAGGCTGTCTACAAATGCCTGGCCATCCTGTTTGATCGGCGGGAACGTATTGTAATGGATCGGTACGACAAGCTTGGCCCCTACCCATTCCGCAGCGGTCTGGGCATCCTCTGGCCCCATCGTGAAAACATCGCCGATCGGCAGAAGGGCCACATCGATGTCATGACGCTCGCCCAGCATTTTCATATCGCCGAACAGACCTGTATCGCCTGCATGGTAAACCGTTTTTCCGCCCATGGTTACGAGGAAGCCGCCGGGCATGCCCAAATAGACGATCCGGTTGTCCTCGGAAAAAACCATGCCGGAGCTGTGGAAGGCTTGTGTCATTTTGACGCGGCCAAACGGAAACGCGGCAGACCCGCCCAGATTGAGCGCCATCGTTTTGGCCCCCTGCCAGCCCAGGTAGTTGGCCAGCTCAAAGGTGGCGATAATCGTCGCGTCGTTTTGCTTTGCTAATTCAACTGCGTCCAGGATGTGATCCTCATGTCCATGTGTCAAGAGAATGTACTGAACCCGAATGTCAGACAGCTTTGTAGCGGCCTGCGGGTTTCCCGAGATGAACGGGTCGATGATGATCGAATGTTCTTCGCTGGTAAGCTGGACACAGGAGTGACCGTGGTACTTGATCTCCAACATGCGCATTCCCTTCCTTCTTCCTGATCTTTCTTTTGATCATAGGTGGGAATGGTATCCATGTCAATTCGCGGACTCGTTGCTCTCTAATCAAACAGAACCGCAAAGGCACGGGCAAACGCACCATCGCTCCCTTTGATATTCAGCGGAGCAGCAGCAAAAAAGACGCGCTCGCGGTCAATCACATCCAGATTTCTCAGGTTTTCCACGATGCCCAGCTTATTGCCGAGAAATATATGATGTGCGGGAAAGGTTTCGGTCTCGATCGGGTCAGGGGAGATGAAATCAAGTCCAATGGCCCGCACTCCGCGTGCCACCAATTCCTTTGCCAGTTCTTCTCCAAAATAGGGGAATTCATTTTCGTACGCAGCCGTTCCCCATTTTTCGCTGAGTCCTGTGCGAAACAGAACAATATCACCTGGACGAATATCCGCTCCTTCCAGCACAGCAGGACCGAGTTCTCGCTGACTGCCATCCAGCTTGACATCCACGATGACCGCCTCTCCGACAAATCGCTCCAGGGGAATCGAATCAATCGTCTCGCCATTCGGGATGAAATGAGCCGGCGCATCACAATGCGTACCGACATGAACGACTGAGTGGAAGTCCGTCACCTGATACCCGTCTGACTCTACACGTGCAACCTGCTGAAAAACGACATCCGGCTGACCTGGATACTGCGGCATTCCTGGTTCAAACACCTGAGACAGATCGATAATACGCATGAGCGCCTCCTCTTTCCCGATCTAACACGTAGGAATAATGAGTATTTTTCTATTATTATCCATCCCCACTGATGAACTGGCAAGGTTTTTTTGCGACGCTTTTCCATTGTCAAACACTGTGTAAGGCTGCCGATCAAAGGCAGCCTGAGAAAATGAGGCTCCCCCAACAGCTTTTGTGCTTGATCGCGGAATGCCATGGTTAAACCCTCTTTTATCTGTATTCTATGTGCATGCAAAGTAGTTCAACCAAAGCGGACCTTGGTCCATTATTTGACTCTTTCTCTCCTTTTACAACGAACGCTGATAGAATTTGTCGCACGGTTGGCCACAGGAATTTTTCTCCACTCATCGAAAAGACTATCATATATCAGTCGTAACGTTCAGAAAACTTTCGCAGGAACGGAGGGATCGCCTTTGAAAAACGTCATTGAATTGGTCGCCAAGGAAAAAACCTACTCCGGACGGGATGTAGCCGAAATGCTGGGCATTGGAGCCAGTACACTCCGAAAATGGAGCATGCTCTTGGAGCAGCAGGGGTACTGGTTTCAGCGCGATGCTCAAAACAGGCGTGAGTACAGGCCCGCTGACGTGATTGCGATGCGCAGGTTTTTTCATTTGACCAAAGAGCAAATGATGCCGCTTGAAGACGCCGCCCTTACCGTTGCCAATCAATCTTCCCACCAGCATGCTCGAAAAGAATCCGCTGCCTCGCTCAGTCTGGCCCCTGTTCTACCCGCAAACAACGCTCCCGCCAGCAATCCTGCCCTTGCCGAAAACGCTGCCGCCCTGGCGCTGCGAACCAGCTCCCACGTCGATCACCTGGAAGAAAAGCTTCAAGCCCTGGCCAAACACGTGCAGCATCAGGAGGCCGTACAGATGTCTCTGATGGAACAAATTGAGCAGCAGGGCACGTTTATCCGCAACAGTCTGAAAGAACGGGACCGGAGATTGACCAAAGCGATGAGTGACATCATTTCGACCAAGCAGGAGCTTGCTCGGCTTAAAGACGCTCAACGGAAAACGTCGTTTTGGCATCGGTTGTTTCGCTTTAATTGAAAAGGAATTTATTTTAATTGAAAAAGAATTTACTTGAATTGAAAAGAGAATTCCCCTGGTGCCCGTAAACAAAAAAAGGGGCCGCCCCGGCCGGAGGAACTCCCTCCGACGGAACAACCCTGTGCTGCCGATTTGGTTTGGTGCCTGTTATGCTTCTGGTTTCATGACGACCTTGCGTGCAGCGTTGACAAACATTTTCACGCCCACTTCAAGTGCATCCTCATCCACGGTAAACAACGGATGGTGATGCGGATGGACGATTCCCTTTTCCTTGTTGCCAGCTCCCACATAAAAGAAGCAGCCTGGCGCTTTTTGCTGGAAGGCAGAAAAATCCTCACCGCCCATATTCGGCTTCATATGATCAACCCAATCCTGTCCCAACGTTTCCACGACGACACTTTCCATCAGTTGGGTCACTTCCTGGTCATTGATCACCGGACGATAGCCATAGGAGTATTCAAATTCGTAGCTGGCCCCGTGCGCTTCCGTAATTCCCTTGACGACGCGCTCCATCAGAGCTGCTGTCGATTCGCGCAGCTTCTGGTCAAAGCTGCGAACGGTTCCGAGAATGCTGACGGAGCCGGGGATGACGTTGTAAGCCGTCCCGCCGATAAATTTCGTGACGGAGACAACCAGATTATCCAGCGGATCGGTGTTGCGAGAGACGACGTGCTGCAGATTCGTGACGACCTGTGCCGCGATGGCAATGCTGTCTATCGTCTGATGCGGCAGTGCAGCGTGTCCCCCTTTGCCTGTTACGGTGATGCTGAAGGCATCGGGTGCGGCCATCATCGGACCGGGACAAATCCCTACTTTTCCGTAGTCCAATGTCGACCAGAGATGCGCTCCGATGACCAGGTCAACCCCGTCCATCACACCTGCCTGCACCATTTCTTCTGCTCCGCCCGGGTAAATCTCCTCCGCATGCTGAAACAGAAAGCGGACCTCTCCTTTGATCCGATCTTTCATGCCAGAGAGAATTTTGGCTGCGCCCAGCAGCACGGCCGTATGTCCATCATGTCCGCATGCGTGCATCACGCCGGGATTTTTCGAAGCGAATTCGAAATCATTTTCTTCGGTAATCGGCAACGCGTCCATATCGGCACGCATCGCCAAAACCTTTCCTGGCTCCGGCCCGATCAGCCTGGCTACCACACTGGTTTTGGTCGGTCTTCGTACCTCCAGATTTCCAAAAGAGACCAATGTGTCATAGACAAATTGTGCCGTTTTCTCCTCGTGAAAGGACAGCTCCGGATACTGATGCAAATAGCGTCTCCAAGCAATGACCTGCTCTTTGATCTGTTCTGCCTCCAGATTGAGTGTGGCTGTCGTCGTCATCCTCGAACCCCTCCTGTTTCCGATGAGTAATGTCCGTTGAAACGATATGATCCCTGCCTGGTCCGGCTATGCTTCCACGGCCAGGGAGAGAACTGTTTTGTACAGAACGTTGGCTCCGTCTGCACAGTCTTCTTTTGTGGTATATTCAGCAGGATTGTGGCTAATGCCCTTTTGTGAACGCGCAAAAATCATTCCGACCGGGCAAAGTCCGGTCAACTGCATGCAGTCATGTCCAGCGCCGCTCGGCATGGTAAAAGGTTCAAAGCCAAGCGATTCACAGGCGTTTCTTGCTGCCTGCTGAATTTCCTCGGAGCAGATAACAGGCGGAATGCGCTGCAGCAGCTCTACCTTGAGGGCAATGCCCCGCTTTTCACAGATGTGCTCAGCCCGGCTGACAATCTGGGCTTCCACACGATCGAGAATCGACTGATCCACATCACGCAGATCGAGGGAAAACTCTACGCGGCCCGGAATGATATTGACTCCACCGGGGAATACCTGCATCTGTCCGACCGTGCCGACCGCCGCGTCCGTTTGCCCTGCCTCCTGCTCGATGGCCAGCATGATTTCCGCCGCTGCTGCCAAAGGATCGCGGCGAAGTGTCATCGGTGTCGCGCCAGCGTGTCCCGCTTCCCCTTCGAGGATAAATTTCATCCACAGCGGACCAGCTACTCCGTTGACGACCCCTACAGAGAGATTGCGGCTCTCCAGGACCTTTCCCTGCTCGATATGCAGTTCTACATAGGCTTTGACACTTCCCTTCGGCCGTGCCGCCTCGCCGATCGCATCCGGGTCCAAACCATTTTGCCGCATCGCCTCTTCGATCGATATCCCGTCTTTGTCAGAGTGCACCAGCTCGCTTCGTTCCAGAATGCCGGCAATGCCGCGGCTGCCGATCATGCCGTAGCTGAAGCGTGTTCCTTCTTCGTCGGTAAAGGCGATCACTTCGATCGGATGTTCTGTCACGATGTTCTGTTCCTGCATCGCGTGCAGGATCTCCACTCCGGCCATGACGCCAAGCGGACCGTCAAAATTGCCCCCGTTAAAAACCGAGTCGATATGTGATCCGACAAGCACGACAGGCGCTTCCGGATTGCGCCCCTCCCACCGTCCAATCAGATTGCCGACTGCGTCTTCTCTTACCGAAAGCCCCGCCTCCAGCATAAAGCTGCGAACGAGATCCTTCGCCGCTCTCTCCTCGGGTGTAAAAGAGAGCCTCGTAATACCACCCGACTCCTGTTTTCCGATTTCTCCCAAACGCATTAACCGCTCCCAGAGCCTATCTGGATTGATCATACGTTTTCACCTCAACTTCCCCTGTCATTTGGTTTCTTCTATGGATTAACGGTTGATTTACGGTTGTGCCCAAATTGTATAATAGTCGGGTTATTTTGAAAAGATCAAACATGAAAAAACAGCCGGGTGCGCTCCCGGCTGAATCTGCTATCAATTAAATCGGTCTCCCTTGCAGAAGTGTGGCTTGACGATAAAATGCAAAGGCAGATCAAACAAACAGGATGAGGATCTGAGCGATCAGCGTCATGACCACATGGGCGGTAGCATGGGCGATCATCGCCGCTTCCAGGCTGCGCTTCCAGAACAGCCAGCCGAATATAATTCCCCCGACGGCGTTCAACAGGATGGTACGGAGAATGAGAACCGGCGTGAGCGGTGCCAGGACCGCGACAGCTCCCAGATGACCAATGCCGAACAGAACGGCGCTAATCAGAATCGCGATCACCATGACCGAACGTCCCGGGCGCTCCTCGTGCCGCTGGAACAGACGCCAGCCCACCCAGGCCAAAACAGACATCATCCCCCAGCGCAGCAGCAATTCTTCTGTAATCCCCCCATACAGCATGGCACTGACGGTGAAGACGAGATCTCTGGGAGGCGCCTCTTGAGACAGGCTGGCCGGCAGCCAGGGCTGAAAGAGTGCATCGAGCAAAGGCAGGAGAACAGCTGCCACGATACCCGCGAGGATGGCTGCAGTCAATTGCGGACGAAGGCGGCTCCAAATCGGCTCACCTCGCGTCGCTCTGTTCATGAGCAGGGAGGTAAGCCCGGCCCGTGGAGCCATCCAGGTGCCAAAAGCGAGTGCAATCACCAAAAGGATCAACGGCTGCAGCATGGATAATACGATGAGCATGCCAAAGGGCATCACAGGCAACCCGGGAAGATTTTGAAGCTGTTTGACAGAGATGGGAACCAGCGCAATGATTCCGGCCAGACCTGCAGCAAAAAGGATCAAATAGGACTTTCCAAATGCTGGCCCTTTCTTGTTCTCATGGTTATGCTCCATGATTCGTCCTCCCTATATTCCGAAAAACGATATAGGAGTAAATCGTAGGTACGATGACGGATATTCCCAGGACGATAAACATCGGCCACGTCGATGACCGGGTAATCGGGACCAAGACCATCAGGATCATCACGATTCCGGCAATCACCCAAAGCGGCCCCGAGAAGCGGTGTGTTTTTCGCCACACTTCTTCACTGGCCAGCGTCCACGGTGTGCGTATCCCAATAAAGTAGTTATCTCGTACTTGAGGCAGGTAATTGCCGATGAGCACCCACATCGTGCCGACCAGCAGCTTGGCAAAAACGCCTGGACCAATCGTTTCGATCCCCAGATTGAACACCAGTAGGAAGCAGAAAGTGACGCTCAAGATCAGCGCAATGAGGATGCGCATGATCGAGAAGGCTCTGAGAAACTTCTCATAGTTTTGCTTCTTCGGATCGATAAAGCGAAAGAACTCAAGTCCCCCTACAATCGCGATGCCTAATAGCGAATACACGACCAGAAACGACCCTTTGCTTTGAAAGCCGTCAGGTTCTCCACTCGGTCCGAAGTGGATGGCCAACTGTTCTGGAAGATCGTCGTACACATAGATACCCAGTATAGTCGGTACGAGCAAGATCACTAATGCAATGATTCGATTCATATGTTCACTCCTTCCCAGGCTTTTTCTCAGTCATGATTTCCAAAAACCAGCCCATAACATCCTGGACGACTGTCGTATTTAGCGAATAAACGATATGTTGTCCCTGGCGCTCATCGAGAATCAGCTTCGCTTGTTTTAACGAGTTCAAATGATGAGAGATGCTTGGCTTTGTCATCGAAAAATGATCGGCGATCTCTCCCGCTGTCATGTCTTTTTCTTTCAACAGCCGGATGATCTGGCGTCGCGTCGGGTCAGCCAGTGCTTTAAACGTCTCATTCACAAAAATCACGACCTTTTTGAAAACCCTTCTTTTAGACATTTAGACAATTATCTAACTATCTAAGAAAAAAATACGCCATTTTTATGGCGATGTCAACAGCGGTCCTTGCCCATCTATAAAAATACTCTTGCTCTCGCACTTAGCGTGCCTATGAACCGTTTTCCTTCTTTCCCACAGAATGAAGCAAGGTGTAGCCTAGAATAAATCCACTGAGCTGTGTTAAGAAAGTCCCCGATTTCAAGAACACTTCTTTGAATGGCAAAAACTCCCCGAGCGAACCAGAAAAATAGAACACGAGATAAAAAGCACCGACAAAGGCAGGCAGGCCAATGGCCAGACAGCGAATCCAGTCATAGGCCCATTTCCCTGCCATCCTGTACACACGGACAAATCCCGGAATCGCTGCCAGGATACCGAGAGCAATCGGCATGAGCGATGAAAACATAATAAGGGGCAAAGGCCGGTAGGTCATTCCCACTTGTTCTTTCAGTATCCCTTGCACTTCCAACAAGAGCAGTAAGACGAAGCCAAAGAATAGCGAATACCCAAAATAACCGAGTAACCGATACCATTGTTTCCTATCCATCATTCTCCCCACATTGTTTCCCCCCTCGTCTTTTTCACAGCGTGATCCGGTACACCTTGCGCGGCCTGCCTCGCGGGTGAGGATTGTCTTCCCCGACGACCCGAGCGATCCCTTTCGACTCCAGTTCGATCAGAATACGGCGGGCGCTGCGCGGCAGGATTTGCATATGCATCGCCAGTTCATGGGCATTGATTTCCGAAGAGCCGCGCTTTTTCAAAATCGATTGCAGCTTGCTCAGAGTTTGAACACTGAGGGATGTCAGACGGCTGACCTCCTGCAACTGATCAGACGCGCCGCTGAAGGTGATCTGCTCGCTTTTTCCAAGCGGCCCGGCAATCTGCTTGTCATCAAAAAAGACCATCCAGGCACCTGGCCCGCTTCTTTTGGCATGCAAGAGAGCGGTTCCGGCGTGAATTTCCGCTTCATAGGCCGTTTTGCCGATGCCGATGCCGGAGATGACCAGCTCGTCTTTGATGCCAAGCAGTTCAGAGAAATGGGGAGCAGTCGTGAAGCCCTTTGTGAAATCCCCCAAAATCCCACGCGTGGTATAGATCACATAACGGCCCGGTCCTGTCGTCTTCAACGATCCCTGTATTTGTTTAGCATAGCGCTGCAGCCTTTCAGTCGACTCCTGTTCCAGCTGATACAGCTCATCTGTAGAAAACGTTTCCGAAGTCATTCCCGTCAACGAATCCAGCTCGATCAACTGGACGGCGATTTGCGAATCTTTGAAAAGGAGCATTTCATGTGTGCGCAGCAGCATGCTCAGGATGGATTCGATTCCGGCGCGCGTCGGTAGCACGCGGTAAACAGGGACGCCTCTGCGCTTGCACTCCAGCTCTGCCGTCCGCAGACAGGTAACAGCCGCTCTCGTCTTCCCCTCACGCCAAAGCTGTTCATGGAAGTCAGCCAGCTCGCTTGCCCGAATCGCGCCCTCATATGATTTCAGCCAGATGGCAGTCTTCGCTATCCCCGACTCTTCCAGCATCTGGGCAAACTCCTCCAGCGGGATCGTATCAAAACTAAGCTCGCTGATCTTGAGCTGTTCCTCATGAACGATATGCAGCAGAGTCCGGTAGAGGCTGGCACCGGTATGCGGGATATAGGCCATCGGCTTCTGGATTTTTCCCCATTCCTTCGCCATCGCATACGGTACCTGGCCGGAAAACAGCCACATATGGGCTTCGTCGACATGCGGCTCCAACAGCTTCACAATCTCTTCCTCGTCGTGATAGACGATGGGAAGCGGCTCAATTTCTGGATAGTGGCAGACAACGGAACGGATGAGCTCCAGCGTATCATCCGCTCCCAATAAACCCAAACGCAGCTTCAAATAGGCTCCCTCTTTCATGCTTTCATGCGGTAATTCTTCGGTTTCCAATTCCACTTCTGCATCAGCGCCTGCTTTGCACTTGCTTCGTATATGCTTCTGTTTTTGCGGCTTCATTGGTTACTGTAGGATTTTCCTTTTACCAGACGAAAATTTCCATATAGAAGAGAATTCTACCTCAATTTCTCCCTCGACAAAACGCCTTTGTACTTTCGGTTGTATACCGGCAGGAACATTCTGTCAATCACCAGTTGATTTCTTTTCCGGTTGGGAGTAAAATAACTTTTCAAAGGATGACAATACGGCGTTGACGAAGAAGAGTAAACATCGCAGGAGACCCCAGAGAGCTGATGGTTGGTGCAAATCAGTGTCAAATGGATGTTGAATGGCCTTCCGAGCCCCAGCCCGAACCCGCCCTGTGCGGCAGTAGGCCCTGGCGTGCATGTCCTCACGTTACAAAAGGACTTTCCGTAGATTTACTTGCGGAAACGAGAGCGATTCTATCTCTGCCCGTGACGGCAGTAGTGGAATAACAAGGGTGGCACCACGGTTCATTCGTCCCTATTTGGACGAGTGGACCTTTTTTATTTTCGTTGTCAATTTGGAAAGGAGAGCGATGTAGTTATGAAAACCATTTTTTCCGGCATTCAGCCCAGCGGCATTCTCACCCTGGGCAACTATCTGGGAGCAATGAAGCATTTCGTTCCGCTCCAGGATGAATTCAACTGTTTTTATTGCATTGTCGATCAGCATGCGATCACGGTGCCGCAAGAACCGGCTGTGCTCAAGGAGAACATCCGCCGATTGGCTGCGCTCTATTTGGCCGTCGGGCTTGATCCTGAAAAGGTAACCCTGTTTATCCAGTCGGAAGTCCCGGCCCACGCCAAGCTCGGCTGGATCATGCTCTGCACCTCATACGTCGGGGAGCTGGAGCGCATGACCCAATTTAAAGACAAATCCTCGGGACGCGGCGAATCTGTTCCTGGCGGTCTGTTGGCTTACCCGCCGCTCATGGCGGCCGACATCCTGCTGTACAACACCGATTTTGTCCCGGTCGGCGAGGATCAGAAGCAGCATCTGGAGCTGACCCGCGATCTGGCAACCCGCTTTAACCACCGGTACGGCGAAATCTTTACCATCCCGGATGTCCGCGTCGCCGAAGTGGGCGCGCGCATTATGTCCCTGCAGGATGGCACGAAAAAAATGAGCAAATCGGACCCGAACCAGGGAGGCTTCATCTCCATGCTGGATGATCCGGATACGATCGTGAAAAAGGTGAAGCGGGCGCAAACGGACTCTGACAATGCCATTCGCTTCGACAAGGAAAACAAACCGGCGATTTCCAACCTGTTGACCATCTACTCTCTCTGCTCCGGCAAAACCATTGCCGAGCTGGAGGCCATGTACGAAGGAAAAGGCTATGGCGCCTTCAAAAGCGATCTGGCCGAGGTGGTCGTGGATACGCTGAAACCGATTCAGGACCGTTTTCACGAGCTGTTCTCCTCCCCCGAGCTGGATGAGATCCTCTCCGCCGGAGCTGAAAAGGCTAACAAGGTGGCGGGAGAAATGCTGCACAAAGTGGAAACAGCGATGGGCATGGCCCGCCTCTAATCGACCATGCTGATCAGCCCATTTTTGGTTTCATAAAACGAAATATCTCTTCTCTTTACACAGGGCTAGCCCTCTTTTCCGATGCGCCGCAGCAGGACACTGGCGTCATCTGGGAGGGTTGGCCCTGTTTTTTTGCCTCTCTCATCACGTTGGGTGTTTTTTCACAAGAAACTAGGCTTTTCTGAGCTTGTGAGGGATCGCCTACCTGTACTACGATGAAAAAAATTTGGCGTCACCCCTATCAAGACAAGTCGGACAAGCCTGGATACGCAACTTTTTGATGGAGGAACAAAAAAATGAAGCTCTCTCGATTCTTGTTCACGCTTCTCTGTATGACTGCAGGAATTCTTGTCGGCTTTTCCTCTCCGGAGAAAACCATAAAAGCGACGTGGATTTGGCAGGCCGAAATGAGCGCCACCCAGCAACAGGAGATTCTGCAATTTGCCCGGGAAAACGGGATCAATACCATCTATCTGCACATCGACAGACAAAAGCCGTTCAGCCACTATCGCTCTTTTCTCAGAGCCGCCAGCAAAGCGGGGATCAACGTGCACGCTCTGGGAGGCCATCCAGCCTGGGCATTGACTGCGCATCGGGAACGGATGATGGAGCTGGTGGATTGGGTCCATCGCTACAACAGAGAGGCACAGCCGGATGAACGTATCGCTGGGATTCATCTCGATATCGAGCCGTATCTTCTTCCGGCGTGGGACAGTAATCAGACGCAGGTTTTGCAGCAATGGGTTGCCAACATGCAAGTTTTTGTGGAACAGGTCAAAGAGGAAGCGGATTTGGAAGTGAGCGCAGATCTGGCATTCTGGCTGGATGATACGCCCGTCCCGAACGACCCTGAACGCTCTGTGAGCGAATGGATGATCGAGACATTTGACCATGTTACCTTGATGGCCTACCGCAACAGCTTGGACGGCAGCAACGGAATCGAGGCACTGGTCAAAAACGAACTGGGCATTGCTGACCGGCTGGGCAAATCCGTGGTCATTGCGGTCAATGCAAAAGAAATGCCGGGGGAGGCCCATACCACTTTTCATGGCGCGGGGGAAGAAGTCATGAACCGGGTGCTGGAGCAGACTGCCGAAAGACTTCGCATCCATCCTTCCTTTGCGGGAATCGCCGTCCACGATTATCGCTATTGGCAAAACCTTCGACAAACAGAATCGCCACAGACACCGCCGCCACCCGACAAAGAGCCGTTGCTGGGTACCTACATCTGGCATGCGGATGTCGCAGTCCAGGAAGCGGATGAAATTCTCTCTTTTGCCAAGCTGGAGGGCATCAACCTCTTGTATGTCAGGCTCGATCTGGAGCAGCCCTACGAGGTCTATCGGGAGCTGGTCGGAAAAGCGACGGCAGCAGGAATCGAGGTCCATGCGATGGGCGGTCACCCGTTATGGGCACAGGAAGCTTACCGGGAGCGGATGCTGAAGCTGGTGCGTTACGTAAAGAATTACAACAAGCATGCTTCGCCAAGCGAACAGTTTCGAGGCATTCATCTGGATATTGAGCCTTATGTATTGCCGGCGTGGCGCGAAGATCCGGATCGGGTCCTGCGTCAATGGATGGGGAATATCGAAGCATTTGTCCGGGAGACCAAAGAGGACAGCCAACTGCAGACGAGCAGCGATCTTGCTGTCTGGCTGGACCGATTCGATGTGCCTGATGATCCCGGCACTTCTTTTAGCAAGTGGATGATCGCCCAGCATGACCACATCACGCTGATGGCTTTTCGCGACCAAGCCGCCGGACCAGGAGGGATTGCGGCCATCGTGGAGGACGAGCTGAGATTCGCCGACGAACTGGGGAAAAAGGCGATCATCGCTGTAGAGATGAAAGAGAGCAGCGAAGGGGATTACGTCTCCTTTCACGAGGAGGGAAAAGCAGAGATGCGCAGGCAGCTTTCCTTGCTGCCAGAGCTGTTGGCAGATCACCCTTCCTACAGGGGCAATGCGGTACATGCCTATGAATACTGGAAGCGGGCCAAAGAGTAAGACGACACCTTCACGGGGCGATTCATCCCCTCGGCATCATCTCTCTGGCTTCATCCCTCCGGCGCCTCTCGAATTTGGGATTACGTACCGTTTCCCTTCTGTTCAAGGCCCTCGGCTTTGTTCAAAAACTGATGAATCAGCAGCGGCAAAGAAATGTGGATGGGAGGATCATAGACGCGGGGCGGACGCAGAACAATATCGGTTTCTCCGAGTGTCTGCCCTTCCTTGATGCAAATGGCCCCCGCTGCCTTTCCCCGCAAGTTGTTGCGAGGGAGGAAATATTCCATCAGCGGGTCATCCCAGGTAAATGCCGCTGAGAGCAGATAGTAGGTCCCATCAGGTACAGGCGGGATCCAGAAGGAACCGGATTGAAACACCATCGTACAGGCGACAGGTGGCCCCATCGGGATCGGCTTGGTGAACAAACCGATGCAGATGGGGCCCTCGAAATTTTCCGGGGCTGCTACCGTTCCACTCAGACCTGCATACACAGCTGGGAGAGGCGCGTGGTCCCGCTTCCTCTCGTAATAAGCTCGCATGCGTTCTTTGCACAAATCGACCTGCTGACGAAACTGTTGCGGGGAGAGACCCACCAGTTTGGCAAAACGGGTGGAAAACGTTCCATAGCTGTTGTACCCGACCTGCTGCCCGATCTCGGTAATCGGCAGGTCGCTGGTGGCCAGATACTCCTTGGCGCGATCCAGGCGCAGGGCAGCCAAGAACTGGCGTGCCGTGACACCTGTGACGGATTGGAACATCCGGTTGAAGTGAAACGGACTGTACATGGCGATTTTTGCCAGGACATTCAGCGTAAACGATGAATTCTCCATATCCTTTTTCATCGCGCCAATGACATGCGTCACAGTCTCTGTGCGCGATTGGTTCTGGGTATCTGTCACTCCATCTTCGCTCCCTTCATTCCCATTTTCGATCCTGCGCCTTTCCCGGCGTACCTATCCCGGCGTACTTTGTTGCGCTGTACGGCTGGAAAGACGATCTATGTTCTTCATGCAGGGTCTGTCCACCCGGACATCCTGCTCGTGTTCGTACTTTTTCCAATTTTTATTTTACAGGAAATGCGAACAACCTGAAACGGGCAATCTTTCATCAAAGAGGGTGTCCTTCCGTCTCAATGAGACATGGGGACACCCTCTCTTGCTAACACCCTATCCAGATTCTATCTCTTTTTCACCGTAACCTTTATCGTAGCCGTTTTGCCTCCGTAGGAAATCGCAATCTGCGTCCGATCCTTCTCTTTCGCGGTGTCCGAGACGCGTATCTCGCCTGTGGGACTGACCGAGACAAGCTCAGGATCGGCTGATTCATAGCGGATTTCATCGTCGTGCGTCACATCCACTTTTCCGCCATTGCCCAGATTGGCCGTCACCTGGATTTGCGCTTCCTCTCCCGGTTTCAGCATGAAATGATTTTCATTGAAGATCAGCGTACGCACCTTCGGCGTTTCCTCTTGTTGCTTTTCTTCACCGATCACGAGGAAGCCGGTGTGGGCCGTGGAAAATACAGCGGTATTCTTCGTCCAAGTAATACGAACCGGATTGCCCTTCTTATCCGTCAGTTTCTCCCATTTATTCCCACTATACGTAAACACATTCAGATTTCGGGTTGCATCCGCCTCTACAGGGATACCGAGCAATGCTTCTCCATTGTCCATGCTTTGTACGCGCTTGCCGTCAACGAGCAGCACCCACTCATACACGCCGCTTGCGGGCTTCACATTGCTTGCACTCTCCGGGGAGTCAACCGACTCCAGCGTGATCCCCAGCTCTTCGTCCCCATATCGGTTGATCACCTCTTCGGACAGCAGCACCCAGGCCCCGCTGGACCACTCTGCCTTGACTGCGGCCTTGCTGTCAGCCAAACGCGACATCACTTCTGCGGAAAGTGTGACGGCTGCCTCTGCCGCCTGATCACCGGCATCCTTTACCCGGATGGACAGCGTCGGTTCAAACCAGACCTGCCCTGCGTGCTCTTCCAACGCCTCCGCCAACGCTCCCAGCACGGAGAGCACAATCTCTGCCTGCGGGTCGGTCACCCGAATCAGATCGCCGCGCTCTACATGGAGCGTACCGCCTGCTGCCAGCAATGTTTCGGCTACGGACGATAGTTCTGCTGCCAGCTCCCTCGTCCTTTCTCCTACATCAAGCGGAAGTACAGCCGTTTTCAGCAAATCGTCCAGAGCGACTAACGCCTGTCGACCGGCTACCCGATCTGTCAGGTCTGTTGAACGGATCGCAGGTTCAAATACATCCTTGAGAAAATCCGTAATCAGCCGGGCCAGCGTACTCTCTTTCACGATCCCCTGATCGGCTTGTTCCACTGTCGCGCCGAGCACGGTTGTGATGGTATGAGAGATTGCAGACCATTTGTCAGAAGCGGTGATCTCCTCTGCGCGGATCAGCTTTTGCAGGCTTTTCACCACCAGATCGACCTCTTCCAGAATGCTCGCTTCATCCGTGGATACGCGAATCTTCTTCGCAGCGGCCAGATTGAGCGCCCGCTGCTTCTCCAGCGTTCCCTCTCCAGGTGACGGCCCGGAGTTGTCCGCAAGCGCAAGCTGGGCCAGGACCGGATCATGGTCACTCACTCGCCCATGGGCTTCTGTAAAGTCTGCATTGATATGGACGATCTCGACCTTTGCCCTGTCGGCCAAATGGTTGCTGACGAGAATCTGATCCAGCACCTGCGCGTTTCCTTGGTAGTTGTAGGTGTACTGCTCTCCCAGAGGAAGCTCCCCGACCAGATTAATCAATTCCTTCCCTTCCAGTGTGCGCAGCGGAAGAGAAAACGGAAAATCATTGAGGTCGCCCAACACGACGACATTGGCCTTCGGATCTGCTGCCTGGATCTCTTTGACAAAGCCGTTGACGACTTTGGCAATCTCCACACGCTGCAGCTCGCTGACCAGCACAGGAGGCTGCTGGTTGCCGTAGAGAGGGCTGTCTCCGCCTTTGGAATTAAAATGGTTGGCGATGACGATAACGGACTGATCGTGAAATAGAAACTCGGCGGCCAGCGGTTTGCGGCTGTCTGTAAACGCCGGATGGAGCGGATCGATCCGTCCCGGATTGTGCGAGAGATGGGCTTTCCCCGCTTCTGCTTCCACCCTGACGGCTGTCACCGCGTCTCCGGCCGGACGATCTGCCAGCTTGACACGCTCCGGGTTGTAGAGGAAGCCGACACGGATATTGCCTCCCGGCTGTCCGCCGTCCCGCTTGTCCTCAGGCGCTATGTCGACATAACGATAAGGCTGCCCGCCCGCGCGAGATATGGCGTCGATCAACGCCTGTGCCGATTGGCTGGCGTCGGTCACTCCGTTATCCTGCGGGCCGTTGTTGTCCTGCATCTCCACAACTGCGATGATATCGGGCTGCTTCAAATTGTGAACAATCGACTGAGCCAATCCGTTAATCTTTTGCGGCGTGTCACGGGCCGAGAAATTCTCAATGTTGTAGGTTGCGATGGTCAAACGGTCTTCCTTTGGTGTCAACGTTGTCACTTGCCGCTCAAATCCGCCGTCGATCGGCGCAGGCAGCGGTGCGATGTTGTACAGCTTGAAGTTGGCAAAGCTGTAGTCGATGATACCGACGATCGGTCCGTCAAAGGTATCCCCCACCTTCACATTGGGAGCGCCAGCCACGAGTCGGTCCCCCACAGTGATTCGCTCTGGGTTGTAGTTGTCCGCTGTGATGGGCAAACCGCCCGATGGCGTTCTCACCTTGTCAGGGTCCGCATCGTCGGAGACAATGACAAATTCCACGCTCGGCGGATTGCTAAACGTTTTGGTCACGCCTACCACGCGGGGATTGTTGACCTGGACCAGCATTCCCTCCAGACTCTCCCAGAAGTCAATCCCGTCTACATCAGGATTAAACACGGAAAAGCTGTCACTATCGATCGTCTTCGTCGGATACCGATACCCGTCCTCACCCAAAATGACTGGCTCGGGCAAGGGCAGATCTCTCATCTTGACGGTGATGCCAGTGGCCTCGATCTCGGTCAATGTCAGATCAGTGGCCTCTCTGCTTTTGCTGACGTATTCCTTTACTACGCCGCTCACTTCGACCAGATCGCCCGGGCGAACGGCTGCACTCGGCTTATAAACATAGATCCCTTCGGAGGTAAATGGATCATCATCCGGCTGGGGGTCCTGCATGTAAAAACCGGCCGTACTCGATCCGCTCTTCACAACAGCCGTCACAATCCCCTCTACGCCCGACACATTTGCTCCTTCATAGGGAGAACGATGGGACCTGCCCTGGATGTCATGAATGCGCAATGCTTCCGGCTGGCCTCCCCCCTCGCCGATCACATCTTCGGCAAATCGGGGGATCAGCTTGTACTCGTTGAAGTCATACGTCATCACGCCTGTCAGGCTCTCATAAACAGCTCCCGGCTTCAGCAGCGAGGCGTCATATGGCTTGGCGAGAAAGGTGCCAAAGGAATCGCTCAGTGTCACGTTGCCTTTGCTGTCTCGGGACTCTGCCTTTACATTGCGGATGGTGACCAGCTCGGCTTCGTACTGCTCACCGTTGTCTGCGGCGAAGTCGGTCGAGATGATTTGCTTCGGCGTTGGCACTCCTGCTTGTTTCTGGGTGATGGCGACATCGCTCGCCTTGGCCGGTTCCAGCTGGGGAAGGCCGTAATAATCATTTACCCGTCCCTTTGCTTTGAGCTTGTCTCCAATCTGAACGATCTGGCCAAGCCCGGAGGCACGAATGACCATCCCGGCGGATTCATCCTGCAGAAATACATTTGTTTTGCCTCCGGTTTCAAAAAAGGCAGTGACAATCCCTTCAACCGCAGCCAGTGTTCCCGATGCGGCCAGCCGGACTTCACTGATCGGCTGCGCTTCCGGCCATTCTTCTCCCGGTTCCCCGCTGCCTTCCCCAGGCGGTTCTGCCGGACTTTGGCTGTTTTTCGGCTGCGGTTCGGAAAGAAGGAAGTCGTCGCCGTTGTTGTCACTGTCCCAAGCATTTCCTTTCCCTGGAATCACGCCAGTGGCATTGCTTTTACGCACAATGCTTTTGGTCGCTGAAGGTGCCGGTGCGGGACTCGCTCCCTCGTAGGCATTCGCTTTCCCATAGCCAACAAAATCAACAACAGCAGGGTCGCCCACCGGATTTCCCGTCAGCGCGGTCGTGTGGTTGACCAGTGCCACTTTTCCCTGTGTCGCAGAAATATTGGTGCTGCCTGTCGCATCTGCTGCAGGCAACGCTGCTCCAACGGCACCGCCGCTCGCCAGCCGAACCAGATAGTAGCTGTGGGCAGAGATGCTGCCGGAAAGCTTCGTCACCAGCCAGTTTTCTTTGTCTGCGGCCGCGTACTGGACGGACCAGTTGTTGACCGGGACAGCCTGTCCGCTGGGGTTGTACAACGCAATGTAGTCGTGCTGAAACCGTGCGCCAGAATTGCCGCCTGCACCGTAAATCTCGCTGATTACAACATGCTCGGCCACTTTTGCCCACGTCGATGGTGTCAAACCAAGCGGTAGCACTGTCGTGATTGCGACGACTGCAGCCAGTACGAGCTGCTTCCAGGCTGTCCTCCACCTCTTCCGGGTATTGCTCATTGCTTTTTCCCTCCTCGCAGGTTTGTTCTTTCTTCTTGCATTTCCAGATTTTATAGAAGTTTTCTAAATGTTATGTGAATGTTACATGAATTTTTGCCCACTCCTCCTTTATTTAGCAAAAAACCGTCTAAAGCCACAGAATGGCTCCAGACGGTTATGACTTGGGCACTACGCAAAAAAGCTTGCCGACTCCTACTTTTTTCCGGTAGTGCTTATTTATTTTTCGCATACAGCCAATTGTAGTAGCCTGCATGCTTCAGCTCATCAGTCATAATTTCAAAGACTGTGTCCCGATACTGCTGGGGAATATACCGGTAGATCGTCCGGTACTTTTCAAAAGCCTTCAGCTCGCCCAGCAATGCCTGCTCCAGTCCGGCCAAATAGCTGGCCGGCTTGTGAAACATCTCCCCCTCTTCGATGGGGCCGGGCTGTTGACCAGACAACTGGGTATACAACTGCCGGAACAGGCGGCGATGCTTTCGCTCATCGTCACGAATGCCGGTGATGACGTCCTTCTCCTGCTGGGTGGGCGCTACACTGATCAAGTAATCGTAAAACAGCTCGTCATTTCTCTCCCCTGCGATTCCCTCCTGGATCAGTCTGATCACGACCTCTGTGCGGTCATCGTAGCGATCCATCGAGACCGGGCGAATTGGTGCATACGTCGAATAGCCATAAGGCCCGTACCAGTAACCATTCATCTATCCTGACTCCTTCTGCTTTTTTCTCTGTCAGGATATTCACCCATCGATAGAATGGCGCATGTCCGCAGGGACATTGCCACTTCTCAACTTCTCCACTGCTCCAAAGCTCGCTCTGCTATACCATTTGCTCGGGTCGGAGCGCCTCTTCAATCTCTTTTGACCAGAGACCGGCTTCCTGTATGACGCGGACAAGTGTCTTATCCTCGGCAAAGGCTTGCTTGGCCAAGGCGGCGGCCTTGTCGTACCCAATCAGCGGATTGAGAGCGGTCACGAGCGAGAGACTGGATTCCATCCACGCAGCACACTGGGCTTCATTCGCTTCCAATCCCACCAGGCATTTTTCACGCAGCATCTCCAGCATCTGGGAGAGAATGGTGAGCGACTGGAGCAGATTGTAGCCGATAACCGGCATCATAACATTGATCTCCAGCTGGCTTCCGCATCCCGTTACTGTCATTGTCGCGTCGTTGCCGATCACCTGCGCGGCCACCATGTAGGACATCTCCAGCATGACCGGATTCACCTTCCCGGGCATGATCGACGAGCCTGGCTGTACGGCTGGCAGGCGCACCTCCGCCAGACCAGTGCGCGGACCGGAGCTTAAAAGCCGCAGATCGCTCGTTACCTTGATGACGTGAACAGCCAGCTCCTTCAGAGCCGAATGCACTTCCAGCGCAGCCGAGGTATTTTGCATAAAGGCAAAACGGTTGCGCGGCTGGACAAAGGGCAGTCCAGTCCGGCGGGCAATCTCCTGAATCGCCCGTTCGGCATACTGCGGGTGGGCATTGATCCCCGTGCCGACAGCATTGCCGCCCAGTCCGATTTCGTACAATCTGGACGCGCTCTGGCGAATCCGCTCGGCCGCGTTCTCAAAGGACTGCGCATAGCCGGAAAATTCCTGTCCCATCCGGATCGGTACCGCATCCTGCAGATGGGTGCGGCCCGCTTTGATAATGCCCATAAATTGCTCGGCCTTGCTCCACAGCACCTGAACCGTTTTGTCCAGGGCAGGCAGCAGCTTGTGATGGACCAGCTCCGCCCCGGCAATATTGATGGCGACGTGAATGGTATCATTGGTCGACTGGGCCATGTTGACCTCGTCATTGGGATGGATCAACCCTTGATCGATTTGCCCGCCGAGAAGCTGAGTCGCACGGTTGGCAATCACTTCGTTGGCATTCATATTTTGGGAGGTTCCAGCCCCGGCCTGAAAAGCATCGACCACGAACTGGTCATCCCATTTTCCCTCGATCACTTCCTCCGCCGCCTGAATGATGGCGCGGGCCTTCTTTTCATCAAGCTGTCCGTTGACCATGTTCGAATAAGCAGCCGAAGCCTTGATCAAGCCCTGGGCCCGGATAAAGGCACGCGGCAGCCTCAGGCCGCTGATGGGGAAATTCTCCACAGCGCGCTGTGTCTGCGGTCCGTAAAGAGCATCACCCGGTATTTTCACTTCGCCCAAGCTGTCTACTCCGATGCGAATCGACAAGCTGTCCAGCTCCTTTCCCTTTCTTGTCGTTCGGGCTTACGTACACGCCTATTCTTCCCAGCGGCCTTTTTTTCCACTCATCAGCACACGCAGCTCTTCCGTTTTTTACGGCGTCTTGATCGCTTGCACGTCGTAGACGCCATGCGTCACCTGAATTACATGCTCCGGCTTTGGCTTACCTCTGCTCTGTCTGTGCCCTTCCAGGTGAGCCTCGCTCTTCTCCCATTTTTTCCAGGCCTCTTCCGATTCCCAACGAATCATGACGATGACTTCTTCGTCGACTCTGCGGACTTTTTTCACCAACACACTCAAATCGATAAAGCCTTCAGACTTCTCAATCGCGCCCTCCTGACGGAAACGCTCCACCACCAGATGGGAGGTGCCTTCTTTCACCGTGATGGCCTTTGTCTCAATAAACATCGCGAATCACCCTTCTTTCCAGATTTGTGCCAAATTCCTTGCTTTTATGTTAATTGAAAAAGATTATCATTGTCAATTATCGGATTTTTTTACCGATGAAAAAGCCGCCCCCGGCACAGTTTCGTGCCAGAGACGGCTTTTCCTTACGCCACCGCTCAGGTTAGCATCGGCAATACCATATTGAGCAAGAACAATCCGGCGACGACATACAGCAGTGCCGGCACTTCTCTTCTTTTGCCCAAAGCCAGCTTGATCAGCGGATAGGCCACAAAACCAAAGGCAATGCCATCCACGATGCTGTACGAGAGCGGGATCAGCGCGATGATGAGAAAGGCAGGGAACCCCTCGGAAAAATCACGCAGGTTTATGTTTTGCACGTTTTGGAGCATCAAGGCACCGATAATGATCAGCACCGGAGCGATAGCGCTGTCTGGAATCATTTTGACCAGCGGCAAAAAGAACAACGACAGCAGAAACATTAGACCCGTCACGAGGGAAGCCAATCCGGTACGCGCCCCGGCTGCAATGCCCGCAGCCGATTCTACCGTGGCAACCGTCGGGCTGGTGCCGAACAGTCCTGACAGCCCCACAGACAAAGCGCTGGCCTGCAGGCTGCGGCGAAACTTCTGCGGCTGCCCCATCATCTGGGTATGGCCGTGCACGAGTCCGATATTTTCAAAGACGATCACCATCGTCAGCGAAAAGGTAGCGACCCAAAACGGAAGCGTGACCATGCGATCAAAGGTAAATCCAGCGAAGACCTCCCGATAGGCATCCAGTGAAAGCCCCGTCAATCCCTGTCCGGGCTGAATCACTCCCAGTACCCAGGCCAAAGCTGTTCCGGTTACAATCCCGATCAAAAAGTTGCCCGGTATATTGCGAACAAACAAGACGACCGTTACGATCAGTGTGGCCAGCGTCACCCATACCTGCGGGTTGGACAGATCCCCCAGCGCCACGAAGGTAGAGGGATGTGTGACGATCAGACCGCCTTTTTGCAGTCCGATAAAAGTGAGGAACAAGCCGATCCCCACCGTAATGGCTTCTTTCAGCGAATGGGGAATGGCAGCGGACAGCACGGCGGCGGCCCGTGTAAAGGCGATGACGGAAAAGATTACCCCCGATAAAAACACGGTAGCCAGCGCTTCCTGCCAAGGCAGCCCCATGGCATGGCAAAGCGTATAGGTAAACAGAGCATTAATCCCCATCCCCGGGACCAGAATAATCGGCGCATTTGCCCAAAAAGCCATCAGCAGCGAGCCCGCAAACGCAGTCAGGACCGTTGCCAGGATACCGGCCTCAAACGGAATTCCGGCATCCGCCAAAATCGACGCGTTTACCGCCATAATATAGACAATCGTAATAAACCCGATAAAGCCGGCGATGATTTCTTGTTTCACAGTCGTTTCCTCTGCACGCAGATGAAACAGCCGTTCCAATACCTGACGCATGTCCTTTGTACCTTCCTTCTTTCTTGAGCTAACTCATGTTGTACAACCAGACTTATGCTATCATAGCTTTATCGATATGAAAAATATCTGTTTTATCTTTTTATCATATCATTTTCATATGAAAGGCAGGGGTCCCCCATGGATATCCGGCAATTGCGCTATTTTATCGCCATCGCTGAGGAAGGGCAGATTACCAGTGCTGCCCGCCGTTTGCGAATGGCCCAACCCCCACTGAGCCAGCAACTGAAGCAGATGGAGGAGGAGCTCGGCGTCTCGCTGGTGGAGAGAACGGGTAAAAAAATCTCCCTGACGCAGGCTGGCCACGCTTTGTACAAGCAAGCGCTGAACCTCGTTCACCAGATGGAGGAAGCGCTCGCGGAAGTGAAGGAGACAGGCGAGGGCGTGCGCGGCGTTCTCTCGATCGGCGTGAGCGCGCTATCCTCTTATGGCTTGCCCGATCAGATCCGGCAGTTTCAAGCCCGATACCCGTTGATCACGTACAAGGTCTGGAAAGGGGATACCCAGCTTCTCAGCCAGTGGCTAGAGCAACGGACCATCGAAGTGGCGATTGTGAGGCTTCCGCATTCGCTCGCGCATTGCACCACCATCCCGCTCGTGGAGGAGAGCTTTGTCCTGATCGTGCCTGCTTCATCACCGCTTTTCGGCCAAAGCCAGATTCAGATGCGTGACATTGCCCATCTCCCTTTGATTATGCCCAGCACACCCGGGTTAGGCATTTATGAACTGCTGGTAAAAGAGTTCGCCAGCCTCGGGGTCCATCCCCATGTCATCTGTGAATGTCCCGATCTGCCGCTCATCGTCAGCATGGTGCGGGCAGGAATCGGCTCGTCCATTGTTCCCCGTTCTGCTTGGGAAACACAGTCACATGCCCAGCTCGGCTGTTTGGAGATTACGGGCACTTCTATTGCTTCCTCCTCCGCGATCGTCTGGCAGAGTGAGCGCCACCTCTCCAAAGCGGCCCGTCATTTTATTGAGATGTTTGCTCCCGGAGCTGAGCGTTTTGGCCGCTGACACAGACTTTCATCGTTGACTTCGTTTTTCACCGCTTCCTCCATCTATGCTGGGATAAACAGGCAGCTTTCGTGGGACGCTAAACCATTGATAAAAGAAAAAACGGGAGAGCAAGTTGCATGGATCAGGAGGTATGACATGACATTAACCCTCTCGCTGACGGTGGTTATCCTGTTTGTCCTGTGGGGGATCCTCGCTCCTTCCCAGTTGACAGACACAGCAACAAACGTCCTTTCTTTCACCACGTCCAACTTTGGCTGGTTCTATCTTCTGGTTACTTTTTTCTTCCTGGTATTTGGCATTTACCTGGCGTTCAGCAAATACGGCAATATCCGTCTGGGAGATGATGAAGATGAGCCGGAATACTCGACTCTCTCGTGGTTTGCCATGCTGTTTAGTGCGGGAATGGGGATTGGATTGGTCTTTTGGGGAGTAGCAGAGCCGGTGTCCCATTACTTCTCTCCTCCGGTTGGGGTTGAAGCCGAGACTCCCGAAGCTGCACGCACAGCCATGCGCTATGTTTTTTTTCACTGGGGCCTGCATCCCTGGGGAATTTATGCCGTGATCGCGCTCACACTTGCATACTTTCAATTTCGCAAAGGAGCCAAAGGCTTGATCTCGTCTGCCTTTGCCCCTCTTCTGGGAGACAGGGTAAACGGTCCGATCGGCAAGGCCATTGACATTCTGGCCGTCATTGCCACCGCTTTTGGCGTGGCGACCTCTCTCGGTCTGGGGACATTGCAGATCACCGGCGGTTTGTCCCATCTCTTTCATGTGCCCGGCACTACGACGGTTCAAATCACCGTCATCGTCATCATTACCGTCATGTATCTGTTTTCCGCCACCTCGGGCCTGGACAAAGGCATCAAGCTTTTGAGCAATGCCAATCTGCTCCTGGCCTCCGTCCTGTTGCTGCTGACGCTCCTGCTGGGTCCCACCGCCTTTCTCTTTGACAACTTTACCAACACACTCGGGAGCTACCTGCAAAATCTGGTCTCCATGAGCATGCGCCTGACTCCCTTTACGGAAAGCAACTGGATTGCGAACTGGACCCTCTTTTACTGGGCCTGGTGGATTGCCTGGGCACCCTTTGTCGGTACGTTTATCGCCAGGATATCGCGAGGTCGGACGATTAAAGAGTTTGTGATCGGTGTCCTGTTGGCCCCGACCCTGCTCAGCTTTATCTGGTTTTCCGTATTCGGGGGAACCGCTCTGCATCTGGAAATATACGAGGGTGCTCCGATCGGTGAAGCCGTCAAAAATGACGTTTCCCTCGCCTTGTTTACAACCCTGGAGCAGCTTCCTCTGGGCTATATGCTGTCGGTTGCGGCCACTGTGCTGATCATCATCTTCTTCATCACTTCTGCCGACTCGGCCACATTTGTCCTGGGGATGCTTTCCTCAGACGGCAGGATGAATCCCTCCAACCCGATCAAAATCATCTGGGGAATCCTGCAGTCCTCTATCGCCGTCGTGCTGCTCTTGAGCGGCGGGCTGCAGGGATTGCAGACGGCCTCCATCGTGGCAGCGCTGCCTTTTGCCGTCATCTTGACTTTGCTGTGCTTTTCCCTGTTGCGTGCGCTTTCCGAGGAGGATCGCCAGCTGCGGAAAAAACGGCGGGAAAACGAAAGGAAGCTGAAGCGTCTGCTGGATCAAATGTAGCAGGCTTTAATCTCTTGAGCATACGCATGGGTGTGAACTGTGCTTCTGCATCTTCCTCGGATTAAACCTGTGCTCTTTGCACCTGCTTTGGGCTGGCCATTGCATCTACTTTGGACCCTTTGCATCCGCTTTGGGAGTAAACCCGTGGCTTTGGTACGTGTAACGGGGCTGCAGTGAGAAGAATCCTGTTCCCCTGCTTGGCTCCGTACTCCGCCCGCAAGGGGGGATTTACTGTCCGCTCCACAGCGGCTGGCGGGGGTCCGCAAAAGCCGCCTCGCTTCGAGGTCATCCCAAGGTTGCGGCCCTTTTTCCCGCCATCCCCTGCTCCGCTGAGCTGGGCTACACAGTCGCACCGCAGGGGAACAGGATTCTTCTCCGAACAAGCTGCTTCTTCCCTTTTTTTAAATGATGAAAAGCAAGTTATACCTGATGAAAATAAAGATTATACCAGATGAAGAGTCATTTGGTAAAAAAAGGAATATCATTTTCGTTGAAGAGCAAACATGATCTCTTTCCGACATCGGAGAAGCTCAACCATTGCTCTTTCGATGCTTTCGAACGATCCGATTTTCTTTATAAAAGGAGGAAATCTAGATAATTGCATCAGTGATCACGCTTCCACCCAAATATTTTTAGAATCATTTTTTAAAGCTCCGGATTCGTGAAGAAGCATGTTTCCCTGCGTTGCGACTGTGGAGCCCTGCCCAGCGAAGGGGCGATTCGCGGGAAAAAGGAGCGCAACCTTGGGATGACGTCGAAGCGTTACTGCTTTTGCGTCTCCCCCGCGAATCGCCTCGGAGCGGACAGCGAACACTTCCTTGAGGGCGGAATACGGAGCTGAGCAGGGAAACATGCTTCTTCTCGCTACAGCCCGATTTCCAAGGGATTTTTTTAAAACGGTGATAGGAGGAACAAATCCCCAATTTTTAAGCATCGATCGTTCCAAAGAAAAAAGACCTGCCGCTTGTCACAGAGACCAAACAGCAGGTCTTCATACTTGTGGTTTTTCGCAATCGCTACAGCTTCCTCAATTTCACAGTTTGAATCATATGATCTTCGCCCTTCTCCAGGATGAGCCGGGCGCGGCTGCGTGTAGGCAGGATATTTTGGCGGAGGTTGGTCCCGTTGATCTGGTTCCAGATCCCCGTCGCGACCTCATTCGCCTCCTCATCCGACAGACTGGCATAGCGTTTGAAATACGATGCCGGATCGGAGAACGCTGTCTGCCGCAATAGCTTGAATCGGTCAATATACCATTTTTTAATCGCTTCTTCCTGAGCATCCACGTAAATGGAGAAATCGAAGAAGTCAGAGACGAACACTTCTGAAATCCTTCGCTGCTTTTCGTCGAGCGGCGTTTGCAGGACGTTCAAGCCCTCCACGATCAGGATATCCGGCTCCCGCACCATCTGCCATTCATCGGGCACGATGTCGTAAACCAGATGGGAATAAACCGGAGCGGCTACTTCTGGAACACCTGATTTGACGTCGGATAAAAAAGAGACCAGGCGCCCGGTGTTGTAGCTTTCCGGGAATCCTTTGCGCTGCATCAAGCCGCGCTCCTCCAGAATGCGGTTGGGATAGAGAAACCCGTCTGTCGTCACCAAATCCACCTTAGGATGGTTAGGCCAGCGCGATAAAAGCGTTTGCAAAATACGGGCTGTCGTACTCTTGCCAACAGCTACACTTCCAGCAATACCGATAATAAACGGCACTTTCTTTTCGAGATTGCCCAAAAATGTATGGGTAGCCTGATACAGCTCCTGCGTGGCGCCTACATGCAGATTGAGCAGCCGGGAAAGTGGGAGATAGATATCAGCCACTTCCGTCAGGGACAGCTTTTCGTTTAATCCCTGCAAACAAGCCAATTCTTCGTCGGAAATGGTGAGCGGTGTGGAAGCCCGCAGTCCTCTCCACTGCTCGCGACTGAACGTAACATATGGTGATGCCATCGGAACCGTACATCCTTTCTCGATCAAGTCCAATCTTCCGGTAATCCCCCATAGTGTAACACCCGGCACCTGCTCTTGGAAACAATTGATTGCACTTCCGGATGAAAAAACCCGCCGCCGGGTATCGGCAGACGGGTAGTCTGTAAGTGACAGGCAAGGCTCGTTATGATTAGCGAGCGCCCGCACCAACCGGTGTTTTTTGCGGAGGCAAAGTGACCGGCTGGCCGAGAAAAGCCTGAAGCATCCATACATGTTTTTGCAGACTGGTGCTGATTCCGAGAAACATGTCTGCTGTTGATTCGTCGTGCTCATTCTCAGCTAGAGTCATCCCTTCCTCCAGTTCGCTGACAACCTGCTGAAAATCCGCCACGACCGCTTGCACCATCGCCTCAGCCGACTCGTTTCCGGCTGCTTCTTTCAGGCTCGTCGCCTGCAGACAGGCACTCATCGTGGAGACGGGCTTTCCGCCGATCGCGAGAAGACGCTCAGCCAGTTCGTCGACATAACCGGCCGCTTCGTTGTACAACTCCTCAAACTTGGCGTGGAGGGTAAAAAATTGGGACCCGTTGACGTACCAATGGCAGTGATGGAGCTTTATGTAGAGAACGGACCAGTTGGCGATCTGTCTGTTCAATACATCTTGCACAGAACGGCTCATGTCTCATACATCCTTTCGGGATAGTTTCAACAAATAGTTTCCCGACCTGAGCCGTTGATTATTCCTGTTTGCCATTTTGCCCGCCGATCCCCCCTGCCAGAAAGCGCCTTCCTGCCTGGTTCCTCTCGCTCTTTAGACTGGATTGCTCTCCAGGAGGGAGGCCTCTGCTTGCGCTTGCAGGAAAGACAGAGCGTTGTACACTTGCATGGCCACACCGACTGCCAGACAGCTTTCATCCAGATTGAAGCGGGGGTGGTGAAGCGGATAGACGCAGCCAGTCTGATCGTTTCGACAGCCTAGCTGGAAAAAGGCTGCCGGGGCCTGTTCCGCAAAGAAGGCAAAATCCTCGACGCCCATACTGGCTGCCTCCAGTACCGATACATGCTCCTTCCCCAACAGCTCTTCTCCGCACTGCTTTACCAAATCCACCATCCGGTTGTCGTTGATCAGAGCCGTATACCCTTCCTCCAGCGAAACAATCGCTTCTCCGCCCAGACTTCGGGCAGTTAGCTCGGCTACCTCCCGCACACGTTCTTTGACCAGGGTACGGGTGTGCCTGTTCATTGTGCGGATCGTCCCCGTCAGCTTTACTTCACGGGCCAGGATATTGCCTTGTGTCCCTCCCTGGATGACACCCAGGGTGACGACGGCTGCTTCCCGCGGATCAACATTGCGGCTGACGATGGTCTGCAAAGCGGTGATGACATGCGCTGCGATCACGATCGCATCCCGCCCTTTATGAGGATAAGCACCGTGGCCATTTTCCCCTTTCACGAGGATATTCAGCGTATCGGATGCTGCATTCACCTGCCCGTACTTTACCGCAATCTGCCCTGCCGGCAGCTCTGGAGCCACATGCAGCCCGAATACGGCATCGACACGCGGATTTTCCATCACTCCTGCTTCGATCATTGGAACAGCTCCGCCAACCGTCTCCTCAGCGGGCTGGAAAAACAGCTTGATTACCCCGGAAATTTTCGCTCTTTGCTCCTGCAGCAGCTTGGCGGCGCCGAGCAGCACCGTGGTGTGGGCATCATGTCCGCAGGCGTGCATTTTTCCCGGAACCTTGGAGCGATATGGTACGTCGTTTTCCTCTTCGATAGGAAGCGCGTCGATGTCTCCCCGCAAAGCAACCACCGCTCCCGGCCTGTGGCCTTCGATCAGGCCGACCACGCCTGTGCCCGCCACCACCTGATAAGGAATGTCCATCTCCTCCAGGTAGTGGATGATTTGATCTCGCGTCCGAAATTCCTCCATGCCAAACTCCGGGTATTGATGAAAATCCCGCCGTACTTCGGTCACCCACGGCAAAATCGCCTGCGCCTGCTTCCAAATCGCCTGAGGATCGATCTTCATCGTGTCAGACCCTCCTCGATTACCAGCTTGCAAGCATCCGCATCCAACCGGGCATGAACGCCGAACGGCAGCGCGATATTGCATTTCCCATGGCCAGACTGTACGTTCCAAATCATCGGTTTTTGATACGGGACCACGATATTCATAAAGACATCGAGCACAGAGAATCCTTCCTTTTTCGGGACGCAGTTTTCCCAGGTGCCAAGGATGATCCCCGCGCATTCCTCAAATGCACCGGAGAGGGCGAGCTGCATCAGCATGCGATCAATCCGGTATGGCTCTTCGTCAACGTCCTCCAGAAACAGCAGCCTGCCCCGCGTATCCAACTGATAAGGGGTCCCAGCCAGCGCAGCCACCAGTGAGAGATTGCCGCCGACGATGGGACCGCAGGCCTCGCCGCCGACCAGACAGGTGATCTGCTCTCCCTCCGGGTTGATGATCTCCCCCAGCGGATCAGAGGACGTCATCGCCCGCAGCAGGTAATCGCGAGACCACGGGTCCAGTTCACTGGCAATCCCTGAAGAGGCCATCGGGCCATGCAGGGTGGCCAGCCCCGCTTCCTGCATAAAAACGGTATGCAGTGCCGTGATGTCGCTGTACCCGATGAACAGCTTGGGATTAGCCGCGATACAGTCATAATCCAGCAGCGTCAGGAGCTGCGGTGTTCCGTATCCCCCGCGAAGACAGAGGATCGCGTCTACCTCTGGATCGGCAAACATCCTGTTGATTTCTTCTGCTCGAAGGTGCGGATGTCCAGCCAAGTAACCGCCAAACGACTGCCCGCAGCTTTCTCCCGTTTTGACCCGGAAGCCCAGTGCCTCCAGATCAGACTGCGCTTTTGCCAAAATCTCCGGTGTGGTTGGGCTTGACGGCGCTGTCAGTCCAATCATGTCACCGACGCGGAGAGCTCTTCCTTTTTTCATCGCGATTTGCTCCTCTCAGTGCTTCTAGCCTTCTTCTCTTTACTCTTTATACGCCCATTTAAAGTCAATCTTGCTCAGCGGGTCAACCCGAACCCCCTTTACTTTTTCACTTTGCACCCAAGCGTTGACGTCGCTGAAAATCCCCGTCAACGGCATCTCTTCCATCAAAAGCGTCTCGGCCTCCAGCAGGGTTTGCTTCCGTTTCTGGTCATCTCCCTCCCTATACGATTTTTTGATCAAATCCGTATAGGTCGGATTGTGCCAGCGGGTGATATTGCTGGAGCTGTATTTCTCGATAAATTTTTGCAAGAAGTTGACAGGATCATTGTAGTCGGCAGTCCAGCTTGAACGGGTTATCACAAAGTTCCCCTGCTCCTGATCGTCCAGGTACACCTTGGTCTCTTTGTTGATCAGCTTTACATCCACGCCCAGCTCTTTTTTCCAGACCGCCTGCAGGGCTTCAGCAATCGCTTTGTTGCGATCAGAGGTATTGTACAGATACGAGATCTCCGGCAGCTTGGTCATGCCCAGCTCCTTCATGCCTTCTGCCAGCAGCTTGCGTGCCTCTTCCGGCTGGTTGTCGGCGAAAAAGCCCTCCGGTTTGAGCGACGCCGTGATCGGGGTGATGCCCATAAGCGGCGTTTGGCCGGCCTGACCGATGTTGTCGGCGATCTCCTTGCGATTGATTGCGTAGGCAAAAGCTTTGCGTACCTTGACATTGGTAAATGGCGGCTTCTCTGCATTAAACCGGATATAGTAAGAAGTCGCTTTTGGCTTGGTGACCAGCTTCCCCTCCTGGTGCAGCGGGCCAACTGCATCGACAGGCAAACCGCTGATCGGCCCGCCTGCCCAGTCCAGATCGCCGTTTTGGAACATGGCCAGCTCCGTATTGGCATCTTCAATCATGGAAAATTCAATGCGCTCCAGTTTGACGACGTCTGCCTCCCAATACTGGTCATTCTTGACAAGAGTCAGCTTGTTTTTATGTTCCCAAGTCTCCAGCTTGAACGGCCCATTGCCGACCAGGGTTTTCGAGTCTTTGGCCCAGTCCGGATTGGACTCCACCACTTTCTTGTTGATCGGCATGAGGAACGAAACCAGCGTCGGGAAAAAGGGCATCGGGTGTTCCAGGATTATCTCCAGGGTCTTGTCATCCAGCGCCTTCACCCCAATATCATCGCGCTGCGCTTGTCCAGCCGTAAAGGCCTGTGCGTTTTTCAGGCTGTAAAACTGGTACGCGGCCTGTGAGCCTGTTTTCGGGTCCAAGGCGTGCTTCCAAGCGAATTCAAAATCATGGGCTGTGACCGGATCGCCGTTGCTCCACAAGGCATCCCGCAACGTAAAGGTATACGTCGTCTTGTCGTCCGATACCTTCATATCGGACGCGATGGAATTGAGCGGATTTCCGTTTTCGTCCAGCCGCGTCAAGCCATCAAAGATCGCACGGATGACAGCCCCGGAGACCGTATCCTCTGCAAACGTCGGATCAAGCGTAGCGGGCTCCTCCATATTCATTCTGAGCACTTTCGCTTCTGCCTTGCCTGTTTCCTTAGCTGGTGTCGAAGCAGACTGCGGCGTTTCTGTAGTTTTCGGTGCTGGTGTGACAGCCGGAGAGGAGCTGCTGCCAGAACACCCGCTCATGATCATTGCTGTTGCCACCAAAGTGCCGAGTAGGAACGAAAAATACCGTTTCATGCTAGTCATCCTCCTGTTCTATTACTTTTCGTAATATTCCAAATATTATACTAAGAGCACTCACGCGTTCTTTGCTAAATTCTATGCAAGCTTTTGTACAATAAAGCAAAAAAGCGAGCAAAAATCGTATTCCATTTTGCCTGAAACGATTCGAGGGTGAATAGCAAATTTGCGCTGTTTTCTGCTTGCGCTTGGCTGGCTGGTTTCGTAAGCAGGGCTGGCTTGCTTTTGCTTATGCGGACTGCACTTATGTATATCCTTTGCCAAAACTCCTTTTCCCACACCTGATTCTCCCAACAAGATTACTGAGGAATTTAGCTTAAAACAGCTTGTCTGCCATCACGGCAACCTGGCGCATGCTTGGACTGCTGTACACCAGGTTCGTTTCGCTGACACACGGTTGCGCTAACCTAATAAGTTTTTCGATCAGGGTCCTACCAGCATATATCTGTTCGTCGGCCGTCCCACACCGCCGTATGCGATCTCTCTATTTACTCGCCTGGTCTTTTCGAGATACTCCAGATAGCGCCGGGCTGTGACACGGGCGATCCCGACCCGCTCGGCCACTTCCTCTGCCGAGAGCGGCATTGTCTCCGCGCTCAACTGGCGGACGATCTGCTCCAGCGTATGCAAGTGCAGCCCTTTAGGCAGAAATTCTTCTTTGGAAATGGTCCGAGCATTCCCCTTTCCCTCACCAGTCCCGCCAAACGTGTTGGTACTGTCCATGCTTGTTCGGAACAACCATTGATCAACTTCCTCCTGGGAGACGGTCCCCTCTGTTTCCAGTTGTTTGCGGAAGGAGCGATAGCTCTCCAGGGACTGCTTGATTCTTTCAAAGGTAAACGGTTTAATGATGTAGTCGATGACACCGCTCCTCAGCATGTTTTGAATGGTCGGCTTGTCTTTTGCAGCCGTGATCACAATCACGTCTACTTCCTGATTGGTCGCACGCAGCTTTTGCAAGGTCTGTGCTCCATCCTGTACAGGCATGAAAACATCCATGATGACCAGCTCCGGTTTCAGCTCCTGGACAACCTGGATGCCCTCAGCACCGTTCGAGGCCACGCCCACCACTTGAAACGAGGATACCCGCTCGATGAACTGGCGATTGACCTCTTGAACCATCGGATCATCCTCGATCACCACGACGCGAAATGATGTTTGAACATTCAACCCCAACTACACCTCCTTCATCGGGAACGTAATCAGAAAGCTTGTCCCTTGACCGTATTGAGACTGACAACTCAATTCCCCTCTCCCCTTTTTCACCAACTGATTGACCAGATACAAGCCCAGGCCCTGGTGTTCCATCTGTTTGGTCGAAAAGCCCCTCTCCAGCATCCGCTGCTGAACTTCCGGCTCCATCCCCAGTCCGTTGTCTTCCACCAGCAGTGAGCAGATCTCCTCATCTTGCGCGATGCTGATAAAGACCTCTTTGTCTTCACGATTCGTCTGCTCTAATACATCAAAGGAATTTTCGATCAGATTTCCCAAAATCAAGACAAAATTATGATGATCCAGATAAGGCGGAAAGCTTTCCAAATGACTTCTCCGGTCGATCACGACGCGAATCCCAAGCTCTTTGCCCCTGCTTACTTTTCCCATCAGCAGACCGGTTACACTGTCATCGGAAATACGGGCTGCCAAAAAGGATGTCAGCTCTTCCTGCTGAACCTGGATGTCAAACAGATAGTCCAGCGCTTTTTCCGGTTGATTCAACTGGATCAGGCCAGCAATCGTATGCAGCTTGTTCATGTGCTCGTGGTTTTGCACGCGCAGAGCATCGACGAATTCTTTCACCCCTGTCAGTTCCTCTGCCATGCGGGCCACTTCGGTTCGATCCTGAAAAATGGCAATCGCTCCTACCAGCTTTCCGTCCACTTTGATCATGAAGCGGTTGGACCAAAGCAGTGCGTTCCCGACATGCAGCTCGTGATCAAAGAAGTTCTGTCTTTTTTCCAGCACTTCCGGCAGGGCGGAATCGCGGATCACTTTGCGAATCGGTTTGCCCAGCACATCCCCCTCGATGTGGAAAATCTGCTTGGCTTTATCATTGCAAATCGTTATCCGCTCCTGGTTGTCAATCGCGATCACACCTTCGCGCATGGCGTGAAAGGTGGCGGTTCGCTCAACCAGTATACGGGCAATTTCTTCCGGTTCCAGATTAAGCATCTGCTTTTTGATGTGACGAGCCAGCAGGTAAGAACCCCAGATGCCAAAAAACAGTGAAAGGAGAAATGTAATCGCGATATTTTCACGTTGATTGTTGACAATCTCCCAGAAACTGGGCAATACATGCCCGGCCACAATCACCCCCACCTGCTGATGCTGCTCGTTCATGAGCGGTACATATGCACGCAGGGCGGTTCCCATCTCTCCGCGGAGTTTGCGCAGATAGCTGTGTTCGGCGAAAGCGGCTTCCACATGCTTGTCTTCAAAAACAGTGCCAATGCGGGCTTCTATCGGGTCAGAATAGCGAATCCGCTCCATGTTGAGCACCACAATATAAGTGACGTCATTGACGATGCGAATCCGGCGTGCCGTGGGAGCAATCACCTTCCACCCGTCCGGCTCCTGAATGCTTTTCTGGATGATCTGGATTTCAGCAACTGTTCTGGCAGTGGTCATCAGTCTTTGACTCAGTTCATCTTCTGTCATGCGCATAATGCTGCCGAGAAGGATAATGCCGCCGATCAACAGAGAAAACAGGACGATCCCCACTGACAGCAGCATGATCTTTCCTTTGATTTTGAGTCGTTTTATCAGAGAAGCTCTTCCTTTCTCCGTAGTTTTCCTGTTACCATTATAACGTACTTATGGATCGAAGCTTCCGGAAACGACAGAAATTTTTAAAGATTCCTGGCAACAATTACGTAAGCAGGTGTTCGCGATGAGATCTTTTATCAGTATTACACTTATCGTCTTCCTCGGGTTTATCAGTGCGATTCTGATTGGGTTTCGGGCTGATCTTCCGTTTTCTCCCCTGGACTATGACGAGGAACAGGAAGGATTGCAAGAACGTATCATCATTAAATTCAGTCACGTCGTGGCGGAGAATACACCAAAGGGGCTGGCCGTAGAACGCTTTTCCCGACTGGTCAAGGAAAAGTCCAACGGTCATATCGAAGTGCAGGTCTTTCCCAACGGCATTCTCTACTCCGATATCACAGAAGGCGCCGCTCTGCGAAACGGCGACATCCAGATGATTGCTCCGGCTTTCTCCAACTTGGCTGACCAGATACCGCAGTGGTCTGTCCTCGATCTGCCTTTTGTCTTCCGCAACCAGGAAGATGTACAGGAGGCGTTTGAAGGCGAAATTGGCCGGCTGTTATTTGAGAGTCTGGAGCCCTATGACATGAAGGGCATCGCATTTTGGAGCAACGGTTTCAAGCAGATGACGAGCAATTATCCGATTCGCCTGCCGGAGGATTTTGTCGGCCAGCGCTTTCGGATTATTCAAAGCAAAGTGCTGGAAGCCCAGTTTCAGGCGATGGGAGCGAAAGCCTATGGGGCTCCTTTTATCGATGTCTATCAGAAGCTGGCCAATAGCCAGGTAGACGGCCAGGAAAACACGATCTCCAATATCTTTACCCGCAAGCTGTATCAGGTGCAGCACTATTTGACCCTGAGCAACCACGGCTATCTCGGCTATGTAGTGATCATGAACCGACGCTTTTGGGAAAAGCTCTCTCCCGGTACACAAGCGATCATCCGGGAGGCCATGGAGGAAACGACCGCTTATAGCAATCAGCTAGCGCGGGCCATCAACGAGCAGCAGTGGGATGAACTGCAAAAGATGGGTCTGGAAATTCATGAGCTAACGCCGGAGGAAAAGGTTGCCTGGGAAGAGGCAATGAAGCCGGTATACGAAAAGTTTGCTCCCGTGATTGGTCCCGCTCTGATGAATGAAATTGAAATACTGCATGCACGGTAAGAAAAGGCGTCCTTCGTGAAAACGGGTGGGGCGCCTTTTTGATGCAGTTTTTTTGAAATGCAAAATGGATATTGAATGATCTGCCATCCTTTTATAAAGTAATTCTATAACGCTCTACCAAGGTAACGTATTAGCAAATGAAAATTAGGGCGAGTCGGGAGGAATTATTCATCCATGAAAAAAATCGCAGTCATTGGCAGCAGTGGGGAAAGTAGAGAAGGATATGGCGATGTGAGTCTCTGAAGGAAAAATTTGATGCTTTCCCGAACAAACAAAGGAGCGACCAAACAAGGAGGGAATCAAAAGGGAATGATCGGATTTGCCCTCTTTTTCGGCTTAATTGTCCTCGTATCTCTCGTTATCGAAACCTGTTATGTAAGATGCTCACATTACCGGATACGCTCGCCATTCAAGAAACCGCTCAAAATCGTTCAGTTGTCCGACATTCATGGGCGCACTCGTTTTCTCAATGGTTCGATCAGTAGAATGGCCAATTTGCTCAGACCTGATATCGTGATCATCACAGGCGATTTGACAACTTCACTGAAACAAACGACTCGAGTTTTGGAAGAACTTCAAAAAATTCAATGCAAGCAGATTGTATTCGTTCCAGGCAATTACGAACGCGAGACGAAAACAGGTTTCCAAAAGCGTCTTTATAACGTAGATGAATACCACGCTCTTTTGACGAATTTACGTGAACAGGATATCACCGTTTTAGAAAACAGCTTTCTCACAATTCCTGTCGATGGCCAACAATTGTTCCTATACGGTTTTGACAACTCCATCTACGGAAATGAACGGCTAAACGCCACGTCGGCTGATTGGGAGGAATCGGTCTTTCTGATCGCCCTCGCCCATTCTCCCAACATCATTCATTTTCTTGCAGAACACAACTTTCCTTATGATCTGTTGCTTACTGGTCATACCCACGGAGGGCAGATCCGTTTTTTTGGCCGAACCTTTGGGGAGTACAAACATTTTCATACGGGGTTGAAGGTGATGGAGGAGAACAGGCATTTTTACATTCATCGGGGACTCGGGACGGTGAAGCTTCCCGTCCGCATCGCCTGCCCTCCAGAGATCGCCGTATTTCATCTCAATGAGTAGGGGGCGTTCCTGTACAGTGAGTAGTGAGTGGGAGGTAAAGCTGGCGGCGGAATTTCCAAAGGATATTCACGGTTATGTAGAAAGGAAAGATTCACTGGTAAAGGCTTTGAGCATAAAGCAACTGCGTTGATACTCCTCTCGGAAGGCCGGTCGGTAGCGTTTTTTAAAAAGCACGGTGTCTCTCTTATCCTCCAGTACTTTTCCGTGGGGATAGGAGTGACACCGTCTTCTAATGGCTTAACATTTTTATTAATAACTGACCTTAGCCTATCGTATCATCATCAGAAGAGTCCTCTTCGAGAGGATTTATCCCTTCACGAATTTTTTCAATGATTTCTTCAGGATTATACTTAGTACCGGGTGTAGCGTCGAGTAATCGAGCAGCACGCTGTTCAAGCCATACACTTTCATCCCCGTCAGAGTTAACTGCCACAAATATATAGCCGCCTGCATAATCAAAATATTTCAAGCGAACGTCTTCCCCGAGATCATTCACAATCTTTTGGTACATTTCATACAATTCCGGGCCTGTTTTTTCGCGTCCTGCTCCCCTCGACTCAGTGTCAGTCGCTAAAACAATACCTTTAACCTGCTTGCCATCCATGATAAACCATAGCTTTTCATCAGAAGGTATCAATAGCTCCGTCAAGCGTGAACCCTGAAATGACAGAATTTCTTCGGTATCAGGCAAATCAGAACCGTCAATAGAGAAGTCAGATAAAACGAAATCTGTTGCTTCCGATAACGTTTTATTTTGATTGACGGTTTCAAATTTTTTATAAGCATTCAACGCTTCAATATTTCCTTTATTCATTGCTCCAACACCTGAAATTATAAAAACTCCAGCAATAATTGTTATACCCCAAATGAACAAACCAGATTTTTTCATATTCTCCCTCCTCGATTCTCTTTTTTCAAATCCATATAACGAATGTGTCCATTCTTGTCTGGAGCTATATACAAAATCATCATAGGGCATTGTAAATAACTACTACAAAAAAAAGCTTACTCCTCTTCACCAGGAAGAAGAAATAAGCCTTTTCTTCTGAACATTATTTCATAGCTTCAGCAGAGAAAAACGCACATCCAACGCACATCGTTTGGACTATCGTCAATCCCCTGGCTTTTTACACCTGCAGCAACAGCAAAATAATCGAGGTCAAGCTGAAGCATACACTGATCAGGCAAAGAAACGCCACGACCTGCTTTTGGTTCATCCCCGTCCGCAACAGACGATAATGGGCTTGACTGGCATCTGCCTGGTAAATCGGTTTGCCCTGCATAAAGCGCTTGGCGACAACAAACAGATTGTCGAAAATGGGTACGCCCAGCGCGAGGATCGGGATGAACAGCGAGAGAATCGTCGCCTGCTTGAACGCACCGTCGAGCGCAATCACCGCCAAAATGAATCCGAGAAACGTCGCTCCCGCATCGCCCATAAAAATTTTGGCCGGCGGCTTGTTATACCTCAGATAAGCGACCGCCACCCCGACAAGAATAATCGCCATGATCGCCGAAGTACTCTGCCCTTTTGCCAGCGCGACAATAAAGAGGGTTCCGGCTGAAATAGCCGAGAGTCCTCCTGCCAGTCCATCCATGCCATCCGAAAAGTTGATCACCGTCGTCACGCCGAAAATCCAGAGAATCGTCAGAATAAACTGTAACCAAACAGGGAGCAGCACGTATTCACCACTAAGCGGGTTGTAAAATCCTGTAAAGGCAATGCCAGAAGCGTACACCAGCACTGCCGCGGATAATTGCACGATCGTTTTGGGCAGTGCGGAGAAGTCTTTCCCCTGCGTTTTGTACCAGTCATCAATCGTTCCGATAATCAGCAACAAAAGTCCGCCTACCAGGACGGAGATGAGCTGAACCGGGGTCTCATTTGAAAACAGGATATAAGGTACCGCAAATCCGGCATAAATGGCATAGCTGGCGGTAAGCGGAATCGGCTCCCGATGTATTTTACGCTCCACGTCTTTGCGAGGCTTGTCCACAAAATCAAGGCGAAATGCCAGTCTCCCTAATGGGGGGATCAGCAGGAAAACAATGAGAAACGAGATCAAAAAAGAAAGGATATAGAAAATCGTCACCATCTCCTATAACGAGGGGCTGTCCCCTGCCTATTACCTCCACCTATTATAGGAAAGTGGCAGAATTTTGTCGATCATGTTTACGAAATCGCCTTCAAACCAACCGCGGCCCCGAGCACCATGCAAATAAACAAGATACGACGCCAGTCTCTGGACTCTCCATAGAACAGCATTCCCATGATCGCTCCGCCGGAGGCGCCAATACCGGTCCAGATCGCATAAGCCGTACCCATGGGCAAGTTTTCCATTGCCAACGCAAGAAACAGGAAGCTTGCTCCAAAGCCGAGGAGCATATACACCACGGATTGCCAGTTTTTGTCGCGGTGCATTTTATTAATCATTGTCACCCCGACCATTTCAAAAATCCCTGCCAGGATCAGATACAACCAAGCCATCAGGAATCAGCCCCTTCCTGCTCTGTTTCTTTCTCCCGCGTCACCAGCTTCAAACCGATTACCCCAGCCAGTAGCAGCAGGATCAGAAGAATTTTGCCCGTCTGAAACGGCTCTCCAAAAAAGACAATTTCCGCAAAAACCGTTCCCGCCGTTCCCAATCCGACAAAAACGGCATAGACCGTTCCGACAGGCAGTCGTTTGCCCGCCATGATCATCATGTAGAAGCTCACATAAATGGAAACGGCTGTGCCCAGCCATGTCCAGACGTCGGAAGCGTGCTTGAGTCCAATCACCCAAAAAACCTCGAAAAAGGCGGCAAAAAATACCTTGGCCCATTCCTTGTTCACAGTGCTCTCCTCCCTTTTCCCGCAAAGTTGTTCGCAAGTGTCAGACCGTCAGAAGAAAACTTCGGCATACTTCGTTTCTGTAGCTCTCTGTGCGATTGGGACCAGGCAGAACAATGGTAGTTATTCCACCCGGACAAATAAAAAAACCGGGATTATCGTCGTTGAAAACGATACTCCCGGGCTTTTGTCCCTCCGTGTCCACAGCGCAATGCCGTGTGTTTTCTCTCGGACCTGACCAGCATGTCTGCTGCGGAACCCTAGAAAACTTTGCATCTTTGATTTGCCTTTACCTTATCAAACGGCGGCTGATTGTTCAAGTACCTTTTTTGATCAAATAGCACCTTAATTTGCCATCTGGACCGGCAGCCAAAGCGACAGGGACGGCCAGACGATGATGATAACCAGAACCAGAATCATCAGCGCGATAAACGGGACAACGCCTTTGACGACTTCCTCCAGCTTTTCTCTGGTGATTCCGCTGACGACAAACAGATTCAACCCGACGGGCGGGGTGATCATGCCCAGCTCCATGTTGACCGTCATGATAATCGCAAAATGAATCACATCGATGCCGAGAAGCTGCAGAATCGGCAGGAAAATCGGCAGGGTAATCAGGATGATCGAGGTGGGCTCGAGGAACATCCCCATGATAAAGAACAAGATATTGCAGGCGATCAGGAACGTCCATTTGTTGACGTCGCCCTCCATGATCCAGGCCGCGATATTTTGCGGTACCTGTGCGTTGGTCAGATACAGCCCGAATACCGTGGCACCGGCAATAATGAAAAAGATCATGGAACTGGTATTCACCGTTTCACGCAGGATGGCATGGGTATCCTTCCAGGAGATTTGGCGGTAGACAAAAACGGCGACGATCAGGGAATAGACGCAGGCTACCACCGAGGCTTCCGTCGGTGTGGCAACCCCCAAATAAATTGTACCCAGAATCAAAAAGGGCAGAAATGCTGCCGGCAAGGCTTTGATGCTGAGCTTGATACGCTCCTCCGTGCTGGCCTTGGGAAGACGTCCAAAGTTTTTCACGCGGGCGTAAATGATCGCCGCAAGAATAAGAACCATGGTGAGAAACAATCCGGGCAAAAAGCCGGCCATAAACAGCTTGCCGATGGATTCTTCGGCAACCGTACCGTATACGATCAACGGGATCGACGGCGGAATCAAAATTCCCAGCGTACCCGCTGCCGCTACCAGCCCCATCGAGTACCGTTTGCTGTAGCCTGCCTCGATCATACCGGGAATCATGATCGCCCCGATAGCTGCCGCCGTAGCCGGGCTGGAACCGGAAATCGCTGCAAAAACAGCACAAGCAAGGATCGTCACGACGGACAGCCCGCCCGCATAATGACCTACCCACGCACGCAGCGAATCGATCAGCGCTTTCGAGATTCCCCCGCGGGACATCAATACGCCGGCCAGAATGAAGCCGGGAATCGCCATCAGCGTGGATACATTCAGGGAAGAAAACATCTTTTGCGGCAGAACATCCAGGTTAAATCCGCTATCCAGCAGCGCCAGCGCAGCAGAAAAGACCAGTGCAATCGCGACGGGCACCCTCAGCAATAAAAGCAGAAAAAAGAGGATAAATACTATCCATTCCACTCGATTTTCACCTCTTTTTTCAGACTAATTAACAGCTTTTCAAGGAAACGATAACCGAGCATGAGACCGCTAACGGGAATAACCATGTACACAATCCATAAATAAATGCCGACGTCCGTCGATTGCTGCTGTGTTTCCCAGTACAAAGAGAGAAGCTTTCCTCCAAAAAAGACAAATGCCAGGCAGAACAGGATTCCCAATCCATTTGAAAACACATCAAACGCTTTTTTTAAAGATGCCGGCAGTCGATCATACAAAATATCCACCTGAATATGATGCCCTTCCCGAAGTGCCACTGCAAAACCGATCAAGGCTCCCCAGACGACAAAATACGTTGATATTTCATCGATCCATGCTTTTGGACTGTTGAAAACATAGCGACATACGACGCCATAAAAAATCAGGGATACACCGATGACCAGGAGCGATCCAGCCAGATAATCCTCAAATTTGCTGTACCTTTCCCTCCATGTTGACATCGAATCCACCTCCTCCAATCGATATCAAATGACTATCTGTGATTGATCTTCGCTTTTCTCTTGATCAAAAAGGAAGGCACCGTGCTCTTTGCCACAGAGGTGCCTCCCATCCCTGTTCCCGCTTACAGTTGTCGTGCTCCATCAATGAACTCTTTGCCGACGGTTTCGGAGAATTCACTGTATACCGGCTCCATTACCTTCACGAAGGCTTCGCGATCCGCTTCACTCAGCTCGACAACCTGCATTTTGCCAGAGCTTTTCAGCTTGTTCTCCGACTCCTTGTCCAGTTCAACTGCCAGCTCACGCTCGTATTTGGTCGCTTCTGTCATCGACTCGTCGAAAGCCTTGCGGATATCTTCCGGCAGACCGCTGTACCATTTTTTGTTGGTCAATACAATGTAATCGAGGCGGCCGTGGTTGGAGATGATGAGATGCTTTTGTACTTCTTCGTACTTTTGCGTGTCGATGTTGTTCCAGGTGTTTTCCTGGCCGTCTACAGTACCCTGCTGCAACGCCGTGTAGGTTTCGCCAAACGGAATCGTCGCTGCCCCGGAACCCAGTGCCTTAAACTGCGCCTCCAGCACCTTCCCAGCCTGCGTGCGGAATTTCAGACCTTTGAAATCTTCCGGCTTGGTAAGAGGTTTATTTGCGGTGAAGACTTTAAAGCCGTTTTCCCACATGGCAAGACCCAGCATGTTTTTGCTATCCAGGGAACCGAGAAGCTTTTTGCCCAAGTCTCCGTCCCAGAATTTAAGTACAGAATCGTGGTTTTTGAACAAGAACGGCATATCTACGATCTGGAAAGCCGGGTTGAATCCGACCAGCTTGGTTGCAGATGGAGCAATGATTTGGACGTTGCCAGCCTGGAGGGCTTCCATCTCGTCTTTGTCACCGTAGAGCTGAGAGGACGGATAGACTTCTACTTTTACCTTTCCGCCCGTCTTCTCTGCCATCATATCGGCAAATTTGGTGGCAGCCTTCCCTTTTGGACTGTCCGCCGTGGTTACGTGTGAAAACTTGATGATCAGCGGTTTTTCTGGTGTGTACGCCGATGCATCCTGAGATTTGGAGCCGCCGCATCCTGCCGCTGTCAGCAGCACGAGCGAAAGACAGCCCGCCATCGCTGCTTTCCAACCTTTTTTCATGAGAAATCCCCCTACCTTTCAGATGAAAACGCTTTCTGGAGCTATTTTAGGGAATATTGCCGCGAATGGGAATATTACGGACGTATTGTTCTTTTTGGTCTTTTTGGTCTCGGCCGAATCGGCATGCAGAAGGGATTTGTGTGACAAATGGGCGCGAATGACGAACATGCCAAAAAAGCGACTGATACCAGCAAGGCGCCAAAAAGCAGCCTTCAGGTCAGTCGCTCTTTTTTCTCGTTTTACTTCACGCAACGTTCTGGACTAATAATACCCGAGCCATTTCCACCAGGTCAGCGCCATCAGGAATGTGACGCCCGTCGTGATGAGTGTCAACCAAAAGCCGGGTACAAAGAAATCCTGCTGCGTCACCCATCCCGTTCCATGCACCATCACGCCGGGAATCGTTTCTACGACCAAAATAAATCCGTACAAACTGGTAAGTCCGGCAACAATGGCGAGCAGCAGCGCCGGGGAGTCAGGAGAGTGAGCCGCCAATGCCACTACTACAGGCACTGTGGCGATCACAGCCGTAGATACATTTGACGTCACTTTGTGAATCAGCTGTGTAAGTACAGCTACCGTCAACACAGCCAGCGCAGGATTAGAGAAAAGGAATAGGGTCACGTCGGATTCCATCCATTTGGACAAGTAATCTGTAACGCCAGTCTCGTACAGCGCCCTCCCCAGCGACAGGGTGACGCCAAGCATCACCAGCGGAGAAAATTTGACATCGATAATCTTCTCCCAGTCCGCCACTTTGATCCCCGGCCACGCCATCAGAACAGCTCCGATCAAAGCGGGAATGACGGGAGGCCACCCGTGAACGCCTTCCAGCGCCCAGAAGACGCATACCCCGGCGAGAATGCCCATCAGCCGTTTTTCCTTGGAACTGATCGGTCCCAGTTCTGCGATCAGCTCTTTCATCTTTTCCTTCAATCCGCTCGGCATCGGCTCTTTCACAGGAAAAGAGCGATACAGCACCCACCAGGATGCCGGGATCATGATCAACCACATCGGCAAAGCCAGCACGAGCCAATCCATATAGGTGACATGTGTCTGCAGATAGGTGTTGATCAAATCGACAGTAATTACGTTTCCAAGAGCTGCCGGCAAGACAGCCGTTCCGCTTATTCCACAGCCGACCACGACGCCCATCATCAGCTTTTTGCCGCGGACTTCCCCTGCTTTTACCCCGAGAATCGACGCGATGGAAAAGACGATGGGCAACAGCATCGCTGTCCGAACGGCAGCAGCGGGAATGAAAAAGGCCAAAATTTGCGGAACGAGAAGGATCCCGGCGAGCACGCCCCCTTTTTTCTCGCCCAACCAGTAGAGCAGCTGATACGCCAGACGCTTGCCAAGCGGTGTTTGTTCCACGGCACTCGCAATCATCATGCCCGCGACGATAAGAAATATTGCTGGCGACGCAAAGCCTGACAAGATCAAGTCCGTGGAAACCGCTCCCGATATCGGCAGCAAAATCAAAACAAGCACGGCTGTCATCGAAAAGGGAATCGGTTCCAGCACCCAGAGCACGATTACGGCCAGTGTGATCGCAAGGGTTACCCGAGCCCCATAGTCCATGTACGCTTCGAGTCCAAAATAGATGAGTACAAAAGCGAGGAGAGACAAGGCAAACCAGAGCGGCTTTCGCAGCGCCGTCCAGCGTTTGGTTGCCGTCTGGAGTTTCATTGCCTTTTGGCGTTTGGCTGCCTCCGATTCTGGCCTGACTGTCTCCTCGTCCGGCTGCGGCTTGCTGATCGTGGACATGAGCTTTCCCCCAAAAACGCATTCTCCGTACAGGATAGGGCATCCTTTTTTATTTGTCTATCTATTTGGAAGATTCATATGACCTCTCAATTCTCCGGCAGCCGGGCCTATCTGCCCGCATTGGAGTCGATCACCAGATAATAGCTGCATGGCGTTTCCCCGACATTGATAAAGCGGTGGGGCAGATCCGCCTCAAAGTAGAGCGAATCCCCTTCTTCCAGTATTGTATCGAGCAGACCTTCGCCAAGCACAGCCCGCAGCCTCCCCTGAGCGACGACAAGGTATTCCTTTACCCCTTGTTTGTGTGCGGGAAACAGCCCAGACTCTTTGCCTGCCGGGACGACATTCAGCACAAATTCAATCCCTTTCGCTGGAAACGAAGGAGACAACAAGTGGCGCTCGAAGCCTGACTGCTCATCGCGGTAAACGAGACGCTCCCCTTTTCGAATGAGCATAACCTCCCGTTTTTCCTGCTCCCCTAAAAGCTGCGACAGGGTAAGCTCCAGTGCCTCCGCGATCTGGCAAGCGACATGCAAGGTCGGATTTTTTTCCTCACGCTCAATCATCGACAGCATGGCAGGGCTTACCCCTGAGCGATCCGACAGCTCTTGCAGCGTCAATCCCTTTTCTTTTCGCGCCTGTTTGACGTTCAGACCGAAGCTCATCTTCTTTCCCCCTTGTATCTCTCCTGAAAACGATTGATCTTCTAGAAACTATAGGAAAAAAAACCTTGACGAGTCAAGTTGTCATTCACTATGATAAATAATAATTTACTATAGTATAAATAAGGTGGAGTTTTTGATGAAAATTTTCCTTGCCTGCTTTCCCATTTTGCTGATCCTTTTGCTGCTCTTTGTCGGCAGGCTGTCCGCCTGGAAAGCGGGACTAATCGGGGTCTTTGTCACTGTCGCTCTCGCTTTGTTCGTACCCGATTTCGCGACACCGAGCAGCAGTCTTTATGCGGCCGCCGTAAAAGGTGCGTTGACCACCTCGCTCGTCGCTTATGTGATTTTGTTCGGCATCCTGCTCTATCATCTGATGAATGAATCAGGGGTGATCCAGACCATCGCTTCGTTCATCGCTTATTCTGCACAGGATCCGATTCGGCAAGTGCTTCTCTTGGCAGTCGGCTTTTCTCCCCTGGTTGAGTCGTCCAGCGGCTTTGGCATCGCGGTCATCGTTCTCGCCCCCATCCTCATTTCATTGGGGTTTGACCGCTTTCGTGCTGTGTTGATCTCGCTCGTCAGCCTGAGTGCTGTGCCATGGGGGTCGCTGGCCATGGGTACCATCATCGGGGCCAACCTGGGGAATGTTCCGGTGGGCAAGCTGGGAGCTGGCAGCGCCCTGTTGTCACTTCCGACGTTTGTCTATTTCGCTTTGCTGATCGTCTATCTGGCGGGAGGCTGGAGCGGAGTCAAACGGCGCTTCTGGGAAACGCTGCTGATCAGCGGTGTGTTCGGCCTCTCTGTCTGGGCAGCAAACCGCTATGTCAGTGTAGAGCTTGCCGGGGTATTCGGCTCTTTGACAGCGATCGGGACAGAGCTGCTGTGCATCCGTTTCGCAGCGGGACGGACCGGACTTGGGAAGCGGGCAGCCGAAGCGGAGCTGTCCGTTGCAAAGGAAATCGTGCCGGAAGGTGAGCAGCGATGCAGCGTGGTGAAAACGTTCAGTCCCTATCTAATCCTGATTACTCTCTTGCTGTTGTCTCGCTTGATTACCCCAGTGGAAGCCTTTTTGCAATCCCATCTGGTCCTAAGCCTGCCAGCTTATGGTTTTTCGCTGCCCCTTTTGTATTCACCGGGATTTTTTCTGGGAGTGACATGCCTGCTGACCTGCTTTCTGTTTTCCTTGGAAAAAGACAAGATTATCAAAAGTCTCCGCTCTACGCTGGTGCAGGCTACTCCAGTGATTGGCTCCACTCTCTTTTACGTGGTCCTGTCCGAATTGATGTCCGCCGCTGCGATGACGGAGACTCTGGCCCATGCCGCAGCAGCTCTGTTTGGAAGTGCCTTTTTGTTCTTCTCTCCGGTGATCGGAGGGATGGGCGGCTTTTTGACCGGTAGCAACACCGGTTCGAATGCGATGTTTATCAAGCTGCAGACGCAAACGGCCACGCAGCTGGGCATTTCACCTGAGCTGGTTGCCTACGGACAAAACACGGCGTCCTCCCACGCTATGATGGCTTCTCCCTCCCGCGTCCTGCTCGGTGCCTCTGTGGGGGACGTGAAAGACAGGGAGCAAGAGCTGCTCAAGAAAATCTCTTTGATCGTACTTGGGATGATCTGCCTCGTCGTGCTTGGCCTCGTGCGGATTCAGCTTTTCTCATAACAGGCTTTGCGGTTTTCATTCGCACCAAAAAACGAGGCGGCTCTACGGGAGGTCGCCTCGTTTTTCTGTTACTGCTTTTGGCTGTTCAATTCGTACGGCACGTCCTTTGGCGCATTGCCGGCCTGTCAGTTGTTTTAAGAGGAATTTGCTCTCATCCATATCATTGTCAGCATTGTACTCCCTTGTTACCGCCAAAACTTTTTCCCAAAATATACCTTTTCATATTTTATCATGGTATATTATGAAAATAAGCATTGTACTCTCCTTTTACAAACACAACATTTTGTTCGGAAGGGAGAAGGGAGAAAATTATTTTGAGGCATTTGATGTTTGTATTCATGACAATTGTAATTCTTTCTGGTTGTTCAATCGGCAATGAAGATAGTTTCGTGTGGTTTCCTTCACCCGAAGCCGCCATTCAAAATGGTTTAAAACAGGAGGAGATCAATGAAAGTGATTTGCTGTCAACAGTAGAAACAGATGGGGAAACATTACTTATTTTTAAGCAAAACGTACCCGATGGAACAATCGTCGGTATTGCAAGCTTACGTAAGAAAGACGGACAATTCGCATGGTACAGAGAGAATGATCCTGTATTAGTAAAACATCTGGATGGTACTGCATCACCTTCTATAATAATTGAAATTCATACTCACTCGAAGAAAGCCTTCTACGTTTACCTTGGAGTAACAAATTCTGCTGAAAATAAAATCACCCTAAGAAACGGAAATAAAGTTCAGCCTGCTGTTGATCAAAATAGTGGAATTTACTATTATGTCGAATCCGGAAATGGCGAAAAATAGGTATTTATTTACACTCAAAAACGAGGCGGCTCTCTGTGTGGCCGCCTCGTTTTTCGGTTACTGCTTTTGGCTGTTCAATTCGTACGGCACGTCCTTTGGCGCATTGCCGGCCGGCCAGTCATTTGCCTTGTCCTCGAAGTCAGGGCGCGGGAAACTCAAAATATATGCCGCCAGATCTGCGGCCTCCTGGTCGGTCAACGTTCCCTGCTTGACCCCGCCCATTTCTCCAAGCGGCATGTTCCGCTTGATATACCCTGCGGCGGTCGAAATCCTGCCCATCCCGGCTCCGATATTGAAGGAGTTGTCGCCCCACAGCGCCGGGCCAGAATTGGCCCCGGTCCCGGAACCGTCCGCAGCGTGGCATTGTATGCAGGACTGCATGTACAGACGCTCGCCGTTTTCCACGTTTGGAGTCGGTACCTCTTTCAAGCTGTTTTTTACTACCCAAGGCCTTTCCTTCGTTCCGACCGGAACATCGGTGGAAATATAACTCAGATACGCAACCATCGCCCTCATTTCATCGCTGTTATACGGCAGCGGCTGACCGTTCATACTGCGGACAAAGCAGCCGTTTATTCGATCCTCGATCGTCAAAACCTTGCCCGATCTGGGGATGTATTGGGGATAGACGGCGGCAACCCCTGTCAAAGGGGAGGTCGCATCCAAACCGGCGTTGCCGTGACAGCTTGTGCAAGACAGCTTGTTGCCGACGTAGTCGGGCAGCGCCACGTTTGTTTCATTGATCAGCTTGTGACCGTACGTGATGGCTTCCCCCAAAGGGCCCTCTGGCACGTCATTCATACTTGGGGGCTTATAGTCCTGCAGCCCGGAAGGTTCCGCTGACATTGCTGCCGCATCCTGCTGCGAGGACGTCTTTTCTACAGCTGCTGTCTTTTCTCCGTTCCCTGCCGGAGGCCCGGCTGTCTGGGAGGCGCATCCGGCGACGACCAGCAGAGCTGCGGTCAACAGTAACAGTCTTTTCTTCATTGTCATTTGGTTAGCCATAGCTACCACTCCTTCATGTACGATTGGCTACACCTTTTTCTGATTGCAAAAGTTATGCCAACCCGGGCAAAAAGAAATGGATGTCGAATAACCGCGTTTTTTGTCTCCTGCCGCTTTGCTGCCCAAAAAAACTGCGACAAATTGTCACGGTTGCTTCCTGACATTTTGTCGCAGTTGCTGTGTTCCATGTCTTGCTATTTTGTCACAGTCCTGCCAGTCAGATCGTTACGGTCTTAATCCGTACTCTTCGATTTTCCGATACAGGTTGCGGACACTGATGCCGAGCGCTTTCGCCGCCCTTGTCTTGTTCCAGTTGGACAGACTGAGCACTTTCCGGATATGCTGGCATTCCAATTGTTTTAACGAATACATCTCCGTATCCCCGGCATCCTTTGTTTCGGTGCTTGCCTGCCGCCAATCACTTGCCGCCTGATGAAGCTGCTGTGGAAACAAATCGGCTGCCTCGATGCACTCGTTCTTCGACAGAACGAGTCCGCGCTCGATCATATGAGCCAACTCGCGGATATTGCCGGGATAAGAATACTCGGCCAAGGCAGCCTTGGCCTGCTCGCTGAGTGCTTTTGCCTGGTACTTCCGCTCCAACCGCTTTAAGAAATGCTCGGCCAGCGGCAGGATATCCTCCTGTCTCTCCCGCAGAGGCGGCAGGCAAATGTCCACCACGTGCAGGCGGTAGAAGAGATCGGCCCGGAAGCTGCCCTCCTCTACCCGGCGTTCCAGATCGACGTTGGTCGCAGCGATGATCCTGACGTCTACCTGCTGCAGCCGGTTGCTTCCGATTCGCCGGAATTCCCCCGTTTCCAAAAAACGGAGAAGCTTCACTTGCAGCGGATAGGGCAAATCGCCGATTTCATCGAGAAACAGCGTTCCCTGATGTGCGATTTCAACCAATCCCTTTTTCGGAGAAACAGCTCCGGTAAAAGCGCCCTTTTCATGGCCGAACAGCTCGCTTTCCAGCATAGCATCCGGGATCGCTCCCATGTTGATCGGAACAAAAGCTCTTCCGCTCCGGGGGCTGTTTTCGAAGATAAAGCGGGCGACCAAGTCTTTCCCTGTTCCGCTCTCGCCTCTAAGCAATACAGATGAATCAGTCTGCGCCAACTTGACCGCTGTCGACAACAGCTCCTTCATCACAGAACTGACCGCGATGATCGGAGCAGCTTTGCCCGAAGCCGAGAGCGCTTCTTTCAATTGCGTATTTTCTTCCTCCAACTGCTGTTTTTCCAGCGCCTTTTCCAGCAAAGCCTCCAGCTCGTTTAGGTTGTAAGGCTTGGTCAGGTAGTCATAGGCACCACTTTTCATCGCCTCGATGGCTGTCTCGATGGTTCCGTGACCGGTTACCACGATCACCTGAACCCAGGGAGCCGACTGCTTGCACCGCTTCAAAAAGGTCAATCCGTCCATGCCAGGCATTTTCAAATCAAGCAGGATCAACTGAATATGATCGCTGGCTACACGGGCGAGCGCTTCCGTTCCGTCTCCCGCCTCCCATACGCGATAGCCTTTTCGAGTCAAACGGGCGGATAAAAGCTGACGGTAGTCCTGTTCGTCATCGACAAGCAAAATCGATTTGTCAGGATACATGCTCTTTCTCCTTCGCCAATGGCAATACGACAGTTGCATGGGTTCCTTCTTCCGGTTGACTTCTCATTTTGATATCCCCTCCAAGTCGTTTGACAATCCCGTAACAGATGGACAATCCAAGTCCCGTTCCCTGGCCGATCGGTTTCGTCGTGTAAAAAGGGTCAAAAACATGTGGCAGGTGTTCAACTGCGATGCCCTCACCGTTATCGCCAATCTCGATGAGAATCTCGTCCGCTTTCGCCCAGGTGCGAATGTGAATGACCCCTGAATGGTCGACTGCGTAAAGAGCGTTTGTGAGCAGGTTGAGCAGGATTTGTTGCAGTTCCCCTGCAGGGGCTTCCACTACTGGCTGTCCAGGAGCCAACTCCCTGACGACCTCCACTTGTTTTTCCCGGACCTTATGTGAAAGCAACAGGATGACATCGTCAAGTGCCTGATGCACATCGACCCGTTCGGGGGCTGTCGGCGATTTGCGCGAAAAGTGGAGCAAGCGAGTGGTAATATCCTTGCATCGGGCAATCTGCTTGTCCATCGTCTCCAGATACCGTTGCAGCTCACCCGTTTCGGCCAAGGTTGCAATATCCTCCTCCGCCATACGATCGCGAAGATCCTGCCCGTAAACGGATAAAATCCCCAGGGGGTTGTTGATTTCATGCGCAATCCCGGAAGCCATGAGACCGATCGCCGAAAGTTTGTCCGCCTGTACGACGACCGCTTCCATTTCTCTTTTTTCCGTAATATCCTCGATTACTTCGAGAAAGGCCGATTTCTCTTTGGCCGGATTCAAAGGAAAGACCTGATGGCGGAAATAACGCGTACGCCCGTATTCGTCCACCCTCGTGGAAACGAGTTCCTTCTGATTTTCCGAAACCATTTTCCTCGTTTTCATCGGACAGTCGCGGCACAAGCTGCAATTTTCGCCAATCGCCTGATCGCACGCTTGTCCAAGCAGGTCCCCGCTTCCGCCAAACCACATGCCGATCGTCCGGTTTGCCCAGCGAACGCGAAAAGATTCGTCGATCAGGATCAGCCCCATTCCTAGACCGCTGACAACCATATCCAAGCGCTGTTTTTCCTCGAGGATCTGATTGGTTTTCACCTGCAGGCTGTGTGCCATGTCATTGCAGGAGGAGGCCAGCCGGCCCAGTTCGTCAGAGCTGGAGACCGGGATGCGGACACTGAAATCCCCGTCTGCCACCCTGCGTACAGCCATTTCGATGCGTTCCATCTTTTTCCCGAAAAAGACCGCTGCCGCGATGCTGATCGCTGACACGATCAGACCGATCAAAAGTGTGGACAGCAGCAGGTTTTCCTGGAGCCTGGCAAAGGTGGCAAACGCCTTGTCAGCCGGCTGCTCCAGCATGACGATCCAGCCTGCTGTCCGGGAGCGCATCGCGTACCCGATCATTGTCTCTTCCGCCGGAGACCTGAACATGTGTGACACAGGCTTGGCGGTATGCGCCGGAAGGCTGGAGAGCAACAGGCGGTTCCCAACCGTCTGCTCGCCCAATGATCCTGCCGAACTGCCGGGTGCAAGCGTTCCAGCTACCGCATGCAAGGATTTATCGAATACATAGAGGCGGGCTGTTTTTTCTAAGCTTGCCTTCAACGCCAGCTGCTGAACCAGCTCCCCCACGTTCAAGCGAACCCGAACTCCGCCGCTGACGCCCTGCAGCCCCAACCGCGGGACAGCCGCGTCGACCATCATTTGACCGTTTTCACCTGCGACGACAGAGCCGATATAGGATCGGCCGTAACGAACGGCTTCAGCCATTTGCCTGTCAATCGTGGTTTGCGTTTGAGGAACCAGAAGACGCCATCGGTTGAGTTGGTACCATTCGTCACCGTTTGCGTCGATCAGTGAAATTTCTTCTAGATAGGGGGAGTTTTTCAAGAATGAATGCAGAAAAAAGTACAAGTCTTCTTCGGAGAGATCGGTGGACAAGAGGCTGTCGTTGATCATATCCATCGTCTTAAAGGTGTGCGAAAACAGAAGGTCGAGCTCATCGGCTGCGCTTTCCACAAAGTCGCGATTGGCCGCATCGACCTCCTCCCAGAGCTTTCCTTTGCTGATCAAGTTGTTTAGGAACCCCACCAGCAGAAAGGGAAGAATGGACATGACGAGTCCGAAGAGAAGCATTTTTGTTTTGATTTTGTTCAAGCCGAAAGCATGATCTCTCTTCATTCATCGCCTCCGTAGAGCTCGTCAGCCAGCGACAACTGTCTGTCCGACAGCGGAATGGAGAGCTTCGCAATGGATGCCGTATGAAGAGACAGCTTGACGTGGTTTGGCCACTGGATCGGCAGCTTTGAGACGGGAACGCCGTCAAGCAGGTTCGCCACCAGCATAGACGCCTGCTCTCCTTGTTCAAAAAACGAAACCCCGTATGCTGCAAACAGTCCCTTTTTCACTTGCTCGGGATACGCTCCCATCACGAACAGCCGCTTTTCTGTCAACAGAGGCAGAGCGTCCGTGATCGCATCTTCGAGAATCAGGCTGGGCAGCGGAAGCAGCGCATCGTATTTGCCTGCTGGCAACTGCTCCAGCTCCCGCTCTACGTCCGCCGTACTTGAGATCGTCGCAATTTCTGTTCGGATGCCCAGTTTCGTTGCTGCCATTTGCGCTTCCTCTATTCCTTTTTGAAATAGCGGCGTCTGATCGTCGGCTATCACCAGCACGTTTTCGGCGTGCGGAAGCAATCGGACAATCAGCTCCAGCCGTTTTCCGATCAGACTCATCTGTGCATTGTCCACTCCTGTCACCTGGCCTGCGCTTGCTGCCGATGAGGAAAGCACGGATGGCAAAGCGACGCCGATAAATACAATGGGTGGCGCAGGCAATGCCATACGGGCAACCGCTGTCTGGACGGCAGCCGTCTCCTTTGCTCCCGCTGTGACAACGACGTCCGGATGAGCCCGCAGAAGAGCGTCCACTGCTTCGTCATTCCGGTAATGATCCTGATCCGGCAGCAGGCGGACGGTCAAGTATTCCACCCGCTTCCCTTCTGGCAACCCAAGTTTTTCCATACCCTCTTTTAATCCGGCAATTTTTTCTGTCCTTCCTTCATTCGAAACCACGACGCCGATACGGCTTACCGGCAACGGCTCGCTCCGATTGGAAGCAATCAACAAAAACAGCAGTCCCATCGCTGCCAATACGACACATGTAAGGAAAAACGCATGACGTGTTCTGTGCACGGTTCATCACCAACCCATTCCATCATAGCGGGATTATGGCGGAAAGGATGTGAAAAATTAGCAAATTCTTCTTACGACGCTCCTGATTTGGCTCTAATGGCGAACAGGAGAGGCCAACAGAGTGAACGAAAAAAATCGCGCAGGCTTTCCCCGCGCGTTCTCCACACCCTATTCCTGAATCGCAAAAGACGCTTTGATGCTTGGTACGTCAGCAAACATCGCCTGGTATTCCCGCTCCTTTTCGGCATCGCCCACTACCCACTGCACATCGGTCGGCGTGCTAAACGAGTATACCTTGTCATCTGTCTCGCCGATTTTTTCAAGATGAATGATCGCTGTCAATTCCTCGCCGTCCTGCTTCCATTCTTCCTTGCTCCAAATTCTCATTTCGCACAGAATGCCGCCGGGCTGATTTGCTTTGCTCGAAAAGAAAATCTGATTTTCCGTTTCTTTTACTTCGTATTTCCCCTCCCAACTTTTAGGAAGCTGCAATGTAAAATGATGCGTCGGATTTTCGTACAAGATGCTCTGGGTATCCTCACTCTTTTCTGAACATGCTGACAGGAAGAAAAGCGACAAGAATGCGAAACAAAATCCGAGGAATCGGCTTCTCATAAAATATTCTCTCCTTCAAAATGGGCGGATATTTTTTAGCCCATGTTAAGAAGACGCTGTAAACTGTAAAAAGTTTCCTACCCCATTAAAAAATACCGGCCACCATTCAGGTACCGGTCTGCCTTGCTTTTTCGATTATTCGCTCCGCTTCCAGGTTCCTTCGCTCCCGCTCCCCTGTTTTCGTCCACTGGAGGAAACGGTCATCCAGCAGTTCTGTGAGAAGCTCGCGCTTGCGTTTTTCGTCCAGCGACAGCGCCAGCACGCGGCTGCGGATCGCTCCAAGAAACGCCGTATATTCCGCATATTCGGGACCGAAATACGTCTCCACCTGCCTGCGCAGCTTTTTGGCCAATCCCGGATTGTGTCCGCCCGTAGAGATGGCGATCTGCAAATCTCCCCGCTCCACAACGGAAGGAACCGTAAAGCTGCACAAATCCGGGCTGTCGACGACGTTCACCCATTGGTGAGGGCCGCAAGCCTGGTAGACGGCCAGATTGACAGCCGGATCGTTCGTCGCCGCGACCACGATCAAAGCATCCCGCACATCTTCCGGAACAAACGGCCGGCGAAACAGGGTAAGGCTCCCTTCCTTCGCCCATTCTTCGACCGCATGGGAGCAATCCGGGCTGACTACGACTATGTCCGCACCGGCAACGAGCAGGCCGCCGATCTTCCGCTCTGCTACCTGACCGCCGCCGACGACGAGACAGCGTTTGCCCTGCAGCTTGGCCATTATCGGGTAGAAGCCCATGACCCTCTCTCCATCCGCTCGAACCAGTTGATTTTCTCCCGCATGTTGACCACGTCGCCCACCAGGATAATCGCCGGGTTGGAGATGTGCGGACCTGCCGCCAGCCGTTCTTCGATATCAGCCAGAGTTCCCGTAACCGTCGTCTGCTCAGGCATGGTTCCCCAGGCGATCACGGCGACAGGCGTTTCAGGCGCGCGGCCGTGGGCAATAAGTTGTTTGCGAATGAACGGAAGATTGCCCACTCCCATGTAAAAGGCAACGGTATCGATGCCTTTCGCCAGCGCCTGCCATTTGTCGCTGACCGTGTCCTCTGCGACATCCATATTCGTCGTTTCCGCTCTGCCCTCGCGCAAATGCCCGGTCACCACGGCAAACGACGATCCGTACTCCCGATGAGTTACCGGAATGCCCGCGTAAGCCGGAACAGCTATACCCGCTGTCACGCCGGGGACAATCTCGAACGGAATGCCGTGCTGGGCCAGATGCTCCGCTTCCTCGCCCACTCTGCCGAAAACGCATGGATCGCCGCCCTTGAGACGGACGACCGTCTTGCCTTCCAGCGCCTTTTCCGCAAGCAAGGCGTTGATTGTCTCCTGCCGCATCGTGTGGTTGTCCGGAAGCTTGCCGCAGTAGATGCGCTCCGCTTCTGCCGGGGCATGCTCCAGCAAGGCGGGGTTGGCCAGCCGGTCGTAGATGACCACTTCGGCCTGTTGCAAGCATTCCAATCCTTTGACGGTAATCAGCTTGGGATCACCGGGACCTGCTCCGACGAGGTAAACCCGACCCGGCCGGCTCATTGGTTGCTCACCCCGGCAGAGGCAAATGTCGCCATCTCCCGCAGCATCCGCGTCGCCGCTTCCACGATCGGAAAGGCCACTGCTGCGCCGCTGCCTTCTCCCAGACGCAGCTCCAGATCCACCAGCGGTTCTTTCTCCAGGACGGACAAAACGAAGGTATGTCCCGGCTCCTGTGAGCGATGTCCAGCGACGAGATAATCCCCAGCAGCCGGGCAGAGCCTCACCGCCAAGAGAGCGGCGACCGTCGTGATAAAGCCGTCCAGCAATACCGGGACGCGGTGAGAGGCAGCAGCCAGGATGGCGCCTGCCATCGCCCCGATCTCCAAACCTCCGACTTTGGCCAGCACATCAAGCGGGTCGCTCGCATCCGGCTGATGGAGAGACAGAGCCTCTTTTACCACCGCTTTTTTCTTTTCCCATTTCTCATCGCAGACACCCGTACCGCGACCGACGAGCTGATCGGGCTCTGCTTTTGTCAGGGCGGCCAGCATTGCACTGCTCGCAGTTGTGTTGCCAATACCCATCTCGCCGACGATCAGCAGCCTTGCCCCCTCGGCAATGACTGCTTCCGCGCTCGCAAAGCCAGCCTGCACGCAGGCTTCCGCTTCCTCTCTGCTCATCGCCCACTCGCGCAGCATGCTGGCTGTTCCGAGTCGTACTTTTTTCGTCCAGACACCCGGTGCTTCCACATCTACAGCAACACCGACATCGACGACGTGAAGCAGCGCGCCGATCTGACGGCCAAATACATTGATCGCCGCGCCGCCATGCGCAAAGTTGGCGACCATCTGGGCCGTTACTTCCTGCGGATAGGCAGAGACGCCTTCAGCCGCTACGCCGTGATCGGCGGCAAAGACAAGGATGCCCGGTGGTGTGACGACTGGAAACGGCTCGCCCGTGATCGCCGCTAACTGTACAGCCAGCTTCTCCAGTCTGCCCAGGCTGCCGAGCGGCTTTGTCAGTTGATCCACATGCGCACTCGCCTGCTCCCTCGCTTCTGCATGCAGCGGCTGCACATCCTCCAGACGATTTTTCCATTCAATCTGGCTCACATTTATTCACTCCCCTGAAAAGCTCTCATCTGCTCTTCGATTCTGTCTATACGCACATGCTTTCTCACCGTTTCCGCAATCAGCTCAAAGCCCTGTTCTCTCAAGGCGACGAAGGAAGGGCGCTGGGTGATCGGAGCGAGTCCCTTTTTCTCGCGAAGGAGATTCAAGAGGCGCATCCGGAGCGGATCATTGTGAAACAACCCGTGAAAGTAGGAACCCAGCACCTGCCGCTCTTCCTGGCAGTACCCGTCCGTGCGATCCTGCATCTGGATAAACGGAGAGCACTGCTGTGTGAAATGCGACTGGCCCATGTGGATTTCGTAGCCTTCCACATCGATCTGGCTGCCGCCCAGCCTTGCCGTCCCCCGTGACAGCACCGTTGTCTTCTGCTCTTTCAGCGTCGTTTCCATCGGAATTAAGCCGATGCCGGGTGCCGTTTTCAACGGAGACTCCACGCCAGCCGGATCATGTATCGCGCTGCCCAGCATCTGATAGCCGCCGCAAATCCCGGCCAAGAAGGTACGTCCGCTCTGATGTAAAGTGAGGATTGCTTGCTCCAATCCGGTTTCCCGAAGAAAAAGCAGATCCTCCAGGGTGTTTTTGCTCCCAGGCAAAATGATCAGGTCAGGCTCACCCAGCTCTTCCGTACGGGTGACAAAGCGGACCCGGCAATCCGGCTCCACGAAAAACGGATCGATATCGGTAAAATTGGAGATGCGCGGATAGCGAATCACGGCAATGTCGATCTCGCCCGTCTTTTCCACATTTCCCTGATAGCGGTGCAGGATCAGCGAATCCTCCGCGTCAATCCAGAGATCAGGAATATAGGGAACGACCCCGAGCACCGGCACTCCGGTGTACTCTTCGAACCACGCAAGCCCTGGTTGCAAAAGCGAGAGATCCCCCCGAAAGCGGTTGATGATCACGCCGATGACCCGTTCGCGGTCTTGCGGCTCCAGAAGCTGCAGGGTTCCGACGAGGCTGGCAAAGACGCCGCCCCGCTCGATATCGGCGACGAGAATCACCGGCGCGTTGACCAGGCGGGCGACCCGCATATTGACCAGCTCGCGGTCGTTCAGGTTGACTTCCGCCGGGCTGCCCGCTCCCTCGATCACAATCCGCTCATACGATTCTGTCAGCCTGCGGTACGCCTCTTCGATCACCCGCAAGCCCTGATCAAAAAACTCCGTACGGTAGGCCATCGCTTTCATGTTTCCATACGGCTCGCCGTTGACGACGATCTGCGATTCGGCATCCCGGGTGGGCTTGATCAGGATCGGATTCATGTCGGTCGTGGCAATGATTCCCGCCGCCTCTGCCTGCACCCCCTGGGCCCTGCCGATTTCCTTTCCGTCGATGGTTACGTAGGAATTGAGCGCCATATTTTGCGATTTAAACGGGGCTGTCCTGTACCCATCCTGGGCAAAAATCCGGCAAAAAGCGGTTGCGATCACACTTTTTCCCGCATCCGAGCTGGTTCCCTGGATCATCAGCGGCAGAGTGGTGAACGATTTCGGCCTCGTTCCGACAGAAGCGGAAACTGCTGAAGTAGTGCTTACCTGATCGGGAACGGATTGGTCCGAAACACCTTGGCCAGAGACTGCCCGATCCGTAATGGGCTGATCAGCCACCCGCTTTCACCTCCCGGCAACGCTCTACCCAACGCTTGGCAAGTCCTGGATTGGAGGCAAAATGTAGATGGGTATAGCCAGCCACCAGATTGTCCTGGGCATAGCCCTCTGATTTGCTTCCCCGCATGCCTTTGGTCTGATAGGCGCAGGGGAGTTCAGAATCGGCAGCAAAGATTGAATAGTGAAATTCATGGCCTTTCGCCTGTTCATCCGATCCGAGCAGAAAATTGTTTGCCGTTCCCGTAATCTCCCGGTACCCGAGCGCCGCGAGCCGTTTTTGCATCGTCACCTTGCCCTTGATCAGGCCGACCATCGGGTAGCTGCTGCCATCTGTCGTCTCGATCGCTTCAGTCAGGTACATAAAACCGCCGCACTCGGCGAGTGTAGGCAGACCGGAGCGAATCGCCTTGCGAAAGGACGCCAGAACAGCTTCATTGCGGGACAGCTCCGCTGCAAATTCCTCCGGGAAACCGCCGCCGATGTACAGGCCATCTGCATCTTCGGGGACAGGCTCTCCGGCGAGAGGAGAGAAAAACAGCAGCTTTGCGCCATACGCTTGCAAAAGCTCGAAATTCTCCGGGTAGTAGAAATGAAAAGCCGGGTCTTTGGCCACGGCGATTTTCACCAGATCTTCTCCCGCTGCTTCAGATGGTGGATGCCCCGCTTCGCCAAGCGGTACTGCGGCAAACATCCGCGGCTCTACAGAAAGCGGCTCTGTTTTGGCAAGCTCCCATATCTGATCCAGATCGACCGTATCGGCAATCAGCTCAGCCAAACGCTCAAACAATGGATTGAGCTCGCCCCGCTCCACAGAGGGAACCAGCCCGAGATGCCGCTCGGGAATCTCCAGGTCGCTCTCCCGCTTCAGGTAGCCGACCACAGGCACGCCGCACTCCTGCTCGATTGCCGTTTTGACGATTTTGTAGTGGCCCTCGCTGCCCACCTTGTTGGCGATCACGCCGACGATGCGCGCCTGCTGATTCAGCATTTGAAAGCCTTTGACAATGGCAGCGGCGCTGCGGGCCATGCTTTGCGCATTAATGACCAGCAAAACAGGCGTCTTCGTCAAGATGCTGATCTCCGCCGTGCTCCCTTTGTCATTGGTCGGGTCCTTGCCGTCGTACATGCCCATGACGCCCTCAATGATGGCGATATCGGAACCGTTACTGCCTCGTGCAAAAATTTCCTTCATCGTATGATGATCCAGCATCCAACTGTCCAGATTGCGCGAGACGCGCCCGGTAACGGCTGTATGGTAGGTCGGATCAATATAGTCGGGACCGCATTTGAAGCCTTGGACGACATGGCCCCTGCGCTTCAGTGCGGCCATCAGTCCGATGGTGACAGTGGTTTTTCCCGCACCGCTTCCCGTACCGGCGATGACGAGGCGACGACTCGTACTCATGGCCGTCCCTCCCCTCCGTATGGCATCAGCGCCACCGAGATGGTGACGTTGCCCGATTTTTTCTTGGTCAGCACGAGCTGATCGACGCCTGCAAACAGCTTCGCCGCCGGTTCGCTCACGCCGTAAGCGCCGGTAAACTTGTACACGGTCTCCGACGGCTCTTCCAGCGTGACACTGTTCAGCTCCTCCGGCGAATACCAGACAAACGGCCAGCCGTATTTGCCGCAGACCTCCAGCAGTCCCTGCTCATCCTTTTTCAGCTCAATCGTAGCCAGCGCCTTTACGCTCTTGATCGAGAAGCGCAGCTCTTCCAGTGTTTCCCGGATCACCGCTTCGATCTCTTCGGCTGATGTGCCCCGGTTGCAGCCCATGCCCAGCACGATCACCTTGGGCCGATATAGAACGCCGTTATCGAGAATCGACTCTTCCTCGGGCGTCAGCAGCCTGTGGGTCACCACCAGTGCGCCATGCGGCTTGGCTGCCTGCGCAGCGGCAATTGTTTCGTATACCTGAATCGAAGGAGGCATTGGCGTGTCATGCATCCACCAGTTGCGCTCGCCTGACTCCACGACCACAGCCACCGGCTCCTCGTTTACCACCGAAGCACTGACAGGAGTTAGCTTCTCGTCCGACTCCCACTCCCAGCCGAAGCGGCGGCCGAAGAGATCGACGGGGATCGTCTTTTGCACATCGGAGGCGGTCGTGATAATCGCGTTTGCCCCCAGCACGGCTGCCACTTCCTTGGTCAGCTCGTTGGCACCGCCGAGATGGCCGGAAAGCACACTGATGACATTTTCTCCCCGATCATCGACGACGACGACGCCAGGGTCTGTTTTTTTATCTTGCAAAACCGGGGCAATCATCCGTACAACCGCGCCCAAAGAGATGATCAGGATCAATCCCTTGTAAGCGGGCCAAAGGGCGGGAAACAGCATCCGCACGCTGTTGGCGAAAAGCTGGATGCCTTTTGCCTCTTCGTCCCCGCGGGCGAATTTGCTCATGTAATACAGGTCCGTACCGGGAAAGCGCTGGTGCAGGTCGCGGGCCATCTCCACACCGTGCTTGGTGATCGCCACGATCGCGTACTCGCCGCGTTGTCTGATGGCCGGGATTACCCCTTCGGTCAGCTCGATAATCATCCTTCTTTCACACCTTTTCTAAACCCGTGCGTAAAGGTTTTATCGTACAGCTTGGAGCGATGCTGCTCGCTTTTTGCGTGAATGTCCGGGTCCAGCGCCCAGCCGGCCAGGATCATCGCGTGGGAACGAATCCCGTTTTTGCCCATATCCGCATCCAAATGCTCCAGCGTCGTGCGGATGATGAGCTGGTCGGGCCAGCTTGCCCGCTGCACCACGGCTACCGGCGTATCCAGACTCCAGCCCGCCTCTGTCAGCTCCCGCACCACTTTTTTCGTCAGAGTGGCGCTTAAAAAGAGCGCGATGGTGCAATGATGCTCCGCCAAAGCGCGCAGCTTTTCCCGCTCGGGCACAGGCGTGCGTCCCTCCGCACGGGTCAGGATCAGCGTCTGGGTCAGCTCCGGAATCGTCAGCTCTGCACCCACCGCCGCTGCCGCCGCAAAGACGGAGCTAACACCAGGCACGATTTCCACCTCAATGCCCGCTTCTTTTAACAGTGCGATCTGCTCCATCGTCGCTCCGTATACCGCCGGATCGCCAGTATGCAGACGAACGACCATTTTTCCCTGACGGATACGGTCGATCAAGAGCCCAACCATCTCTTCCAGCGCCATGCCGGAGCTTTGCAGCACCTCCGCTTCCGGCTTTGCCTTTGCGACCAGCTCGTCATTGACCAGCGAATCGGTGTACAGCACGACATCTGCAGATTGAAGCAGCTTCAAGCCTTTTACTGTAATCAAATCCGGGTCGCCCGGTCCTGCGCCAACTATGTACAGCTTCATCCCTTTTTCACCACCATCAGCGTAAGATAGCCAAGCTCGGCCCGCTCCAGCTCGCGGACATTGGTCCAGATCATTTCCTCCGCGGAGGTTACTTTGGTCGCCACGGCTGCTTTGTCCACCAGGTCCATTTCCGCCAGCAGCCCGATGATCATCGGGAGAACCTTGGCTACTTTCAAAAAGATCACGCAATCATGCTCCCAGAGCGCCTTTCGCATCGCCTCGCGATCCTCAGTGGCCGGAATGATTCCGATTTGTTCATCACCGTCGGCAAGCGGCAGATTGAGCCGGGCTGCCGCACCGAGAAACGATGAGATTCCCGGCACCGTTACGACGGGCACCTCGGGGTATTTTTCGTTCATGATCCTCAGCATGTGGATAAATGTGCTGTAAAAGAGCGGATCGCCTTCCGTCACGAAAGCGACATCCTTGCCCTCACGCAATCTCTCCCAAACGAGATCGGCTGTGTTGTTCCACTCCCGCTCCAGAATCTCTTTATCCTTGGTCATGGGAAAAACCAGCCCGAGCATCTCCTTGTCAGGCGCTGGCTTGACATACAGCTCGCAAATCTGGTGTGCGTAGCTTTTGCTGCCCATCCGTTTCTTGGGATAGGCGACGACAGGTGATTGCTGCAGCAGTCGAAATGCTTTGACCGTGATCAGCTCAGGGTCGCCGGGTCCGACGCCGATGCCGTAAAGTGTACCGATAGTTGTCACTTGCTGTCTCCTCCTTGCTCCTCCTCCTGCTTGGCCCAGGCGGTGATGATATAGATCGGGTTTAACCCCTCAAAGCGGGTCATTGAGAGAATCGGCTTGCTCCGTGCAAGCTGGGCAAGCGTGACCGATGTCTCGAAGCCTTCTGCAGCAAATGCCTGCGTCGCTTCGTACAAGGTCTCGATGGTTGCCGCGTTGACCACGATTCGTCCGTTTGGCTTCAGGCGGCTGCAGCAGATGCCGAGCAGCTCCCTTAGTTCACCGCCGCTGCCTCCGATAAAGACCGCGTCCGGGTCGGGAAACTGTTCCAGGCCCTCTGGCGCTTTGGCGTGGACAGTGGTGATATCAGTACGGAATTTCGCCATATTTTCATGGCAGTTGGCCAGATCGTCTGCGTTTTTCTCGACCGCATAGACCTCGCCTTCTCTGGCGATGCGGGCCGCTTCAATGGCTACGGAACCGGTGCAGGTGCCGATATCCCAGACGACGCTTTTGGCGTGCAGCTGGAGCTGTGCGATGCTCAGAATCCGCACTTCTTTTTTCGTAATCAGTCCCTTATCCGGTTTGCGCTGGGAAAACTGTTCGTCCGCGATTCCCAGGGGCCACACGGGACTGAGCCGCCGTTTTCGCAGGATGACCACGTTCAGCTCAGCGAAGACGCTGTCGGCCATCTCTTCTAGCGTGTACCAGCCGGTTCGCTCCTCGGCGCTGCCCAGATTTTCCCCGACAAAGGCATCGTATTCGGTCATTCCGAAGCGGAGCAAATAGCGGGCAATCGCTGCCGGATTGTTCTCCTGATCGGTCAGCAGCGCTACTTTTTCCTTCCCGTCGATCCGCTGGGCCAGCCCCTTGATGCTGCGCCCGTGAACGCTTTGAAAAGAGGCATCCTGCCACGCCTCGCCCATTTTGGCAAAGGCGAGCTGAATCGAGCTGAGATGCGGGTAGATTTCCACCTTCAGTTTTTTCGCGAGCAGACTGCCGATCCCGTAGAAAAGCGGGTCGCCGGAAGCGAGGATGACTGTTTTTCGCTGTTCCTCGCGCAGTCCTTCGATGATGGCGGAGAGGCCGCCTTTCAGTACGCGCTTTTCCCCAGGATAATCCGAAAAAAAGGAGAGATGCCGCTCTCCTCCAATCAACAGCTCACTCTCCGCAATCCACGTCCGGTACAACGGCAGCAGGCTTTGCACACCGTCATCACCGATTCCAATTACTTTCATCGCCTGTGTCATGAACCGTCACCTTTCCCAACAGGGTTCCTTTCATCGTGATCAGCATGGTTTCGATCTCCATGCCGCCGTTTACCTCCCGCAGTCCCTGGCGCGAGCAGCTTTCGCAGAGCTTTTCAAAGAAGGCCGGATATTCTGCCATCATGTCTCCCACCTGGGAAGCGGTATTGGCTTCTCTTGCCTCCTGCACAAGCGCTTCCGGCGCCCCCGCCTCCTGAACGAGCTGCGCCAGAAAGCCAAAATCGACAGGTGCGCTTTTGGAGTGGACCATCATGACGCCTTGGGCTACCTTGGAAAATTTACCCATCATTCCGACGAGGGTTACCTTTTCGATCCCTTTCAGCTTGCATTGCTTCAGGGCAAAGCCGACGAAATCCCCCATCTCGACGAAGGCTTCCTCCGGCAGCTCCGGGTATTGCGACATGCCGAACTGTTCGCTTTTGCCCCCGGTGGAGAGGATAATATGGCGGCAGCCCATCTTCTGCGCGACATTGATCGCTTGCGCCACGCTGGCCTTGTAAGCGGAGGTGGAAAACGGCACGACGATCCCGCGCGTCCCGAGTATGGAGATGCCCCCGATGATTCCCAGCCGTCCGTTCAAGGTCTTCTTGGCAATTTCCTCGCCCGCAGGCACGGAAATGACGATCTTGATGCCTCGTTTGATCTCGTACTGATCGAGTACCGACTGGGCCGTTTCCAGGATCATTTTGCGCGGGACGGGATTGATCGCCGCCTCTCCGATCGCCACGGGCAGACCGGGCTTTGTGACACGACCGACGCCGATCCCTCCGTCCAGAACAATACCCGGCTCAGCCAGCCAGCTTACCCTACTAAGAATCAAGGCGCCGTGCGTCGCATCCGGATCATCCCCGCCGTCTTTGATGATGCCGGCTGTTGCTGACTGTGTATCGTACGCACAGCTCTCCATCTGAAACGTCACGTCCTGTCCAATCGGCAGACGGATCGTCGCCTCGCGCTGTTCTTCCTGCAAAATCAAGGCGGTAAGCGCCGCTTTGGTGGCTGCTGTGGCGCACGAACCGGTTGTATAGCCGTGACGTAATGGTTTTGCTTCCTTTTCGTCCGCAGTCGCTTTCCCCGCCATGTTTTATCCCTGCCGTTCTGCCATCAGAGAAATTGCATTGAGCGCGGCTACTGTCACAGGACTGCCGCCTTTGCGCCCGATGTTAGTGATGAACGGAATATCCAGCTTCGCCAGCTCTTCTTTGGATTCAGCCGCCGACACGAAGCCGACGGGCATCCCGATGATCAGGCCGGGCTTGGCCTCCCCCTCTTTGACCAGACGGATCAGCTCCAGGAGGGCTGTCGGCGCGTTTCCGATGGCAAATATGCCGCCCTCTGCTTCCTTGATCGCTTTGCGGATGGAGATAATCGCCCGCGTGGTATTGAGGCGCTTTGCTTCCTCCATGACATCCTTGTCGGAGATGTACACCTTTACCTCACCGCCGAATTTTTCGATCCGGTTTTTGCTGATGCCAACCTGCACCATCTGCACATCGGCAACGACAATTTTTCCGCTGCGGATCGCCTGAATCCCCGCTTTGACCGCGTCAGGGTGAAAAACCAGGCTGCGTCCCAGATCAAAGTCAGCCGAAGCGTGGATCACGCGCTGCACGACCGGGTATTGCTCCTCCGTGAAAGGATGCTCGCCCAGCTCTTCCGTAATGATTTGAAAGCTTTTTTCCTCAATCTCCTGCGGTTGTACGGTCAAAGGCTTGAATTCCGTGCGAAAGTCCATAGCCAACTCCTCCTTCACTGTTTTGCTTGAATCAAATCCCTTAGACTTCCGATGATTGCGGCACAGGCAAGAGCTGCTTCAATTCACCGATCACTCCGGCAAAATCGGAGAACTTGGTGCCGTAATCAATTTTCGGGCGGGCGATGACAATCGTCTCGATGCCCATTTCCAGGGCAGCTTCTACCTTTTCATCAAAGGCGCCTACTTTGCCGCTTTCTTTGGTAATCATCAGCGTGACGCCATAATGATCGTACAGGGCTTTGTTCAGCTCCTTGGAAAAAGGCCCCTGCATGGCTACGATGTTCTTCTGCTCAATGCCCAGCTCCTCGCATTTTTCCATGTTGTCGAGGCGTGGCAGCATCCGGGCGACAAGCGTTGTGTCAGGCAATCCGAGCAGCCGGTCGGTGAAGATTTTCAGCGTTTTGCTGCCTGTTGTCAGCATGATCACGCCGCGCTTTTCTACAGCGATTTCGGCCGCTTGCTTATAATCCTCAGCAAAAATGATCTTGTCGTGACGAGGCGAGTCTAAGCTTTCGCGTTCATAGCGGATGTATGGCACCTCCGCAGCCTGCGCTCCGGCCATCGCGTTTTTCGAGGCTTCCTCGGCATAGGGGTGGCTGGCGTCGACAACTGCCTGAAACCCTTTTTCGCGAATCAACATTTCGATATCCTCGGCAGTCAGACGGCCGACCTGCACAGGCAAGCCAGCCTCTTCGATGCTCTTGGCGGCGTTGTCGGTGACGACCGTGGTCAGAAGCGAATAGCCGTTTTCCTTGATCAAAAGAGCCAGCTCCCGTGCATCACTGGTTCCTGCCAGTACCAGAATCATCGCTCGTCCCTCCTATTTTTTCACATGCTCGTGTTCGTGGCTGTGGTCATGTCCGTGCTTATGATCATGCTCATGGTGGTCGTGATCGTGGTCGTGAGCATGGCTGTAATCGTAATCATGCGCATGATCGTGGCTGTGGTCGTGATGATGGCCATGGTGATGGTGGTGATGATGGTGGTGCCCGTGGTCATCATCGTGATGGTGATGATGATGGTCGATATGCTCCATCGCTGTCAGCCGGTACTGACAGGTATCGCAATTTAGTTTTACCTCGCCGTACAGAGCCTCTTCCATCCGGTCCTTCAGCACTTCCTTCAAGAGTGGGTGAAAGCCGAAATACTCTGCCAGAACAAACTCCGCTTCCGGGTATTTGGCGCGGAATTGCTCAAGCTGGTCGGCCATCCGCTTGATCAGCACGCCCGTGAACAAAAAGTACGGCAGTACGACAACGCGGCGCGCGCCCAGTTTAAGGCAGCGCTCGATGCCTTCTTCGTAGAGAGGAAAAGTGACGCCCATAAAAGCGGTCTCCACCCACTTGGCCTTCCAGCGCTCCCAGAAAAGGCGGGACATTTTGTAAATATCGCTGTTGGCATCCGCGTCGCTGCTTCCCCGCCCGATGATCAGAACAGCCGTATCCTGATGCTCCTCGCCGGAGGAGAAACCTGCCTCCTGCATCCGCGTGGACAGGATGTTCAGTACCTCGTCGTGAATGCCGATAGGGCGTCCGTAAATGAACTGCACGTGAGGATGCTTCGCTTTTGCTTCGTCGATCGCTGCCGGGATATGGATCTTGGCATGACCGGCGGAAAAGAGAATGATCGGGATGACCGCTACCCGAGTAGCTCCCCGTTTGACGCAAGTATCCAGTCCCTGCAGCATGTCAGGCCGCTCAAACTCCAGAAAGCATGTCTCCAGGATCGGCACATCTACCTCTTGTGCCAGCGAAGCAACAAACTGTCTAACCTCTTCATTCCCCTCGGGGTCCTTGCTCCCGTGCCCGACAAACAAAACAGCGTCCATCCTGATTCCTCCTCGTTATTTATGTAGCTTTGCATCAATCGCCGCAGACTGCGTTTTCAATCTTGGGGATCGGCACCTCTTGCCAAGCAAATCCCTCAAGCACACCTACACGCTGGAAAAATTTGTTAAATCTTTCATTTGGAAATGCTTCCCGTTTGTAGCGGTCCACGATCCGCTCGATCAGCGGCACGATATTTTCCGGATCGATTCCTTCAGCTACCGGCACCCCTGAATGAGCCGTGCGTCCCACTGTTTTTGCACCCAGAAACAGGTCGAATTTGCCCTTGCGGAAAACCAGCCCGATATCCTCCTGCACGGCCCGATAGCAAGCCATCCCGCAGCCGTTGACGCCGATCTTCATCTCTTTGGGCATCTCCAGTCCGCCCAGCTTCTGGTGGAGTTCCTCCGCATACGGGATCGCGTCTTTTTTCTCCCCGTCACAAAAATCGCAGGCCTTTACCTGGAGCACGTCGCCGACTGGGGTCAAAATCAGTCCAAGCTGGCGGAGCGGGGTGGTCACTTCATCCGGATTGCTCGTCGATACGCGCAGGATGATTTGATGATGGGGCGTATACTCCAGCTCTCCCTTTTCTCCGGCCACCTGGGCCAGCGTCATCATTTGCTGCGGGGTAAATTTCTTGTTGGCGATACCCGGGCTTACTGCGCATTCAAAAATCATTTCCGGAACAAAAACAGTACCCGCGTTTTTGGGACCTGCCGCAGAAACGCTACTTGCTGGCGGTTCCGTTACAATTCCTTTTGCTTCGTTAACCGCTTGCAAAGCCTGTGCGGCCCAGTCGTAAGGCGTAAGGGATTCATCTGACTCCTTTAGCTTGGGAGCGGAAGCCGGACTGCTCGCTGGCGGCGTTACGGCCAGACTGCTCGCTTGCGATGCCGCTACTGACTGACCAGCAGCTTGGGTTGTTGCCGTCGCCAGACCAGTTGCTTGCGGTGTTGCTGTTGCCAGGCCAGTTGCTTGTGATGTCGCAACTGACAGGCCGCTTGCTGGCCGTGGTGTCACAGTTGCCAGAGCGCCTTTTGTCTGTGTCGTTGCCGTGCCTGCAGCAACCTGGCTTGATCCGCTATCCGCCGTACCCTCCGCATTTTGCACCGCCGCTTCCAGCGACCACGGCTCATTTTCCAGACGGAGACGCTGATGCGGCTTCAAAGTCTGTTCGTCCGTGCTCAGAGTGTACTTCCGCTGATAGCCGCGCGGCGTGATGATTTTGCCATCGTAGACAAAGGTGGACGAATTGCCGATAATCACCGTCGTCAGCATGCCGATGTCGTGGTTCAGCATTTCCGCCAGCGTCGTAACGACGACGTGTTCTCTCTCGCGGTAGGCGCTTTTCACAATACCCACTGGTGTGTCCGGCGAACGGTATTGCAGCAGGATGCGTTGTGCCTCGACAATCTGTCTTGTCCGCCGTCCGCTGCGCGGGTTGTACAGGGCAATCACAAAGTCAGCCATGCCCGCAGCATCAATCCGTTTGGCAATCAGCTCCCACGGCGTCAGATGGTCGCTCAGGCTGATCGTGCAGGCGTCGTGCATGATGGGAGCCCCGAGCAGGGCCCCGCAAGAGTTGATCGCTGAGATCCCTGGGACGATCTCGATCTCGACGCCCTCTGCCTCGGTCCAGCCTTTTTCCACGAGGACTTCATAGACGAGGCCCGCCATGCCGTAGACGCCGGCATCCCCGCTGGAGATGACCGCTACCTTTTGGCCCGCTTCTGCACGCCTTACAGCCTCCCGCGCACGCGTCACTTCTTCGGTCATTCCCGTACTGACAATCTCCTGATCGGTAAGAAGCCCCCGAATCAAATCGACGTAGGTGGTATACCCAATGATAATCTCACTCTCTTCGATTGCTTCCCGTGCCCGTTTGGTAATGTGTTCGAAGCTTCCCGGCCCAAAGCCGATCACAAACAGCTTGCCTCTCATAGGAAGTCCCCCTTTCCAAGCTCAACATGATAGGTTGTTTATCCATGTAATGGTCAAATCCAATCGACACGCGTTTCTGGTCATTTTTTACCCGTGCAACAAGTACGCAGCTCCTGTCAACAACACCGCACAGATGACCGAAGCCAGCCACATCAGCCGCACGGTGGCGTTGATGTCTGCTGCGCAGAGCGGCCGGAGCGGATCGCCGAGCTTTGCCCGATGGGAAGCTACGCCTTGGTAGTAATTCAGCCCGCCCAACTGGACCCCCAATGCGCCAGCCACAGCCGCCTCGGGTAAACCCGCGTTTGGACTGGGGTGAAGATGGGCATCGCGCTTCATCGTCAGGGCGCAGCGGCGCCAGTCCAGTCCTTGCAGCCAGCTTGCCGCCAGCAGAATGAGTGCAGTGAGGCGGGCAGGTATATAATTCAGCACATCGTCAAAGCGGGCCGAGGCCCAGCCGAGATGCTGGTACTTCTCGTTTTTGTAGCCGACCATCGAGTCCAGCGTATTGGCTGCGCGATAGGCCATCGCCAGCGGCGCCCCACCAATCGCGGCGTAAAAAAGCGGCGATACGATGGCGTCTACGATATTTTCGGCGACTGTCTCCACGGCACCGCGGCTGATCTCTGCTTCATTCAGATGCTCCGTATCCCGACCGACCACCATGGAAAGCGAGTGTCTGGCCCGCACCAGATTTCCGTCCTGCAGATGGCCGTAGATTTCCCGTCCGGCATCTGCCAATCCTTTGGTGGCAATCGTCGTGGAGATTAGCCAGATTTGCAGTCCGACCGCCAGCAAGGGGTGAACCAGCCACGCCCCGTACAGCAGTACGGCGACGGCAGCGTAGCTTCCGCCCACGATCAAGAGCGGAAAAAGCAATCCCGCTGCCCGAAGCCCGCCTGCTTGCCTGACAAAGCGCCGGATGATTTGCTCCAGCCGGGTTATGAACCAGCCGATGATCACGACAGGATGAGGCAGGCTGCGCGGGTCTCCCACGAGGCGGTCTGTCAGGTATGCCGCCATGAGGCAAAAGGCGATGATCATCTATGTCTCACTCTCTTCTCCAAAATCACTTCTGCCTGAATCTGTCACCAGCCGCCACCCGTCAGCCGTTTGCCTGACGATCATCGCCTGCCCGTGTCCAAGGCCTGTCATCTGCCAGTAGAGCTGGGGATTGCCATGCATCCACGCCGCCTGAAACCAGCGGATAGCCCCTCCATGAGTCACCAGGACTACGGTCTGCTCCGGTTTCCGACCCTGCCTCTGATGCCGCCCCTTGCTCCACTCCTGATCTGCCGAATTCCGTTCTTCAGCCCGATCGCTCAACTTTCTCAGCACACCTTTGATCAAGCGGTCTACTCTACTTCCCAACTGGGCTACAGTCTCCCCGCCAGGAGGCGCGTACTGAAACGGATCGTCGTACCACTGGCGTGCCCGCTCGCCCGCCAGGCTCATCAGCTCCTCGTAAGTGAGCTGCTCCCAGTCACCAAATGAGAGTTCACGCAATTCCGGCACCGGAGTCGGAGCGATCCCCCAAGCAGCGCTCAGGCCCTCGGCCGTTTGTCTGGAGCGGAGCAGATCGCTGGTATAAAAGAGGTCTGGCTTCTCGCAAGCAAGCAAATTGCTCAGCTTCCGTGCCTGCTCCATCCCTGCTTGATTCAGCGGTGCATCGGTATGACCGTGATAACGTCTCTGCCGATTTTCTTCGGTCTCACCATGCCTGATCCAGATCCATCTCATCCCCACCAGCTCCCTGCAAGGACTACGAGCATCACAGCTTCGCTGCTTTCAATAATGGCGCCGTAGCAATCCCCAGTAAGTCCTCCCAGGCGCCGCGTGATGCCGCGCGCGAACCAGAGAGAAAATAGCAGCGAGACAAGTACAGCGGTCACAGCTCGAAAGTCAGCCAGCCACCAGGACAGCCCCAGCAAGATCACATAAGCAAAGGCGATATGCCAGAGTCGCAGCCCTTCGCTAATACCTTTGCCAATGCCGTTGTCAGAAGAGGCATACGGCCAGAAGCGAATAGCCAGCAGCACATGGGTGCGCGCGGCAAAGGGAACGATCAAGAGCAGGATCGACCAGTCTGCCGATAAACGGACAAGCAAGGCGTTGTCATGCGCGGTATTGTACAGAATAGCGCTATAGACCTGATGTATCACTTGGGCAGGTACAACCGATGGCGGCGCAAGCTCGACCAGCCCGGCCGTTTTGATCAGCAACAGCAGAATCGCGGCCAAGACGGCCATCGCTCCGGAGCGACTGTCCTTCATGATCTCCAGCATGCGTTCACGTGAACGGCTGCTGCCCAATCCATCGGCCAGGTCCATCCAGCCATCCAGATGAAGTCCTCCCGTGATGTAAACCCAGACCGCGCATGTCAGAACCGCAGCGAGCAGCGGCGAAAACGCCCATAATGACAACTGATAAACCGCCCACAGAACACAGCCGATGACCAGCCCGACAGCCGGATACCAGGCCACGCTCTCCCGCCAGGCCTTTTCGGAAGGCTTCAGCCACGGGACCGGGATGCGGGTGAAAAAAGCAAGTGCGTGAAAAAATGCATTCATCCTTTTATCCTCCAGGGAATGCCTGAGAGTATGGCGTATACTGTATCGGCACGCTTAGCCGTCCGTTGATTCACATCTCCGAGCACATCGGCGAACCAGCGTCCGAGCTTCGACAGCGCGACGCCCCCCAGACCGACCTCGCTAGTTACCACAATCACGGTTTGCTTGCTTTTATCGACGGCATCCAGCCACTGCTCCACTTCATCCAGAATCTCGCGAGTCAGCTGCTCATCTCTCCACTTCGATTCGGGCACCTCCATCAGGCGTCCGCTGACCCAGGTGGAAAGACAGTCGATCAGTACTGCGGGATACTTTCCGCCTTCTGCCAATGAGTCGGAAAGGCGCTCCCCGATCTCGCACAAGCCCCATTGCTCTGGCCTGCGCTGGCGGTGAAGCTCGATTCGTCGGTGCATTTCTTCATCCCAGGCGCGACCTGTCGCGACATAGAGAACCTCGTTGGCCGTTTGCCGGGCCATTTCTTCGGCAAACTTGCTTTTTCCCGAGCGGACTCCGCCGGTCACCAGTATCAGACCCATGGATGCCTCCCCCCTTGCTCTGCTACTTCACGGAAGGTTTGCAGCAATCGTTCGTTTTCCGACCGTGACCGTACCGCGATGCGAAAATCATGGTCCGTCAATCCGGGATACATCGCACAGCTGCGGATCAAAATACCTCGTTTTCCCATTCTCTCCTGCAGGGTCGCAGCATCCAGCTCGCCTTTCGAGCGCACCAGCAAAAAGTTGGCCTCTCCCGGCCAGGTTTGCCAGCCCAGCTCGCGTATGCCGTTTGCGAGAAACCCTCGCTCCTTGGCGACGAGCAGTCTAGTCTGTTCCTCGTATGCGGACTCCTGCAGACATAGCTCTCCTGCGAGCAGGGCCAAACCGTTTACACTCCAGCTTACTTGCTTCTCTTTCATCCGACGGATCAGCTCTGGATGGCCGATGGCGTAGCCGAGCCGCAAGCCGGGGATGGCAAACATTTTAGTCATCGACCGCATCAGCAGGACGCGGGGAAAGTCGGCCAGACGATCCGCCAGCGAAAATTGCTTTTCCACGGCGACAAAGTCAAGGAAGGCTTCGTCCACCACCAAATAAGTATCCGTTTCATCCGTCCATGCAGCCAGCTTGAGCAGTTCCTCCGGTTGATACAAGATACCGGTGGGATTGTTCGGAGAGGCGATAAAGACCAGTTGCGCTTTTTGAAAAAGCTGGTACAGCTCTTCCATATCCGGCTTGAAATCATGTTCCTCAAGACCCCTGCATTCGATGACCTGTGCCCCGAATTGGCCTGACAGTTGGGCATATTCGGAAAAGCATGGCGTTACCACGCCGACTCTCTGCGGCCCAAGGGCCAATATTGCCAAAGCCATCGCTTCTGCGGCCCCGTTTGCTGGCAAAAGGAACGACTCGGGTATGCGAAGCTGCTCTGCCAAGGCTGCCTTAAATGAACGATGGGCCGGGTCAGGATAGCGAATCACTGCCGAAAGCGACTGACTCATCGCTTCCAGAACCTTGGCGGGCGGACCAAGCGGATTAATATTCGCACTGTAATCGAGGAAAGCATCGCCCGCCAGTCCGAATCGCTCTTCTGCCGTCCGCAGGTCACCGCCATGGCCGTATCTTTCCAGCAGGCTCATCAGTATTCCACTCCCAGTACAGCGGGGATGCCTTCGTCGTAATAATGTTTGATCGGTTTCATCTCGGTCACCAGGTCGGCCATCTCCGTGATCTCAGGCTTCGCACTACGGCCGGTAATGACAAGATGGACGTGGCGCGGCCGGTTTCGCACCGTTTCCAGCACATCTGCAAGCGGGAGAACATCATCGATTGGGAAGCGGTCGATGGCCAGTGCGTTGTTGAGTTCATCGAGAATCACCACATCATACTCGCCGCCGAGCACCTTTTCGCGGGCGAAGCACCACGCTTCCTGGAGAGCTTTGCGATGCTCCTCGGGTGTCTTGGTCCAGGTGAAGCCAACGCCTTTTTGCACCATTTCGATTCCCAGGCGGTCAAAGATGATTTTTTCCCCATATGTGCGCTCCGGCGACTTGATAAACTGGATCATCAGCACGCGCTTTCCTCTGCCTGTGGCCCGAACAGCCAAGCCCAAAGCCGCCGTCGTCTTGCCTTTTCCATCTCCGGTGTAGACCAATAGCAATCCCCGTTTGTTGTCTGCCTTGTTCATGCTAGTCCCTCCTCTTTATGAAAAGCACTTCCCTATGTTCGCTCTTGGCGAGTTTTATACTACGAATCGTATATTATGAGTAAGTAGTCTGCTGAGCTTTGACGCTAGAGGTTGCACCCTCCAAGTCCTTGCACCGCGACTGTGGCGAGAAGAATCATGGTTCCCTGCTTGGCTCCGTATTCCGCCCGCAAGGGAGGATTTACTGTCCGCTCCACAGCGGCTGGCGGGGGTCCGCAAAAGCCGTGTCGCTCCGAGGTCATCCCAAGGTTGCGGCCCTTTTTCCCGCCATCCACTGCTCCGCTAAGTTGGGCTACACAGTCGCACCGCAGGGAACCATGATTCTTCTCCAGACATTTTGCTTCCTTCCTGTTTGTAAAAGCTTGAAAAGAAAGACCACTTTTGATAAAAGTAAAAGATTTTGCTTGTTCGAAACTGGAAGTACGTTCACTCCTCGATACATCTGGCTTCCGAAAACTCGATACGTCTGACCTACTGAGGAGCATTTCACTCATCGCTCCGTCCGACTTACAGAGGAACTTCTCATCAATACGTCCGATTTGCGGAGGAACAATTGCTCATTGATTCCCCCGACTTACAAAGGATCTGACGTCTCACCCTTAGAGAGCAAAATACTTACTTCCTTCTTTCTTTCTTTCTTTCTTCTTCCATTTCCATCTCAGCATTCACCCGAACAATTTTTTTAAAAGCACCGGTTCCGAGGAAGAAGCATGTTTCCCTGCGTTGCGACTGTGGAGCCCGACCCAGCGGAGGGGCGATTCGCGGGAAAAAGGAGCGCAACTTGGGATGACCCCGGAGCGTTTCTGCTTTTGCGTCTCCCCCGTGAATCGATCCGGAGCGGACAGTGAGTCCTCCTCGCGGGGCGGAATACGGAGCTGAGCAGGGAAGCATGCTTCTTCTCACTACGGCCCCGATGCCGAAAATGAAAAAGCGCCTTGCCCCCTCTGGTACAAAGGGAGACAAAGCGCGGAAAGTTCGCTACAACGATCCACCTCTTCCTTTGACCCGAAGGAAATCAGTGCTTACGCAAAATACAGGCAGGTCTCCTGGCTTGAGAATCGCTGCTTTCCTTCACCTTCCCGCACCAGTGGGGTGCAGTGGCTGGCAAATGCCGTGAAGGAAAACTCCTCTCTTACAGTGGCGGGACCGCGTTGGATTTTCACCAAACTTCCCTTTTAACTTCGCTTCCTGCGCATACATGCGCGCATGAAGCAAAGACCTGTTTTGCACGATATGAACCTATGTAAACCAGCCCAAGACTGGCGCTTTGCTACCATCATAACAAATGTGGGGGAAGATAGAAAGAACAAGCTGCGCATTACTGGAGCTTGGGGGGTATGGGGTTGCGATGACCGGATTCGACGACTTCGGTAAAGAGGTTTCCCCACTCTTCAGGGGCTTGAGGGGATTGAGCGAGAAGAGCGGGGACGTCCGGCTTCTTCTGTGTTTGCCCAGGCTCCAATCCAACCTCCAGGGGAGTGATCTGATACTGGGCAAGAATTTTTTCCAGTTCGCCGATGGTGACCGGCTTCGCATGTCTCATCAGTTCAAAACCGATATTCCCGCTCATTTCGATGGTGGCTGTCTTGATATCGGACAAGGAGGTCACCCCTTTTTCCCGCAGCTTCCCCTCCAATTGATCGACAGACATACGAAGTTTTATCAGGTTGGGAATCAATATCTGCCCATCCTTGATTACCGGAGTTGCGAATCCCATCATCAGCTTCTCCACCAGATTACTTTTGATGGAAAGGTACTGAATCGATACTAATACCCCTACAAAAATGCACAAAGAAGCGATCGTTTTCCATAGCCCGTCACCGGAAATGGCGTGACTGACCATGGAAGCCACCGCCAAAAGAGTAATGATTTCCAGCCCGGTCATCTCCGAAACGGTTTTTTTGCCGGCGATCCGAATGAGTAAATAGCCAACCATCAAAACCAAAATCGCCTCATAGATAAACTCCATATCCAACCCCTCGTTCTGCTTGTATTTCCTACACTCATCCTTTAGACTTCCAAGATTCACCGCCTTTATGTTCTTTGTTCTTAATTCAGTAAATGAAAAAAACTTGCAGTTTACTAAAGTTTTTTTCTCTGCTAGGATGATGGAAAACATATCCACTACCAGGAGGTGATTTTTGTTGAAACAGGATATCCCGATTCCCCGGGAGCTGCGTCAGCTCGCAGAATTTCCAGAGCTCAAAGAATGCGGGGAAGACATGCTCCCCCTCTCCTCCCTGTCTGACAAAATCACAATCTGCCCTATGTACTACCAGCAAGGGTATGCGGGTACCTCACCTGAAGCGTATCTGAGAAAAAGTGCCGCCTTGCGTCTGGCAGAGGCTGCGAAAGGATTGCCAGACGGCTATCGGTTCGTGATTTTCGACGGTTGGCGCTCCTACCAGGTACAAGCCTCCCTCTATGATGGCTTTAAACAGAAATTACTGAAGCAGGGCTGGCAGGAGGGCGAGTTGCTGCAAAACGAGCTGAGCAAATTTGTCGCCGTGCCAAGCGATGATGTGACCCGCCCCTCTCCCCATCTCTCAGGTGGAGCCGTCGACCTTACCATTGAGGGGCCCGAGGGTTGGCTTGATATGGGTACCGACTTTGATGATTTTAGCGAGCGAGCCGCTACCCGCTACTATGAAAGCATCCAACCGGGCAGCCAGAGGGACGAAGCGATCCGGGCCAACAGACGTCTGCTCTTTCACCTCATGTCAGATGCCGGATTCGTCAATTACCCCAAAGAATGGTGGCATTTTGAGTACGGTACGCTATCTTGGGCAAAACGAACCAGCGGACAAGCCATGTACGGAGGGGTTTTGCATTTATTTGACAAAAGAGGTTGAATCACGGAAATATTTGCAATATATTAAAAATATATTTCATTTATCAAATATTGGGGGTAGATTTCATTGAAGCGCAGATGGTCATTCGCTTTAACCAGTCTCGTGCTCACGTTTTCGATGCTTGTGACAGCGTGTAGTTCACCAGCGACCCAGCCTCAAGCCCAGAATACTCCGCCTGGCAATTCGGCCAAGCCAGCAGAGCCGCCCGCATCCAAGACCGTAACGGACACCTTGTTCGTGGCAATCAACGCCGACCAGGGCACGCTCGATCCTGCCGTCACCTTTGACAATGCTGCCTGGAAGATCACCTATCCCACCTATGAACGGCTTGTTGAGTACGATGGTGAATCGACGGAAGTAAAGCCGGGCCTCGCCAAGGAATGGAAAGTCAGCGAGGATGGTCTCACCTGGACCTTTACCTTGGAGGAGGGCCACACCTTTGCCGACGGTACACCTGTCACGGCAGAAGCCGTCAAATTCACCTTCGACCGTACACTGGAAATCAAAAAAGGACCCGCTGATGTGTACAGCGTGATCAAAGAAGTGAAAGTAGATTCACCGACATCCGTTACCTTCATCCTTTCGCAAAACTTCCCGCCATTTCTCTCCACCCTCGCAGCTAACTACGGCGGAATCGTCAATCCGAAGGTAAAGAAAAAAGAACAAAATGGCGATCTCGGACAAAACTATCTGGCGAACAACACAATGGGCAGCGGACCCTACGAGCTGACCGAATGGAAAAAAGGCGAGTACCTCAAGCTCACCGTAAATCCACACTCCTCTGTTAAGCCAGCCTTCCAAACTGTTTATTTTAAAATCGTCCCGGATGCAACTGCCCAGCGCCTGCAATTGGAGCAAGGCGAGATTGACATTGCAGAGGGGATCTCCAACGAGCAATTGAAAGCGCTTAAAGATTTGCCCGGTGTAGAAGTTTTGCAGAAACCCAGCTTGTTTGTCGACTATGTCTACGTCAACTCGTCCAAAGGCAATGAAGCGCTCAAAAATCCAAAGGTGCGTCAGGCACTCAGCTACTCCATCGACTATGACGCTCTGACCGAATCCGTACAGGAAGGCTACGCCACGCAAATGCGCGGTCCGATTCCAAAGGGTCTCTGGGGGCATGATGAATCCGCCCATCAGTACAAGCGCGATGTGGAAAAGGCAAAAGCGCTTCTCGCCGAAGCCGGCGCATCCAACCTGACGCTGGATCTGTTGTACTCCGACAACAAGCCGTGGTGGGAAACGGAAGCGCTCACGTTGCAAGCCTTTTTCGCTGACATCGGCATCAAGCTGAATCTCAAGAAGATCGCTTACGCCACTTCCCGCGAGATGATTGACAGCGGCGAATTCGACCTCGCCCTCGGCGTCTGGAGTCCTGACTTCGGTGATCCGTACATGTTTATGAACTACTGGTTTGACTCCGTCAACTTCGGTTTGGCTGGCAACCGCGCCTTCTACAAAAACGACAAAGTGGACGAGCTGGTACGCAAAGCGGCCTCGATCAACGACAAAGCCGAGCGCGAAAAGCTCTACAAGGAAGCACAGAATATCGTCATCGAAGATGCGCCTTATCTCTATCTCTACCAAAAGGATTTCCTCCTGCCGATCAGCAAAAATCTGAAGGGCTTCCTCTTCAACCCAATGCTGGAGGGTATCTACAACCTGGCGGATATGTCTAAATAACGCCTTACGTGAAGGAGTGCTTTCCTCATGAAACAGATCATCCTGAAACGTCTCGCCATGCTGGTGCTGGTGCTTCTGGGAGTGACGATGATCACTTTCTTTCTCTCCCACGTCATTCCCGGCGACCCGGCGCGGATGATGGTGGGACAGCGCGCCAGTGAGGAAACACTGCAAGAAGTTCGCCGTCAATTGGGCCTGGACCAGCCGGTCTGGGTCCAATATCTTACATACATGAAAGGGCTTTTTGCAGGTGACTTCGGCACCTCGATTCGCACCCAGCAGCCGGTCGTTGATGACCTGATCACCTTTTTCCCCGCAACCATCGAGCTGGCGATCACCGCTTTTGTCATCGCCATCATCATCGGGGTTCCACTGGGGGTACTCGCCGCTGTCAAAAAGGATACGTCCTGGGATCACATCAGCCGTTTCTTCTCCATCGCAGGCATCTCCACACCTGTATTTTGGAGCGGACTGGTTGGAATTCTGATCTTTTACAAATTCCTCGGCGCGCTTCCGTCCAGCGGCCGGTTGGATCTGACCGTCCCGGCGCCGACCCGCATCACTGGACTGTATCTGGTTGACAGTTTGTTTACGGGGAACTGGGCTGCATTTACCAACAGCTTGTGGCACCTGATTTTGCCCGCCATAACCCTGGCGTTCGCACAGCTTGCTGTCGTTACTCGGCAGGTCCGCTCCAGCATGCTGGAGGTGCTGGGCCAGGAGTACATCCGTACGGCTTTGGCCAACGGCATCCACGGCCCTGTCCTGCTGATCCGCTACGCCTTGCGCAACGCGCTGATCCCGACGATAACCGTTGTGGGTCTCTCATTTGGCTCTCTGTTGGGGGGAGCGGTCGTCACCGAGACGATCTTCAGTTGGCCCGGTATGGGGAAATACGTCGTCGATTCTATCGCCTTTCTCGATTTTCCGGCGATCATGGGCTTTACCTTTGTCATCTCTTTTGGGTACGTCCTAATCAACCTGCTGGTGGACCTCACGTATTACGTGCTGGACCCGCAAATCAAGGAATAGGAAAGGGGTTTTCAGCTTGTCCAGTCTGCCTATCAAAGCGGAAGCCGCCACTGCTCCCCGGAGTGTAAACCCCTTCTGGTTCCGGATTCGGCGCAACCCGCTCACGCTGTTTGGATTGTTTCTGCTCATCGCCATCCTGCTTTTATCTGTATGTGCACCGCTGATCTCCTCCTATGATCCGAGCAAGATCAATATCAAGGAGCGATTCGCTCCACCGTCGGCTGCACATTGGTTCGGAACGGATGAAGTGGGGCGCGATATTTTTACCCGCATCCTGTACGGTGCACGCCTGTCACTCGGAGTCGGGGTGGCTGCCGTCCTCTCCGCCGGTCTGATCGGGACGGTTATCGGTTCCATCTCAGGATACATCGGCGGCCGGATCGACCAGATCATCATGCGTCTGATGGATATCATTCTCGCCTTTCCTTCGCTCGTCCTGGCGATGGCCGTAGCAGCCACACTGGGTCCCAATCTGCAAAACGCCATGCTGGCGATTGCGATCATCAAGATACCCGTCTATGTCCGGCTGGCCCGTGCCGAGACCTTGGCTCTCAGAGAAAAGCTGTTTGTCAAAGCGGCAGTCACCTTTGGCATCAAGCCATGGCGTATCATCGCACGCCATATCATCCCCAATGCCATCTCCCCTGTGGTGATTCAGGTCACGCTGGATATTGGAGATGCCATCCTGCTGGTCGCGACACTGGGCTTCCTCGGACTGGGCGCGCAGCCGCCTACTCCTGAATGGGGTGCGATGATCAGCATTGGCTGGAAGTACCTGCTCGATTATTGGTGGTACCCTACCTTTCCAGGACTAGCCCTGTTTCTCGCTTCATGCGGGTTTAATCTGATCGGTGACGGCATTCGGGATGTTCTCGATCCGAAAGCCAACCGATAGGGAGAGATCGCTATGCTGCTTCAAATCAATAATCTGTCTGTCGAGTTTTCCTCGATGCTGCAGACAGTGAAGGCACTCAATCACGTTTCGTTTTCGATCGGTCCTGGCGAGATTCTGGGGATCGTGGGAGAATCAGGCTCGGGCAAGTCCGTGACGGCCCTGACTATCCTTGGCCTTCTCGAAAAAAACGCGCGTATCAAGAGTGGGGAAATCCTTTATAAAGGAAAGAACATCCTGCAAATCAGCAAAAAAGAACAGCAGGAGCTGCGCGGCAAGGAAATCGCCATGATTTTTCAGGAGCCGATGACGTCCCTTCATCCCACGATGCGCATCGGCGACCAACTGGCAGAAGTGATTCATCGCCACCGCAGCATCTCCTACAAAGAGGCTTATCGGCAAGCCGTACTCAGCCTGGATGAAGTAAAGATCAACGACCCGGAGCTGGTAGCGCGCAAGTACCCCTTTGAGCTGAGCGGCGGCATGCGGCAACGCGTGGTGATCGCGCTCGCGATGTCCGCTCCGCCCGATTTGCTGATAGCCGATGAACCGACCACCGCACTGGATGTGACGATCCAGCACGAGATTCTGAAGCTGATGAAGGAGTTGGCCGAAAAACGCGGGACCTCGATTATGCTGATCACGCATGATCTGGGTGTGGTCACCCAGGTCTGCCAGCGGGTTGTCGTGATGTACGCGGGGAAAGTCGTGGAGACAGGGAAGACGGAAGAGGTGCTGCATCAGCCGGTTCATCCGTACACGCGCGCGCTGATCGGCGCTTTGCCAGATCTGGCCACTCCGGACCAGCCTTTGCATGCCATTCCGGGAGAGTCGCCTGATTTGCGCAATCTCCCTGCCGGCTGTGTGTTCGCTCCCCGTTGCGAGCGCGCTATCCCGCTCTGCCGTGAGGACCAGCCTGTGCTGGAGCAGGTGACGGAAACGGGCATCGGGGATGCGTACTTGCCAGATGTACATCGAGTCGCTTGTTGGGTGAGGTGATATATATGAAGGAATTACTCCAACTATCCGGCGTCTGCAAGCAATACGGAAAGGGCAGCCAAACCTTTCAAGCCGTTTCCAATGTCTCCTTTTCGATCAACACGGGCGAAACCTTCGGGCTGATTGGCGAGTCCGGTTCCGGCAAAAGCACACTGGGCAAAATGGTGACAGGATTGGATTATCCAACTGCCGGAACGATCCTTTACGAAGGAAATTCGCTGTGGAACGAGAAAAAATACAACAGAAGAAAGCCGGGAGAGGTTCAGATTGTATTTCAGGACCCGCAGTCCTCGCTCGATCCTCGCATGACTGTGCAGGATATTATCCTGGAGCCGCTGTGGGCATTATCAGCGGAAGAGCGTCGGCAGAAAGCCGACAAGGAGCGGTTGCACGCACTGATTGCCCGGGTTGGCCTTAAGCCAGAGCATCTTCCCCGATACCCCCACGAATTCAGCGGCGGTCAACGCCAACGAATCGCCATCGCACGAGCCTTGATTACAGATCCGACGTTTGTTATTCTGGACGAACCCACCTCCGCACTGGACGTTTCCGTTCAGGCCCACGTCCTCAATCTGTTGAAGGAGCTGAAGCGGGAGCGCGGGCTGACGTATCTGTTTATCTCGCACAATATGGCCGTGATTCGCTATATGTGCGACCGAATGGCTGTCATGCAAAGAGGAAAAGTAGTGGAGACGGGGGCTGTTGCAGACATTTTTGCACATCCGCAGGACCCCTACACGAAAACCCTGTTGGCCTCACTGCCCAGCCTTCATTCGGACAGCTTTACCTCCAGCTTGTAATGCAAAGAAGGTCGATACCATGTTTAACGGAGCCGAACTAAGAGAAATTCGCAAACAGAAGCAGCTTACCCTGCAAAATTTGGCGGATAAGACCGGTCTTAGCATGAGCCTGCTTTCCCAAATCGAACGCGGGCTGGTTGACCCTACCGTCGGAACTTTTTGGAAAATATGCTCTGCGCTTGATGTGCCGATCAACCATTTTTTCAAGGCCAAAGACAACGAAGAACCGGTCATCCGGAAAAATCAGCACAAGCTGATCCAGTTGAAAAACACCCATGTGAAATACCATGTCCTCACCCCCCTGCAGGCGGGAAAAATCGAGTTTTTGCTGATCGAAATTGAGCCGGGAGAGACACTGGAGCAAGAGCAAATCTCCCACTCGGGGGAAGAATGCGGCTATATCCTGAAAGGAGAGCTGAAGGTCCTGCTGGCCGACCGCGAATACCATCTCTACGAAGGGGACAGCATCGGCTTCAACAGTTCCGCGCCGCACCGCTTCATCAACCCTGGCACGTCCGTCTCGCTGGCGATCTGGGCACGGGCAACTTAAGTAAGTGTAAACGAAAAAAAGTACGGCCTTCAAAAGCCGTACCCCAGGTTGTCGAGAAAACCCATATGTTCAATGAAGGGGCTGTCCAAAAAGTCCATTTTGGGGCAAAATGCACCGAAATAAAAACCCAAGAATGCTGATTTTACGGCATTCTTGGGTTTTGACTTTTTTAGTTATCGGGCTGAAATACCACTTTTTGGACAGCCCCTTTTGCTATGTCAACGAAAGAACGGAATTGCTCAATGCCTGCCTCAAGCCTGCAAGAAATAATCAGATGGCCGTTAAAATGATCGGTTTATCCTTCGTGACGACTACGGTATGCTCATATTGTGCGACTCGGCTTTTGTCTGGAGTGATATAAGCCCATCCATCGGAACCTTCCTCCGTATATTCTGCACCCGTCGAGATGAACGTTTCTACCGCCAACACCCAGCCTTCCTTTAATAACCTGGTGTCAGTTTTATCATAGTAGTTGACGATGTGGTCCGGTTCCTCATGAAGTTTTCTTCCAATACCGTGGCCTGTCAGATTTTTGATTACAGTAAAGCCCCTTTTCTTCGCTTCGTTCTGTACAGCACGGCCTATCTGGTTCATTTTTCCGCCAGCTTTCACTTTCTCAAGCGCAAGATAAAGTGACTCTTCCGCACAACGGCATAAGTCATCTTTCCTGTTCATTTCTGCACTTCCTACCACGATGGATGCACCTGTATCGCAGTAATACCCGTTTAATACTGCCGAAACATCAACATTTACATAATCTCCTTCGCGCAGCACCGTATGATCGGGAATTCCATGGGCAACAACATCGTTTACACTTACACAGGTATATCCCGGAAAATTGTATTCCGTTCGAGGAGCAGACTTTGCCCCGTATTTGTTAAGTATGGTTCCGCCAATCTCATCTAATTCTGCTGTAGTAATTCCAGGGCGGACAGCTTTTAGCATCGCTTCTCTTGCTTCAGCCACGATCTTCCCTATTTTACGAAGGCCTTCCAAATCTTCTTCATTTTCAATTGACATTCTTCTTCCCTCTTTTCTGCTTTGTGCATGTACGTTCTCGACAATCTGAGGCACCTTCCACAGCCGTAGCTTTTTTTGTGCTTGGCTGGCTTGGCTGGCTAGCTAGGAGCGCCCGCCTACCGGTTTTCGTTTTTGTGGAGCCCCCTCTGCTGAAGGCAGCATAATCCGCTCGTTGCCCATCATCAGAATGAACAGGACGGAGAGAACCGCAGGGACCAATGCCCATAAAAACGTATGGGCGATTGACGACGCCATCGCGTCCGTAATCTTTTCCAAAATCGCCGCGGGAATCTGGGCTCTTGTCTCAGGAGTCAGAGCCGCTCGCGGATCGGCCAGGGCGCCTGCGGGAATACTGCCCGCTTGATCTGCCAGAGACGCAGCCAGACGGCTTTCAAACAGGTTGCGCTGAATAATCCCAAAAATCGTGATCCCCAATGTCATCCCCAGCGAACGGGAGAAGGAGTTGGTGGAAGAAGCTGAACCCCTCTGCCGCATGTCAAAGTTGTGAATCGCCGCCATACCGAGAACCGAAAACGAAAACCCTACGCCAAAGCCGGTGAGAATCATATAAAACGTAACCATGCCCCGCGAAGTCTCCGGTGACAAAGTCCCCAGCAAAAACAGGCCCGGAACAAAGAAAAGAGCAGAAAGCAGCATGATGTTGCGAAAGCTGGTTTTCGTGCTCAACAGTCCGCCCATCTGACTGCCAAATACGGAGCCCAGCATCATCGGTGTCAAAAGCAGGCCGGAGCTGGTGGCGCTGCCGCCAAAAACTCCCTGGATAAAGATCGGGATATAGACTGTCGCGATAATAAATGCCGATCCATACAAGAGCCCCACCGCGTTGCTGGCAGCAAACAGCCTTTTTTTGAACATCGAAAATGAAATGATCGGATCGGATGCCTTGCGCTCGACCACGATGAACAGGAAGAACAGCACCGCAAACGAAGCTAACAACCCGATGATCTGCGGGGAGTTCCACGCAAATTTATTGCCGCCCAGCTCCAGGGCAAACATCAGGCTGACGACAGCCCCGACCAATGTAATCGCACCCCACCAGTCGATTTTCTGTTCCCGGTGCGCAAGCGATTCCTTGTAGTGCATACTGATAAAGAACAGGGACAACAGACCGATCGGAACGTTGATGTAAAAGATCCAATGCCAACCGAAGTATTCCGTTATGTACGCGCCCAAGAGCGGACCGAAAACACTGGATGTCCCGAAGACAGCCCCGAACAGACCCGTCATTTTCCCCCGCTTTTCCGGCGGAAAGATGTCAAAGATGATCGTAAAGGCGATCGGCATCAGCGCACCGCCGCCGATCCCCTGAATTGCGCGGTAAATGCTGAGCTGTACGATGCTGCTTGCTGTCCCGCACAAAATCGAGCCCAGCAAAAAGACGGTAAGACCAAAAATGTAAAATCGCTTGCGTCCGTACATGTCGGACAGCTTTCCAAAGATCGGCATCCCGGCCATCGTGGCAACCATATAGGCGGAAGTGACCCAGACGAATTTATCCAGCCCGCCCATTTCGGCCACGATCGTTCCCATCGCCGTCGCCACGATAGTGTTATCCATCGAAGCTATCAGCAGACCCAGCAGGAGTCCCGCAACAACAAAACCAATTTTACTTTCCTTTGCAATCACACGGTACCCTCCTGGCTTTGATTAGATTCCCCCTCTTCATTATATGCAAAGAGGACAAGTTATCTTGAAAAAGGACAAAAAACAGCGCATAAAAAGCGCTGTATCGATCTCGCTTTAGCGAGGGTTGCTGTAGTGAGTGGTCACAGAAGGCTGAAAGCCCGCCTGTTGACTTTGATACATTTGGTAAGCAGCTTGCGACATCGGTTCCACATACGGCTTTATCTCTCCGGTATACGGATTTTTCTCAAACGGAAGATTAAAGGCTCGTACGCCATCGCTCTTGCGAAGGAGGGAACCGTCCGACAGCTCTACCCAGTTGCTCCGATAGCTTCCGTAATCCGTGACGTACAGGCCATCATCTGTGTAGATCGGGGCCAGATTGTCAGATGGAGTGGCCGATGGATTCTCAGAAGCGTTCTCTTGGCTATTGGCCGTCGCCTGTTTGGGAGTCGGTGCTGCTTTCTTCGGGCTTGCTTTCTTCGGGCTTGCTTTCTGCGCCGGCTTTTTGGCCGCCGCTTTAGCAGGAGCCGCCGCTGTCTGCGTCTGTTTTTTCTCACCTGTTTCCTGAGCGGTCAGAACAGACGCGGGTGATACGGTTTCTTCTTTTGGTGACAATTGGTCAAAGACTGCCTTGGTTTGGGTCGGATCTTGGTTGGAAAAGTCTGTGCCGGCTGCCGCTATCTGTTTGTTGCCGGCCCGGTTTTCCGTTTTCGCTTTGGATGACTCTGCCGCTACCGATTTAAACAAAGCCGGCCAAATATAGGCGTTGACGCCAAGCAGGACTGCCATTAAACCAATTCCCAGAACTTTTTTCATGGTCTGTCAGCTCCGTACGTTAGTCGCTCTTTTCATCGACATCAATGATAACTACTCCTATTATACAAGAAAATAGCTCCAGGTGTAGATGAACATCATTCGACAAAACACCCCCACCTCTCGCCTGATGCATCGTTAGCGAACAAGTGGGGAGTGATAGTTGCTGCTTTTATTCCGTCGTTTTCAGGATGTCGTGATCAACGTAACGCTCGCCATTCAGCTCACTGATGACATTAATCGCTACCTTGGCTCCGTCCCCTGCTGTAATAATGGTATGAACACTCACACCTGCACAAGTGCCGGCTGCCCAAAATCCAGGGACATTCGTTTTCCCGTCCTGATCAACATCCACTACCGTTTTGATGCGAGGCTCTGTACCAGGTTTTGTGGCGACGCCTGCTTTTTCAGCCAGATCGAGCAGAACGCCGGTTGCCAATATCACGTGCTTGGCTTCAAACGTGCCCTTCTCCTCTGTCGTAATCACAAACCCGTTATCCGTTTTAGCAATGTCATTTACCTTATCGTCAATCAGCTCGGCTCCAAAATGCACCGCTTGCTTTTTGCCCGTCTCAATCATATCCGGGCCGGTAATTCCCACTACACCATAATGATTTTCTACCCAGGCTCGTTTCGTCATGCTTTTGTCATTGTCTACGAGCAATGTGCTCTTGCCTGCTTTGGCTGCGAACAATGCTGCGCTGGCTCCGGCAGGACCGGCTCCGATAATCGCGATATCGTACATAAGAAACACACCTTTCCAGATTTATCCCAGACGACTTAATTATATAGTATGTATAGAAAAAGAGAAATTATTATTTTAGGGATTCGTAACAAATCTTTTTCGTAGTCATATCACAGTCAGGGGAAATGGGTATACTTTCGGCCATATTTCCGGCAAAACCAGAAAAAACCGCCCTGACATGTAGATATGCAGGACGGTTTCGTGATAGATATGTTATTTCATCTGCTATTGTACCTGTGAGTTAAAAGTCATAATCCACATCGATCCAGCCACGATGGTAAACACAATCACCACGCCCAGAATCAGCGCCTGTACATTGTATCGAGGCTTATCCCCTTCACGAATATGCATGAAGAAGAACAACTGAACGAGAAGCTGCGCGACTGCCATCGCCATGATTGTGAACACCAGTGCTGTGCCGGTCAGGATGTGGTTCATCACCAGCACCAGCGGAATGATCGTGAGGATGATCGACAAAATAAAGCCAATCACATAAGCCTTCAGGGAACCGTGGTGTTCACCGTGATTCTCATGTTGTGTCATCTTACATCACCCCCAGAAGGTAGACGACCGTGAGCAGGAAGATCCACACGACGTCAAGGAAGTGCCAGTACAAGCTGAGGTTGGTCACTTTGCGGCGCGTCACCGGTGTGATGCCGCGGCGGCCAAGCTGGATCATCAGCGCGAGCATCCAGAAGAGGCCGACGGACACGTGCAGTCCGTGTGTACCTACCAGCGTGTAGAAGGCCGAGAGAAATGCGCTCGTCGAGATGGTGGCGCCCTCTTTTACCATATTGACAAACTCGTTGATTTCCAAGCCGACGAAGCTCAAACCCAAGAGCGCGGTCACGACCAGCCAACCGATCAGTTGCTTGGTTTTGCCTTTGTGCATCGCCAGCGTGGCAAGGCCGCTCGTAAAGCTGGAAGTCAGCAGGATAAAGGTCTCGGCAATGACACCCGGCATTTCGAACAGCTCTTTGGCTGTCGGGCCGCCGGCGACATTGTGCATGAGTACGACATACGTAGCAAACAGGGTAGCAAACAGGATACAGTCCGTCACGAGGAAGATCCAGAACCCGAGGACCTTGAGATTCTCGTGGTCCTCATGTCCGTGATCGTGCTCGTGATCATGACCATGCTCGTGATGTGTCATGACTTGTTGCATTATAACGCCCTCCCCAGTGAAGCCTCGGTGCGTTTCACTTCATCGACAGGGATATAGTAGTCAGTATCGTACTGGAACGAGCGCGCCCACATGGTCAGGGCAACACCGATCATTCCTACGACAGCCATCCATATCCACCCAAATACAAACCCAAAACCGGCGACAAACCAGCATGCAGACATGATAAACGGAATTCCGGAGTTTTTCGGCATGTGAATCGGTTCGAGCTGAACCTTTTCTTCTTGGGCTGTGCCATTTTCCCTCGCTTGCTTCGTCAGCCACCAGTCATCCGCGCCTTTTACCTGCGGAACGACAGCGAAGTTGTACAGCGGTGCCGGAGACGGAATCGACCATTCCAACGTACGGCCATTCCACGGGTCACCCGTCGTATCGCGCTCACCGTGCTTGATGCTGTAGAGAATCTGCCATACCTGGAAGACGAAGCCTGCCCCCATCAGGAATGCCCCGATGGTCGAAACCAGGTTGAGCGGTGCCCAGCCCATGTCCCAGCCATAGGTGTAGAGACGGCGGGTCATCCCCATGAAACCGAGTGCGTATTGCGGCATAAAACAGACGTAGAAACCGATGTTCCAGAGCCAGAAGCCCCATTTGCCCAAACGCTCGTCCAGCTTGAAGCCGAACATTTTTGGCCACCAGTAGTAAATCCCTGCGAGGTATCCAAAGACGACACCGCCGATCAGTACTTGGTGGAAGTGAGCGATCAGGAAGTAGCTGTTGTGATACTGATAGTCAGCCGGAGCGACTGCCAGCATGACACCGGTTGCCCCACCGACGAGGAAGCACGGGATAAAGGCAATCGTCCACAGCATCGGCTGCTTGATCGAGATCCGTCCGCGGAACATCGTGAACAGCCAGTTGAAAACTTTCACCCCGGTCGGAATCGCAATCGCCATCGTCGATATCGCAAAGAATGCGTTGACGTCAGCCCCTGCGCCCATCGTAAAGAAGTGGTGAACCCAGGTGAAGAAGGAAAGTACGCTAATGACCATCATGGCAAAGACCATGGATTTGTAGCCAAAAATCGTTTTCTTGGAGAAGGTTGCCACAATCTCCGAAAAGATTCCGAATGCCGGCAGCACCACGATATACACTTCCGGGTGGCCCCACATCCAGATCAGGTTGACGTACATCATCGGGTTGCCGCCGCCGGTCATCGTGAAGAAATGTGCTCCCAGGAAACGGTCGATAAAGAGCAATGCCAGGGTAACGGTCAAAATCGGAAAAGCGAAGATGATCGTAATACAGCTGGACAAAACTGACCAGGAAAACAGCGGCATTTTCATCAGCTTCATGCCAGGTGCGCGCATTTTCAGGATGGTCACCAGGAAGTTGATCCCGGTAGCCAGTGACCCGATCCCGGAGATCTGAATACCCCAGATGTAAAAGTTCTGTCCGACGCCGGGGCTATGTGACAGCTCGGACAGCGGCGGATAGGCCAGCCAGCCGGAGTCGGGAGAACCCCCGATGACGAACGACAGGTTGAACAGCATCGCGCCGAACAGGAACATCCAGAAGCTGACGGCGTTCAAAAATGGATAAGCGACGTCACGTGCACCGATTTGCAAAGGTACCACGATATTAAAGAGAGCGAACATCATCGGCATCGCCATGAACAAAATCATAATCGTACCGTGTGTCGTAAAGATGGCGTTGTAATGCTCCGAATGCAGAAACTCTACATTTGGAAAAGCGAGCTGCAAACGCATCAGCAGCGCGTCAACCCCGCCACGGAACAGCATCAAGAGTGATGCGATCAAGTACATGATCCCAATCTTTTTATGGTCGACGGTCGTCAGCCATTCGCGCCACAGCCAGCCCCATTTTTTAAATTTGGTCAGAACAAAAACGATGGCCACCATGGTCAAGGCGATGGAGACGTCAGCGCCGTAAATTAACGGATCACCGGTGACAAAGAACGTAGATGCAAAATCTTTGATGTTCTCCCACATACGGTGTTCCTCCTCCCTCTGGGTTAATGATTCAGTATGTTGCCGGAATCCGTATTCGTCCCGGATTGGTTCAATTGCATCGGGGCATGATCCATGTTCATGCCGGACATGTCATGCTCTGCGTGATTTGGTTCGGTTGATGGCTCTTCATTGTTCTTGTAGTGGTTCATACCACCTGGATGATGGTGACCGTGACCGTATTTCTTCACAATCTCCTCAAACAGGCCCTCAGGGAATGCGGAATAGGTCAAGCGATCCGACGTACCCGGCTCAGCCAGTTTCTCGTAATCTTCTTTGCTCATTTTCGGCGCAGTTCCTTTTACCTCCTGCACCCATTTGTCAAAGTCCTCTTGTGTTTTGGCAATGACCTTGAAGTTCATATGAGCGAAGCCTTTCCCTGTAAAGTTGGCGCCGGAACCAAAATACTCGCCCGGCTCATTGGCCTGCATCCACAAGCCCATCGCCATACCCGGCATCGAGTAGGTTTGTCCAGCCAACTGCGGTACCCAGAAGGAATTCATCGGCGCATCCGAAGTAATTTCGAATTGCACGGGTACTCCGGCAGGGATCGGAACATAGTTAACAGTTGCGATATTTTGTTCAGGGTAAGTAAACATCCACTTCCAGTCCAGCGATGTAACCTGGATCGTGATCGGTTTTGTCTCCGTATGGGGCGGCTTCACCAAAGCATAGGTGTCTCGCACAGTAAAGAAGCCCAAGATCGCGATAATGACAACAGGAATCCCCCACCAGATCACTTCAAGCGTCGTATTGTGCGACCAGTTCGGCTGATAAGGCGCTTTGTTGTCCGGTTTGTCTCGATAGCGGTACACGATATAGGCGGTAATAGCCAGTACCGGTATCACGATCACCGCACACAAAATCACGGAAATCATAATGAGGTTGTACTGCGTCTCCGCCACGGGTCCTTTTGGATTCAGGACAATGTATTCGCTGCCGCAGCCCGATAACAGGACACTCGCGATCATCGCGACTAACCAGAATCCCATTTGACGGAGTCTTTTCGGTTTGTTCATGTTGAATACCCCTTCCCTCTTTCGACACAGCAGACACAGAAATGGAAACGATTCGTCCGTTCCTCATTTGTTCAAAGGAGTTGAACTTTTTTCGCATTCACATACTAACAGAGGGGAAAATTTTCTGCAGGGTTTTTTTTGAGCGTTCAACATTCTGTCTCTTTTCTGTTACAAAGTGTTCAAAAAGCATTCACGAGATGATCAAAATATTGTTACGGATATCCTGCGTTGGATTTTGCCTCCCAAAATTGGGCGGGATTGCAGCAAAAAAAATGGCTGCCGCTCAGGCAACCATTTGCTTGCTTCCTTCATCGTATGTTGTTGAAAAGATATGTTTATATCGTAAAGCTTCCTTAATATACATCGGTTATTTTCCTGGTTCCAGATGCAGCAGACGGAAAACGACGCTGAGTAAAAAGATGTTTGCAGCGGCAATCAGGAAACCGATCGCGGCCATCAGTCCAAAATTTTCTGCTCTGAAATCGCTTACATGACAAGCGAACAAGACTGCGCCGATCATGCATGTAATCCAGGCGAACCATTTCAGTGTGTCAGCAGCTTTAACCCCGTTGTTCATCTCTCATGACCCCTGTCTCTATCGGTTTATCGAAATGTTTGTAGGGTAATTGTAACACACTTTTCACGTTTTGTTCACTTTTTGTTCAATTCTTGTTCAATTTTTATTCAGATTTTTACTTTTTCACCAACCGTTCCTGGTTTCATGCTGGATACAACGATCCGTTCAAGCCGCGGTCCAAGTCGGCTGTATAACTCATTGGTAATCGTTGCGGCATTTGCGGCTACTTGCTCGGCTGTTATCCGCTCTCCCCCGTCCTCACCGATCAGGGTCACAATGTCACCTTGTTCCACAGCAGGAATGGCCGTGATGTCAATCATCAGTTGATCCATGCAAATTTTGCCGATGACTGGGGCCCTTCGCCCCTTTACCAGCACGGACCCGTTGCCCGCTGACAGGCTTCTGGGGTAGCCGTCTGCATACCCGATCGAGACGACAGCGATTTTCGTACATTGTGCGGCACTGTATTGACGCCCGTATCCAACCGCTTCCCCCGCTGCTACCTCTTTTATCAGCGCTACGCGCGCTTTTAGGGAAAGAACGGGCCGCAGATCGACCGAAGCCCGGACAGGCTGGTCCGGATGGCTCAGCACGCCATACAGGGCAATGCCGATTCTGACATAATCACAGGGCAGACCGGGATAGTTCAACAGGCCGTAGCTGCTCTGAAAATGAATGCGCGGCAATTTCAGCCCCAAGGATTTCAACTGCTCCAACAAACCGTAAAATCGTTCAATCTGCTCACGCGTAAAGTTCTGTTCGAGTTCACCTGTGTGGTCAGCCGCGCTCAAATGCGTGTACATCCCTGTAATGATCAAATGATCCCACGCAAACATTTGCGCAATCGTGTTCACATGCTGGTCGCTTTCTCCCAAACGGTGCATGCCCGTATCGATTTTCACATGTACGTTTATGGTTTGTCCGTACTGGTTCAACTGCTTGCCGTAGGCAAAATCGATGACCGTCTGAGTTAAATCATATGCGACCAGGTCCGGGAACTCCTGCGGGGGTGTATAACCGAGCACGAGGATTTCTCCCACGACTCCTTGGCGGCGAAGCTGGACGCCCTCTGCCGCCGTTGCCACGGCAAAAGCGGTGACGCCCGCCTGATTCAGTTCCTTTGCGATGAGATGATCGCCGTGTCCGTACGCATTTGCTTTCACGACCGCCATCAATTTGCAGCCTTCGGGCAACCATTTTTCCAATTCCTTTACATTGTGGCGAAGATGATTCAGGTTAATCTCAGCCCACGCCCTGCCTCTCATGTAATCTTCCTTTCTGTTTTCGACTCAGTTGCATGGCGAGGATCGCGGCACATACGAAGGAAAGAGCTGCGACTGCCAGATAATGAACGACACTGTTCTCGACCAATATCGCCTGCAGCTTGGTCAGCTTGGCCACGCCCCGTATGACGATGATCATCAGCGGGTGGATGATGTAAATGATCATGGAAATCGTCCGCAGATTTTTATTGCTTTTTCCTTTCCACAGAAGCAGCAGCTGATAGAGGAAAAACATGCAGGGAATCAGCATCAGATACATACTGTCATGTCGCTGAACCTCAAAATGATGCAGCAGCAGGCCCTCTGTCAGGAGGAGCAGCACGGAGACCGCCAGACCCGCCAGGCATTCTTTCACTTGGTAGGTTACCTTCTGTCTTGCAATCAGCCCGCCGAGCAAAAGAAAGAATGGCGCAAAAAACAACCCGTTTCTCGTATAGTCTGTAAAGCTGAAAATCCCGTTATAGAAGCTCTCGACAAACGGAATCTGCGACAGCAGCCCGTAGTAGCTGTCTCCGCCAAGTCCGATGAGGTAAAGGAGACCCGCTAACTTTACAACCATATTTACCTGGAAAGCTTGCAAGAGAAGATAGAGCAGTCCGACACCGACGATAGTGGCCGGCAGATACCACAGATGATAGAACGTACCGTCAAAAACCAGATCCTGCAACAAGTTCGGGATTAGCGGCTCGGCCAGAAAATGATCGGCGTATAGGTTGACCGGAAGGAAGAGCAGGATGGAGATCGCGTATAGTTGGCACGCCTTCTTGAAAAAGCGATGCAGGCTCTTCCGGTCGGAAGCCTGGTTCTCCAGGAATGGAGGCAGCAGGAAAAATCCTGTCGCCATAAAGAAAAACGGAACGGCTACGCGCGCCACAATCCGGGTGAGAATAAAATCTCCTGTATCCGTGATTGAAAGAAGGGGAGACGTATGGACTGCCACGACCAGAAAAGCGGCGATGATTCGGAAGAAGTCAATTCCTGCGTATCCTCCTTCCGTCTTCATTTCTTACTCCTCCACACGGTCACCACAAATCCATCGACATTATTGCCCGACACCTCGCAGGGAGTGTCGTCTGGAATCGGAATGGTTCCAGACGACAAAGCGGATTCGCGGACATAATAGATTTCTGCCGTATGTCTGCCCGCATCGAAATGCAGATGTTTTCCGCCATAGGGGAAGTCTTTCAGATATTCGGTATACTCCTCCAACGTCAGCTGCTCCCGCTGCATCAGCTCCGCATGAGGACAACCGACATAGCGGAAATGCCAAGGCTCATGGGCAATCCCGGTGATCGCTTCCTTTCCTTTGGGATAGCGCTCAATGAAACCGAATTGGGCTGCCCTTTGGCGAAAAGCCTGGCAGATCCCGGTGTAGGGAAAGTCGGGCCTGATGAAGTCGATCTCTGCCCTGTTCTCGCCCACATCGATAGCGAGCCCGGACTGATGCTCACTATGATTGGGATAAGCCACGAACTTGCGAGTAAAGTCCTCACCGTTTTCCCGCATGGATTCCGCGTAAATTTTCTCCTGCTCCTGTAGTGAACGATAGCCGCTGACCGGCACGATTTGCCCGCCTGCCTGAAGGGATTGAATCAGTTGGGCGTACATGGCCGCCGCCTTTTGTTCCAGCAGAATCTCGGGATAGCCGGAATCGACGGGAACCAATTCCGGCTCCAGCTTTTCGCAGATCGGATGCTTTCGGTTGATCAGGATCAAGCTGCCCTGCCGGATATTTGCTTTTTCCACTGCTACTGTTTTCATTGGTCGATCTCCGTCCTTATCAGCTTGTCTATGATTTCGGTAAATGACAGCCCGACGCCGCGAAGCATATTGGGATATCGGCTATGGGGGGTAAAGCCTGGTATCGTGTTCACTTCATTAAAGACAATCTCCCGATCCGGGGTGACAAACATATCGACCCGGGCAAAGCTGCGGCAGCCGAGTGCCCGGTAGATCCTGGCAGCCGTGTGTTTGATCTGCTCGGCAAACTCCGGGTCGATGCGGGCAGGCATGTGGATGCGAGAGGTCTCCAGCGAATATTTTTCCTTGTAGTCAAAGAACCCGCCCATAAGTTCGATCTCGTCCACCTCGCCAATGATCAGCTCTTCATTTCCCAATACCGCACAGCCTACCTCGAAGCCCTCGATATTTTCTTCGATAATGACGCTTTGATCGTATTCAAGCGCGTTGACAGCCGCCTGAAACAGCTCGGCTTGGCGGTGGATCTTGCTGATCCCAAAGGACGAGCCTCCCCGAACCGGCTTGACGAATAGCGGGTAAGAAAGCGCTTGGGTCAGCTCCTGCATCTCTTCCTCTGACTGCCTGCCGGTAATCACGATCGAGCGCGGCACCTTGATGCCGGCCAGACTGACGATCTTGTGCGCCATTTCTTTGTCCATACACAGCGCGGAGCTGAGTGTGCCGCACCCGATCACAGGAACGCCAGCCAGTTCAAGCAAGCCCTGAATCGTGCCATCCTCGCCATTTCGGCCATGCAGAACAGGAAATGCCGCATCAAGTCTGGTCGTTTCCATTCGGTCTGGGTGAAAGGTCATGATTCCCTGCACATTCCGGCTGGGAGAGAGGATGGCCGGGATGCAGCGCTCATCCTCTCTCCAGGTGTCTGCCGCGATTTTGTCGAGATCGCCACTATATTGAAACCACTCACCTTGTCTGGTAATCCCGATGCACACACATTCATAGCGGGAATGATCGAGATGCTGCAATACGGCGTAGGCAGATTTCAGTGATACTTCATATTCAGTGGAACATCCGCCAAACAGAATGGCGATTTTTTTCTTTTTCATGGGTTAAGCTCCTTCCTCGGACAATCAGCAGCCTGTACGGTACTTGTTTTGTCCCATGTATTCTACTGACAAAGAGTTGTAAAATTTATGTAGAAATTCTTAAGGCTTCCTTACATTCTTCCGTCCAAATCTTCACTTTTGGAAAACAAAAAAAACCGCCCCGAATCATCGGAACGGGCTGAAACCTATTGTTCGAAGAGGACAAACTCATGCGGATCGTTGCGGATTGTATTCGCTATGCGGTGATGCGTGATCATCGCAACCTGCGAAAAGCGGTGGTAAAACTGGTCGATGGACTGGCAAAGCCCCTCGTCTCCATCGAGATCCAGTACTGATGCTTGCCTCTTGCTCTCCTGCCCGAAACGATGGCGGGAGCGCAGATACGCTTCTGTCTCACTTAGCAAAGCCAGCATCTCGTCGGCGCCGAAATATTGCAGACCTTTTTGTACGCCACTCCAGGTATCAGGCTTCGTGAGCAGTTCGCTGACCCAGCAGTAATACTCCTCACGGGAATTGCAGGCGTGATCAAAAAATACCCGGAACATCATCAGTGCCTGCTGGCCTTTATTGCATTGCCGAAAGGCCTGGAGCTTAACATCCGGGTGCTTGCCTCGCAGCGGCAGCAGGACCTGCTCGATACACGCCCAGCCAAGCTGACTGTCTTCCATCTGATCAAAAGCCTCTTTTGTCATTGTCTTCCGCATGAATATAAAAATCCCTCCCTGTCTGTCAATGATAGCAAATAGATGGAAAACATCCAGGGGGGAAACTGTATGAAAGCCAGTCGTGCACGTTTGCTTCCGCTGCAGGAAGACCGGACAAATCCACGTGGGCCGACTGACTTTTTCCGTCATTACTGTTCGAGTATATCTGTTATAGTCCCGATGTCCGCATTTCCTCCCGAGATCACGGTGACCACCTTTTTACCGGAAAAGGGGAGCTTTCCAAACATGGCGGCTGCCACCGTCGTTGCGCTGGACGGCTCAATCATCTGCTTCATCCGCTCCAGGACAAAACGGAAGGCGTGCCTGATCTCCTCCTCACTGACAAGCACCAGGTCATCGAGGTACTTCATCAAGACCGGAAATGTAAGCGAGCCTGGCTGCGACGTCCGCAGACCGTCCGCGATCGTCTTGGTTGCCGGGATCGAGACGATCTCTTTTCGCTCGCGTGACAACCAGGTATCATTGGCAAGGGCAGGCTCCACACCGATCACCTTCACCTGCGGGTTGGTCTCTTTGATCGCAGTCAATATTCCGGAAATCAGCCCGCCGCCGCCAATCGGCACAATGACAGCATCTGCATCTGCTATTTGTTCCAATATCTCCAGTCCAATGGTGCCCTGTCCCGCCATGACAAACGGATCGTCATAGGGCGGGATATAGACGCCGTTCCTTTGAGCCGCGATCTCTTTGGCTCTCGGGAGCCTTTCAGCCGAAGTAAATCCACATGGCACAATCTCGCCTCCATATGCCCGGATCGCGTCTGTCTTGCACGTGGCTGCATCCTCCGGGACGACAATTGTTGCCGAAATCCCCAGCCGCTGCGCGATATAGGCCACGGCCTGGCCGTGATTGCCAGATGAGGCTGCGGTTACGTGCGTCGCCCCCTCCTGGACTGCCTGCTTCACCTTGTTCGTCGCCCCGCGAATTTTAAAGGAGCCCGTTTTTTGCAAATGTTCCGCTTTCAAATAGATTTCATTGCCACAACGAGACGAAAGCTGTTCCGAAGTCAGCAGCGGCGTGACACGCACCACGTCGGCAATGCGCCTGCGAGCTTCCCGGACGTCCTCCACATGAATCATTGAGCACTCCTCCTTATTTGTCTGTACGGACAGCGATGATGAACTCAATTTCCACCGGGGTATTGCTAGGCAGCTCGGCTACACCGACAGCAGAACGAGCATGCCTTCCTTTTTCTCCAAAGATCGCTTGCAGCAGATCAGAAGCTGCATCCAACACCTTGGGTTGCTGAGAAAATCCAGGGGCAGACTGGACAAAGCCGGTTACTTTCAATACTTGTTCCACCTGATCCAGACTGCCAAGCTCTGCTTCCAGACAACTTAATCCTTTCAATACACAGATTTTCGCCAGCTCCCGGGCTTGTTCTACCGTCACTTCGTCTCCCACCTTGCCGGTATATGGGATTTCGCCATCCACGCGGGGCACCTGGCCACTGATGTAGGCGACTCCCTGATGGATCAGAACGGGGACGTAATTATACAGGGAGGGTGCCGCTTCCGGCAGCTCCAGCTTCAGTTCTTGCAGACGCTCTCTGATCATGTCCATTCTCCTTTTGCCTTGTTGTGCTGTGATTCAGCAAATTGCCCAACTTTATCGAATACTCTGTCTACCTGCATTGTACCAAAACGTTCCTGCCGGCTGCCAGACTACTTCCCACCAAGCTTTTGTAGAAACAGATGTATTCTGACGCCACCACCAAAACGACAAACTGCAGTTTTTTTACCAGCGAGCACATTTTACAGATTTCAGCAGTTGCCATCTTCCGATCGTTTTACTATAATGGGTTTTATTTTCATTTTTGCGGGGCAGTCTGTAACAGACTCCCGTCTTGCAAAAATGAATGTAATGTAGAGAGTCATGAAGGGAGAGAACCAGCAAGTGAAAGAAGAAAATCTGAAAAAAGGGCCGCTCACGATCTTGATGATCAACATGTTCATTGCGATGCTTGGAATCGGCCTGATCATTCCAGTCTTGCCTAAATTTATGCTGGAATTTGGTGCAAGCGGAAGTTCGCTGGGGTATCTCGTCGCAGCCTTTGGCTTGACTCAATTCCTCTTTTCCCCGATTGCCGGAGAGTTCTCCGACAAATACGGGCGGAAGCGGATGATTGTCGCTGGCCTCGCTGCCTTTTCGATCTCTCAGCTGATCTTTGCCGTTGCTGACCACATGTGGCTTCTGTTCTTGTCACGCTTGATCGGGGGAATGGGAGCGGCATTCATGATCCCGTCGATGATGGCCTATGTTGCTGATATCACGACCAACGAGGCACGGGGAAAAGGGATGGGCCTCCTCGGAGCCGCGATGTCACTGGGCTTTGTCATTGGACCGGGAATTGGAGGCTTTTTGGCCGAATACGGCCTGCGCGTACCTTTCTACGTATCTGCAGCCGTTGCGTTTGTTTCCACGATCGCCTCCCTCTTGTTTCTGAAAGAAACGCTGTCCGTCGAAGAACAATTGGCAGCTCGCAGTGTAGGGAACAAGCGGGAAAACATCTTCAAGCAGTTTACAAAATCCTTCAAAGCGGTCTACCTGGTGCCACTGATTCTGGTCTTCACGCTCACATTTGGGCTGTCCAACTTTGAAGCGATCTTTGGCTTGTATGTCGATCAGAAATTCAGTTACACACCAAAGGATATCTCCATTTTGATTACAGTAGGCGCACTGATTGGCGTAATCATCCAATCGTTTTTGATCGATCGGCTGCTTCGCCGCTTTGGAGAGAAACGTCTGATCAACATCAGCTTTTTCTTCTCCGCGGTCACCATGATCCTGATGCTGCTGTCAGGGAACTTCTGGTATGTCATGATTGTCACCAGCATCTTTTTCATCTTCACCTCGATCCTTCGCCCGGCGATTAATACCCTGCTGTCCAAAATGGCCGGAAAGGAACAGGGATTTGTCGCAGGTATGAACAACGCCTATATGAGTATCGGTAATATCATTGGACCGTCTCTGGCGGGAATCCTGTTCGATGTGCAGATCAACCTGCCGTATCTGTTTGGCGCATTCCTGTTGCTCTTTAGCTTGTTCCTGTCTGTTTCCTGGAATCGGCGGGCGGGGGGCGGCAACCAGGTTAAGCCCGCAGTGCAGGAGTAATCGTTTTTCAAACTGTTTTCATGTTTTGGGGAACAACAAAGGCACTTCCTCTAGTAGGAGGTGTCTTTGCTTTTTTGTTCGTCATAAAAAAAGTTTCGAAGTTGCCATTTCATCAGCGCTATGATCATCTTTCCCTGATGATAGCACGGTGGTTTCGTACTGTATCTTGAAAATAGGTGTATTGCCAATGAAGGTTCGTCCAATCACTTTCTGTTCTTCTCGACTACATATACAGTACGGGAATGAGGGGAGGTGGAGTCGTGCCTGGTTTCTTCTTTGGGCGTCGCCGTCGTCGTTGCTTTCGTAGACGTCGCCGCCGCCGCTTCTTCTAGGTAACCCGATACCGTCCGGATTGATTGTTTCGGACGGTATCCTATTTCTCTTTTGATGTATTTTTGCTTCAAGCGCTTTTGGAAAATTGGGTTTGCTGTAGACTAGCGTGACTGGTGAAAATACCCAAGCCACGAAACCAGGTGGTACATATCCATATAGAGATTGGAAAGGGGGGGAAGTCACTGTCACGGAAACGCTGTAGATGCAAATGCGAGTCATCCTCATACATGAGGTATGATGATCCGCCGCCGTTTCGTGGCCGGGGAGGATTTGGCCGCGGATTCAGAACCTTTGAGTCACCTGGGTTTAGAAGGTTTCAGGAATCACCCTTTTTCTTCCGGGAATCACCTTTCTTTTTTAGAGAATCACCATTCTTTGGGCGCCGTTTCCGCTAGTCAATCGAAGACAGGCTGTTTCCTTCGAGAAAACAGCCTGTCTTCGATTGACTAGCGGATAGTATTGTAAAGGGCAACAAACTATATGTTCAGTTTTTAAGAAAGGTCGAAACATCCATGGACATGATGATAAATTCACGATCATGATTTAGAAAAGAAGCCGTTTCTGTGAACCCCATTTTGGAATAAAGCCTGAATGCCCTTTCATTAAACGAAGCCACACTTAAACGCAGGAAACGCGGAGAATACTTTTGCGCTGCAAAGCGGATTCCTGCCTCTAAAAATGAAAATCCCTCGCCTTGGCCCGTCAGCTCCGGCTTCATTCCAAGTCCGATGTCCAACACATGCTCTCCCGTGTACAAGCCGTATTTTCTGCCTCCAGGTACTTGCGCGTTTCCTCCATAACAAAAAAACCCGATCAATTGGTTTGATTCGTCATGAACGGCAAAATAAGTGCCATCCATTAGTTCTTGGATGGTCTCTTCGCTATCTTCAAAATCGTAGAATGAATATGGCTCCGGGTACTTCCAAGTGATGATTTCATTTACATCTTTCTCTGTCATTTGGGTCAAATGCAACATGATCTCCACTTCCCATACTTCCACGATTGTCTTCATGCCGATGACAATTCCGGCCTCTCGTATTTCGATGTGTAGCTTTCCCCACTTACTCCCCAATAAGCCGAGATGTTTGTTGCCATCGTTTTTGCGTTTAAGATTACTCCACAACGTAATACGCCTTATTGCCCAACAGTTCACGAATGCTCCCCAAGTACGGCATCAACGCTTCGGTTTCTTCTATCGTTTTCCATTCGACCGCCTGAATCTCTGAATCGGTCGTTCCGATCGTGCCTCCGATCAGCTCCCCCCGAAAGGTGATAAAGGTCACGTGTTCGCCGGCAATCACCTTTTCACTGACATGGATGATAGCCGTCACACTGATATCCAGCCCCGTCTCTTCTTTTACCTCACGAACGGCAGCCTGCATCAACAATTCTCCATGCTCTCGTTTTCCACCGGGAAGACTCCAAAATCTCTCATTGTGAACGGTCAGGACCTTATCCAGGGACTCATCGTAAAGAAGTGCATACACCACATCAACATGTACCATGTTCATATTCAAAACCTCTCCCTTTTCCTCTGGCTGACAAACAGGACATCATTATTTCAAGGACATACCGACCATTATGAATCAAATCCAAACAAGAGAAAAGGGCTGACATGTGACCGATCCTATGGATAAACCGTACTTATTTGCAAATGGGGTGAAATTTGAATGCGGACGATTTTCGAATCAGGTATGTTTATTCTGCTGCTTCTACTAGCTGCGTGGATGTTTATCGTAACCACCAAGTCTTATCTGGCCAGATGGCTGGTTGTCCTCATCACTTGCATCTTTATCTTGATCTTGTTCGAATACAATTGGTCCCTTGAGGACCTTGATCACGTGGGTCATTAGCGATACGTTCAGCAAGGCACCCGATTCTTCACAGGGCCTGTCTGTTTACGATATCGATTTTAAAAAAGGAGTTCGGTTGAACGAATGAAAACGTACCCTCTCTGGTATTACCTCATCTCTGTTCTTGTGATTGTCATTGCGATCGCTTCCCTTTTCACAGGTGCTCCCGTCTTACGTTTTTTAACGACGCTTGGTCTGGGTGTGGTCATGGCTTCGCTCGGAACTTTTCAATGGAAGAAAAACCGTATGATGGCATATGCGCTCTTTGGTGTGGCCGCCTTACAGGTTTTCGCTTTGATTTATTCAATTTATGTTTTTGTATCCGTGTAGAGCCTTTCCCTGCCAAGGCAATGGAAGCTGCGTCAAAAAAAAAGACACAGCACCTTTTCCGTGCTGCATCCGAAAGCAAGCCCTTCTCATAGAAAACGTCGATGCACTTTTTTCCCATCATACGTAAACTGGACAGCCCTCTCTTCAATCACCGATTCCAGATGAATGTTCTTGCCCCACATCTGGTAGATATACGGGATCGTTTTCTCTACGTATTTGACGTCCAGCTCCAGCCCCTCGTAGTGATGCTTCAGGTAGAGCTCTCCTGATCGCAGGTGGTCACCATCATGGACCATGATATAGGGAAAACCGCCGTTGACGCGCGTGACCGCCAGACCATCCCGGACATCCTCCCAGGCTTTGTCTGTCACCACCCAATCGTTCCCCTGCTTGCCAAACATGTAGAGATCGAGCTTGCTGACCAGATCCTTGGTCAAATAATTGCGGATAAAGCTGATATCCGACTCCATCTCACGCACTTCAAAGAGCTTCGCCCGCCCCTGGCCCGGCATTCTGCCGAAACGCTCCTGCTCTTCCTTGGTCGGATGATCCCAACGCTGCTCAATATCCTCAAGGATTTTCAACCCGAGATGATAGGGATTGATGCTGGTCGGCGATGGCTGGATGACAGAGGAGTGCAGCTTGGCAAATTCGATCGTCTCCGCTTCCGTGAGGTCCATTGCGCGCAGAATCCGCATGTGCCAGTAAGAAGCCCAGCCTTCATTCATGATCTTGGTCTCCAGCTGCGGCCAGAAATACAGCATTTCATCCCGGACGATGGTCAGGACATCGCGCTGCCAATCCTCCAGGATCTGACTGTACTCCATGATAAAAAGCAGCAGGTCCTTTTCCGGCTCTGGCGGAAACTTGCGAACCGGTTTTTCCTGCTCCTGTTTCGCCTCGCGCTGATCCAGCTTCCAGAGATCATCATAGGGGCTGCTTTGCTCTGTTTTGGTCTGCGGTCGATTTGCTGCCTCTTCTGCTTCCCGCTTCCACCTGAGCTTCGGGCGCAGCAAGCTCGGATCAATATGCTCCTGGATAGCGAGACAGGCATCCAGCAGCGACTCCACTGCATCCTTGCCGTATTTGATCTCGTATTGGCGAATCCGCTCCGAGCTGGCGGCCATGCTCTCCACCATATCCCGGTTGGTATTGGCGAAGCGGGCATTGTTTTTGAAAAAGTCGCAGTGGGCGAGGACGTGGGCAACGATCAGCTTGTTTTGGATCAGGCTATTGCCGTCGAGGAGGAAGGCGTAGCAGGGATTGGAGTTGATGACAAGCTCGTAGATTTTGCTCAGGTTGAGGTCGTATTGCAGCTTCATTTTATAAAAGGATTTTCCAAAGCTCCAGTGGGAAAAACGGGTCGGCATCCCGTAGGCACCGAATGTGTAAATGATGTCCGCCGGGCAGATTTCATAGCGCATGGGATAAAAATCAAGGCCGAAGCCTTTGGCAATCTCCGTGATCTCGTCAATCGAACGCTCAAGCTCTCGAAGCTCTTCATTTGTCATGTTGTTCCCCCCAAGTCTTACCGTTTCTTACTGTTTCTTATCTTATGTATATGGGGGGAGCTTGGGGATAGATGAGTTTTCGTGGTGATTTTTTCGGAAGGAGAAACTATTCATCACCCAATAAGATGTTCGCGGAATTTGTTACAGCAGGTGTTTGGAACGTTCCAAACACCATTGCTACTTTGATCAGTTTGAATTTTTTTCGGTAGTAAAAAGGAGACTAGTCAATTGGTGCTGTAAAAAGAGTACCTATCGGATTATGTTCATCCTCAAAAACATAAATACTGCAGCCTTCTAATTCCTCTGGATTAGGGACGTTCAAATACTTCATGTCCAAAATAGCTCTAAATGTCGTATACATTTCTTCCTTTATCGGTAAGCCTGTTTCCCCATCCACAAGAGCTATCTCCCGATAAATAACCTTCGGCGTATCATCTATTCGTTCATACACTTGTGCAGTTCTTCCGTTAAATTTCTTGTTCTCTACAAAATTCCATTTTGGTCCATAAGGGGTCTGGAAACTTGACAACAGCCTGGGGATTTCCTTAGTTTGTTCCAACTTTTCCGTAACTTCATCCCGTTCCGTACTCTTTGTATACAAATTTATCCTCTGGCCACTAATAATTGTTAGTTTTGTTCTGCTCTTGTTTTCTAAAAAGTCGTACGTAAAATCTTCAATTCGCTCATCTTCATTTCGACGATCATACCATATTCTCGAGTAGTTTATTCTTTTGCCATCACCAGTTTTGTACATCCTTTTCACATGTTCAATGGCTGTTTCATGCGTCTGGGAATTCGGAATTGTGAAGACAGCACCTGCCGGGTCGTGTACTTTTTCAAAAAAGTACACCTCCGTAATCTCCGGTGCTTTCGATATGTCACTTCCCTGATAATACTCCTTTTTCATCGGCAGGCCTGTTTGCTTCTCTAGATAGACAACCTCGGTATAAACGGCAGCCGACTCTCGAACCACTCGTATCTTTTTCTCTGCAAGTTTGCTGTCAAGCCCAACAGTACCTGTTGAAGTCCATTCCGACGTTTGATAAGCATCTAGCAAAGACTGGAATAGGGTTTTACCAGGTCGTATTGCTGTTTGATACGGGCTTGTTCCAGTTTCCTCCGTAGTTTTCCCCTGTTTTTGAATCATCTTATAGACTTTTTTCTCTTGTTCTTTCAAAATCATTCGTCTAGACTCAATTTCTTCACTACCGGCATAGGAGTATTGGAGTTCGTCATGGCGCTCATCTTTGCTCTGTGTATGGTACCAACTTTCCTTAACCAGTATCTGCCCAGGGCTTTTTACCAACGTAACCATTTGCTCAATGACCGGTTCAAGATGCGCAGTAGCAAATGTGGACGGGCTGCTGCCCAGCACACTCCACATGAACACGGCGAGAATGGTCAAAAACCAAACGGTTCGCTTATGAATCATGAGCTTTCTCCCTCTTTCTCCATTTGAAAAATTGTTTGTTCTATATATGACGTTTATAAAATCGATTGGTTTCCCATTTTACAATTGTACAGCCGTTAACAAATGAAAGGCTTCATCTCCGAAGGGATTAACTTTCTCTCTACCAAAGCGTCAAGGTTCGCTTCGCCTTACGCCCTTGACTCTATTGGTTTCGAAAAAGACATCCCAATTAGGGGGATGAAACCTGTTTATATATCGGGTGATTGAGTTTACACAAACCAGCTAATATCTTGTCAAGTTATGAGGACACAGAAGTTTCTTTCGGGGCTAAATAATGGCATGCTTAATAACCTTCCTTTTCGATGGTTAGTTGGAAGGTTTTGGGCATCTATTCCATTAATGTTCAAACTGTTTTATACATCTCTTTTTGTTCCAGTATGGCGTAAATCCAATGTAATAATTCACACAAGCAATTAAGGCTACTTTATGAGGCTTGCCTTCTTTTCGTTTCAAATCATAGTATTCACGTAATCGCTTGCTCCCGTACTTTCTTAAACTACACTGTTCCGCAATATACAGTGCCCTTTTGAGGCGTTTGGAACCCCGTTTTGTAATGCGGTTCGAACTTGCAGTATACTTACCAGAAGAGTAGACGCTTGGGTCTACATCAGCAAAAGCAACTAGTTTTTTGGGATGATCAAATCGTTCAATTTCACCAATCTCGGATAAAACAGCGGCTGCAATTTTACTGCCGATACCAATATGAATCTCAAGCTCTTCTCGATAGTATAAATCACCTAAATGGAAGGCATCCGCCAAGTCAGTTTTGACCTTCCTAAGATGGGATTTCTTCGCCCGTTGTGAAGATAACGGATGAAGCAGATAAAGTCTATAACTGTGTTCTTCAGCTAGTTCCACCAGCGGAAAATGGTAATGACCAGTAGCCTCTAGAATAATAGCTGGGCGAAGGCCACTTTCTACTTCTAACGATCTCAGTACATCCAAAAGAGTGAGCAACCCCTTCGGCTGTATGAGTAAAACGAAATGTTTTGCCGTACGGCTTGTTCTTGTCAAGGAAGGCTTGGCCATGGCTTTCACCTTTTGACACATCCAGGCCAATTACAGGGTTCATCGTCATCCTCTCCTTTATATCATGCCGGTAGCCCCAATCCTTCTTGTCGCTCATAGCTTCGCTTGTCATTCGAGATCTATGTCTCAACCAGCTCAAACATGATCCAACAAGTAGGGGACGAACAGTGTGTGTAACGAAATCATTGTCCCCAATTCTTGAACGTCCTGTCCGGCTACCTTTAACCTAAAGCCTCTTTAATAAAAAAAGTTCAGCCAGTTTTTAGCTGGCTAACCTCATAATACGAAAATCCTGACAGACCCTATTGAGCCGTTCATTTATCAAAAGAAGTATTACGTTAATTTTATCAACGAATTACTTGATCAGTCGAAAGTGCTCCACAACAATGATTGTGTGGTCATTTAATTCTTTTCCTTCTCTTTTCAGATCATTTTCCCATGCAAATATATGGTCCTTGCGAAATTCTTCATAAGATACACAGTTTTCTCCTCTTACTGTTTCATCATCAATTTGACCAAATGGAACTTCATATTTTTTTGTTATTTCGATTGTACACATGTACTCGCCCTTTTTACTAAAGACCTCTAGCATTTCTCCTACCTCTGTCGCTTCCTCTGGAAGAGCGTCGTACCAACATTTAGGTGTGCAGGTAGCTGTTTTCTTTCCCTCAATAATTTGTTCAACCAAGCGTTCATCGTTCTCATCTCGTCCCCAAAATGTTGTTCGTTTCATTCTTTAGGCCTCCCCATGTGTCTTATAATTTCATAGTAATCTAAGCTTAATTTACAGTACATACTTTCTCTTTTGTTAAATAAGGCCTCGTTTGTTCTTCAGTGGCGCGTATCTTTTAGGTTAACCTTTATCGACCAACCGTCGGTTATATAAGCGGAACGCGGCACCTTACACGTTTCAGTATATTGCTCAAAACTTGGTGTCCTTCTGACTGAGATATCAGTCCATGGCACATCGTGTGTTGCGTGTATTGTCATTGTCTTGTTCAGTCTCAACTTTGTCTCAATCCTTCTACTCAATCGTTCTTTTGCCGACCATTCGTCGTACAATAGGGTTGCCCGTTGTAACTCTTTTTCCTTTTTATCCGTTGATGGAACGCCGTGTGCGATGAAAGTCGCCCGCACGGTGTAGGCTCGAACGAAAATCCTCAAAAAGAGAAGGATATAAGTCGAGAATAGCGATCAACCTGCGATTGGAACCCTGCTTGTATCAGAAAGCAGCTTTAAAAAGGTTGTCATCCAGTTTGATAAAGCTTTATCCAGTGAAACATTATCAAAATCTGATCCCAAGACAGTCGTTGACTGGTTATGGCAAGGACCCAAAGGTGCGTCTCGCATAAATTTAGGGTACTATGCAACCGAAATGACGTGGGATGTAACTGACGCAAGTCGACCTACATTAAATGTTCGTACCAAACATCCTGAGGATGTGCCTTTAATATCAGGAGCTTTCGTTACCTTTATTGATGGAGCGGTCAAGGATATTAACGGCAATGTAATTAAAAAGACTGGTCACTAAAATATCCATCAACGAACTCCCGGATACCCCGGGGGTTTTTTATCTTCACAAATGACTGTTCTTCTTTGCATTGTCACGTCCCATTCGCCTTTGTGGTCGTTCTTCTTCTTCTCGTTATTATCAACAAGGATATAAGAGTCTTCTCCACCTTGCATGTCAACCACTTCCAGGCTGTTTAGAACGTCCAAAACTGCTTGGCTATTCATCGTTCTTTCTTCCCTAACTATCGTGTTAAATCAAAATAGATGGTTTTCCCAGACATCTGGTAATAATAGGATTTAAACGATAAATTTAAGGAGTATTGTTTTTCACCTTAATCTTAGTACTAGTTTATTTGAGACTTTACTTTGGTGCTTTATTCTAGTAGCAATATTCTCACGCCGAGAAACCTAATTATCATAATTACGGTTCTGTTAAATTACGATGGCCTCGTGTCTTGGCAAGCCGTTTTCTGCTGGCTGCATCAAACCGTGTGTTTTGTATTGTCATAGTCTTGTTCAGTCTCAACTTTGTCTCAATCCTTCTACTCAATCGTTCTTTTGCCGACCATTCATCGTACAATAGGGTTGCCCGTTGTAAAACCTTTTCCTTTTTATCCGGTGATGGAACGCCGTGTGCGATGAAAGTCGCCCGCACGGTGTAGGCTCGTTATAAAACCAAAATAGAGAGAGGTATAAAACGAGAATAGCGAACCAAAATTCACAGCAGAAATTGATCGACCGCTTGATGGTAGCGGTACAAAATTCGTAACTGTTACTGCACTGGATCAAAACTCCAATCCAATCATTGGTTATGTGTTTACAATTGATATTTACGTGACAAACAATGACCAGTCTACTACTGAAATTTATGGAATCAATGGCGTTTCACGAAGTGCCAGTGCAACGAACGTTCCTCTATTACCAACTAAAGCTTACGGAGTAACTAGATTTGATATTTCTTTTATTACAGCAATAGATAGTGGAGATGGAGTGTCCGTTCAAGTCAAAACTGCCGATAATCAGACCAATGTTGGTAATGCATTTACTTTTATCAAGCCATAGTGTAAGTTTGCCCTTAGGTTAATTCCTAAGGGCATTTTCTCTACCCAATTACCGATGTGTAATAAGAACCCAGTAAATCTCTCTTCCAATAAATCCCTGATTTCGATTGTTGTGTATATTGTCATAGTCTTGTTCAGTCTCAATTTTGTCTCAATCCTTTTACTCAATCGTTCTTTTGCCGACCATTCGTCCTACAATAGAGTTGCCCATTGTAAACAACTTCTTATCCGTTGATGGAACGCCGTGTGCGATGAAAGTCGCCCGCACGGTGTAGGCTCGAACGAAAACCCTCAAGAGAAGGGAATAAGTCGAGAATAGCTCAAAACCGATTACTGACTTAGTTGCTTATGGAACCGCTAAAAATGAATTGGGAGATGTATTTGTATTTCTGTCATTTTCCCAACTAACGGGGGTTACCTCGGCTAAAGTTCAATATTCAACAGACCAACAGACATGGCAAAACGCGGAAGTGGATAGCCCTATTACCTCTACAACGGATGAAGTAATTGCTAAATTACCCTCCTTTGCTTCCGGGATCTATTATTTCCGGATGAATGTTGAAGGAGGACAGCGAGCGGGTGTGTCCAATATAACAAGCAAATATATCGAGTAATCATCATTTCCATCAACCAGCCCTCGGGATTTTCCCGAGGGAATTTTTTATCACCAAGACTGAAAACTCGCCTCGCTCTATCCAAAATTACCGCTGTGTTAAATCGACTTCTTGCCACTAAGCCCAGCAATCCAATCGAACCCTTCTTCTCACGGCGTTCGCAATTCCGTTCGGTCTTTATCTATTACCGATGTGTAAAAAGAGCCCAGTAAGTTAGAATCACGTTATCCTTTGTAAAAGGGTCGAAACCCAAACTTTCCCAATACGTACTATTATTAAAGTCGATTCCAAAGGTGGTTTATGATGTTTGAGTTTATTGCTCATGTTTTCCACCAATTCATTTCAACCGTTGCCGAGATTTGGACTAGGAACAAACACTAAAAACAACCTTGCGACAATTACCCCACCTTCAACCATCAAACTTACTTTCCAAAGCTCGTACACTTTTTCCGCTGCTTCAAACGAAAAGCGGTGCCTACGTTTGTAGACACCGCCACTTCCTTTTAGAAATCACTGTATCCCCTACATCACTTTACTTCTGAATCATGTCGCGTACACCGTAAAAGATAAGTGCCCCGGAGAAAACGAGCATGGCGATAATCCCTATACCATCCACGACAGGATTCAGACCAGAGAGGAAGGAGCCGTCCAACGGCGCTTTCAGCAATCCGTAGCCGCCAAACAAACCGCCTACAAGCGACAGCCATTTGTTCATCTTTTGTCACCTCCCGTTCACCCAGCACTAACTTCTGCTGGATTTACTACACCCTATGCGAGAGGTGGCCAAGCGGTTTGGACGAGTAAACAGGGCGTGTTCATCAATTTGCAATTGGGCAGAGCGGTACCTCATGGGGTACAATAGAAATGGAAATGACCCCTTAAAAAGGAGCGATCTTACGTGCGTATCTTTTTGCTTCTGGGTGCGATCAATGGCTTTTTGTCCGTTGCACTCGGTGCTTTTGCCGCCCACGGTTTGAAACAAAAGCTGGATGAATATGCGATCGGCATTTTTCAAACCGGTGTGACTTACCAAGCTACTCATGCACTCGCCTTGATTGCGGTTGCCGTTCTGATCAAGCTTTTCCCGGGATCTTCTACGCTGAACTGGGCAGGCTGGTGCTTTTTCATCGGAATCATCCTGTTTTCGGGCAGCCTGTACGCCCTCAGTCTGACGAACGTCAAGGTACTGGGAGCCATTACTCCGTTTGGAGGGGTACTCTTTTTGATCGGCTGGGCGCTGCTTGCGATTCAGGCCTGGAAATCCGCTTCCTGATCCGTACAACAAGTATGATCGGCTTCTTCCCCTGGAAGAAGCTCGCTCATATTTAGCAGAAAATTCATACACAAGCATACTCTCAAACAACTCGTTAGAAAGATAGATACTCTCAAACAGCTCGCGAGAAAAATCACAAGAAGCGGAGGCTAAGCGATGTCAGAATCAAAGGAACCAGCAATGTCGAACTGGACGCAAACGTATCTGCGTCATCTCGGACTGGATGTGCAGCCTGCCAGCTTTGCTTACCTTGGCCACTTATGCCGTGCTCATTTGCAAGCATTTCCCTTTGAAAATGTAAGCAAGCTGATACAGGCGGAAAAAAGCGACGTTCCGTCCATCCCGGCTCCGGATCTCTTTTTGCAGGCAGCACAGGAGTTTCACTTCGGCGGTACCTGCTATACCCTCCACACTCATTTTCTGCAGTTGTTGCAGAATCTCGGTTTCGTTGCACATCTCGTACTGGTTGGAACTGCTCATGCCGGAATCATCGTGAGGCTTCCCGAGTTGAATCATGAACCGCTCTATGTCGACGTTGGCTCTGCCGCTCCCTTGTTTCGCCCTGTCCGCTTTTTTACAGAACCGGACAACTCGTCCCCCTTTGGATCGGAGGCGATTCGGATTGCTCCTGATCGGCAACAGCCGGGCCGTTACCGCTATCAGCGTTACCGGGGTGGGGAGCTGGTCAGCGACAGTTGGCATTTTCATCCGGATGAACGACGAGAGCCTGCTGACTTTTCCCCCGAAATCGTCCGCTCTTTTCATCCTGACAGCACTTTTCTCACCTGCCTGCGGATTCACCGATACCAGCTGGACCGCGCGCGCTGTGTCTCCCTGAAAAACAACTCCCTGCTGATCATGCACGTAGATGGACGGGAGGAAAAGCGGATTCTGGAATCGGTGAAGGAAATAGAGGATGCAGTGGCCAACGATTTAGGGCTGCCCCGCATGCCCGTTGGCCACGCTGTCGAAGCTCTCACCCGGCGCGGAATTGATATCTTCAGCGAAAATGCCTAGCACCGCAATCGGGCAACTGCCATATCCTGTAGGTGAGTTTCCCAGAAGGAGCGCGAATCCGATGGCAAAACACCTGTTATCACAGGCACCCTACTACTACGGCATGACGGATATGTACATGCAGATGGGCTACTTCCCTTATCCCCGTCAGCAAACCGATGAACCGCGTAATATCCATCTGGAATATCCACTGGCCGCAGCGATGGCATTGCAATGCAAGTACTATCTGGGACAGACCAGCCCCATATCTGCAGGTAACGGTACGGCCGCCTCAGGAGGCCTGATCAATCCGCAGCGTTCCGGCGTTCACCTGTATATCAATGAATTTGCGATCACGAATCGCTCGTCAGATCATTCGGTCGAAGCCAAGCTGTGGTTCGGCAAAGCGTCCTCGCTGGGAAATCCGGTTGTCTCCCCGCAGATAACATCCGGGTTCATCCAATTCCCTGCCTGTCCCTCCGCTCAAGGTCAAATCGTCCAGGATGCGGGCCCGGTTCCCTCGGATGGCACCACCGCGGCTACACACATCGTCCCTGCCCACACATCGGTCACAAGCGAAAAATCTGGGCAATGGATACTGGCTCCGGGAACCGCCCTGCTTTTTCATTTTCCCGCCGAGGGTGACGCGGTTGAACTGATTGTCTCGCTAGGCTGGTGGGAGCAGCCCTTTTACCGGTAAACGCCTGCTTTTTCATGGGCGCATCAAGAGAAAAAACCGCTGGATAAGAGCGGTTTTTTATGTGCAAGTGTCCCCTTTTTTCAATTCCCTGGCTGTAGGCGTTTCCCCCTCACCCCGAGATAAACGGTTATGACAAGCAGCACCAGGTCCAGCTCGTAGCCGTTTTTTCCCGCCCCGCCGATTAGACCGTTCTGCCATTTGACTGTGAGAATCGCGCCGACCATGATAGCCGCCAGCGCCCAGGCGGCATAGCGGGTAGCGACTCCGAGAATCAGTGCCATCCCTCCTGCCAGCTCGATCACGATCACCGGATAAACCAGCCATTCCGGCAGTCCGACACTGCCGAACCACTCACTTACCGTCCCCAGCCCCTGCTTCCATTTTGCCAATCCATGCGCCCAGAAAATAATCCCCGTGACTGCTCGCAGCAGCAAAAAGGCCGCCTGCTCGATCTGGGTCCCGATCGTGATGATTGGCTGATCTCGCCGGTTTTGCCGGTTTCGCCGATTGGACAAGTTTCTCGCGCTTTCCCCTCTCTTCAAAGCATCATCCCATCCTTCCTGATCCCTTTCCTTCTACTATATGCACCTGGATGGACAAACAGGAAAAACCCGAACTATCTTTGTCCGGGTTTTGTGCAATCTGCATATTAGACTACCCATGCTTTCTCCTTTTGCTTTTTGGCGTGCAGCGATCGGCCTGCTCCATAAAAGACCAGGCTGACGAGCGCCAACACTGCCATCACGAGAAACATGATCGGCCCTCCATAAATGGATAAAATCAAGCCGCCTGCCCACGGTCCAAGGAAATTGCCCAATTCACTGAAGCTTTGCGCTCCGTAGTAAGTACCCCTCATCTGCGGCGGGGAGATCTGGTCGATCAAAGCGTATTCGGTAGGAATAATCAGGATTTCCCCCAAAGTAAACACGATCATCGCGAGGATAAATTCCGTCCATCCGAGGGAAAACGCAAAGCCCACTTCTCCCGCTGCCATCAGAACAGCTCCGGCGATCATCCGTCGGAACAGCGTAAAGCGCTCTGCCCATCTCGTCAAGGGGATTTGCAGCAGCAATACCGTGAACCCGTTTACACTCATCAAGGCACTGAAAAGCGCCACTCCGCCTTTGATCTCGCTGTGTACATACTGGGACAAAGTGACCGACATCTGACCGTAAACGGTCACCAGAAGCACTCCGCCCAAAACAAACATCAGCAGAGCCCCATCCCTGCTTAGAACCTTCCACATTTGGGAGACGCCCGGTTGATTTTTCTGCTCATCCTTGGCCGGCATATCCCCGACACCGTAATGCCTGCAAAAATACCACAGCAATCCGGCAAACAAGACGTACATGACCGCCGTCAGCCAGAACATGCTGCCGTTGCCCGCGATTCCCAGATAGGCTCCCAGCATCGGTCCGATGGCAAACCCCAGATTGATCGCCATATAGCGATTGGCAAAAACGCGAAAACGCTTCTCTTCGGGGGTCAAATCCCCCATCAAGGCTTTGGATACCGTGCCGAAAAACGTACCAGCCAGCCCTCTTAAAATGCTGTTAAGCAGGAGCATGAGTGGATCACTGGTGACGACAAATCCGGCGTAAGCGACCGCCATCAGCAGCATGGAGAGCAGCATCAGCTTCCGTCGTCCAAACAGATCGGACAGCACCCCGCCCAAAAAGCCGCCTACCATCCCTGCCAGTGGCCCGGCTCCAATAATCATCCCGATCTCCGCCGGGGTAAGAGCAGTCGTCTGACTCAGTAAAATTGCCAAATAGGGCAGACTCATGGACTGCGTCAGCATGACAAATACAGTCCCGCCCATCAATAGATGGACGATGGGATGCTGCGAGGCCCAGATTCGGTTCCATCTGCCCATCAGCGGCCGCCTCCCTTTTGAAGAAAATCAGACAGCAGGTGCGGCAGCCGGTTCAGTGCGGATGTCCGCAAGCTGTACGACTGGGCGGTGGTGGAGTCGAGATAATGGGCACGGATCAGTCCCGCCCTCCGAAGTGCAGTGACATGGTGATGCACGGTGCTTTTCGCCAACGAAACGGCCTGCTGCAAATCACGGAGCGAAGCGTTTTTCTCTGCCAATGTCTGGAGAATCAACAGCCGTTTCTCGTCGGCCAGACACTGTGTCAGCATCAGCAATTGCTTCAGTGTATCTTCCTTGATAATCTCTCCATCGATGACAGGATACAGGACAGTAGCCATGCCGCGATGGAAGTCCAGGATAGTCGTCGGAGCACAATGCGCCTGAGGGACCAGCACGACTCGCTTCAAATGGTCGGAAGGCTCAATCCAGATGCCGTTTGTCGCTTCATCGATCAGCGCGGGAGCCTCTACGCTGGCTGCCCGTTTTTGAAGGATCGCAGCGCTTTCCCGCAGTCGCTCCCATCTCTGTTTGGGGATATGCGAGAAATAATGCTCATGCCAACGGGTCAGCAGCCGCAGGGACTGATCGCGGATTTCTCCCAGATTGAGCGGGATCGAATCGACCCACGGCGCCAGGCGCTCGTACATTTCACCAGCCGGCAATCCCGCCAGCCAGTCCAAAAACTGTTCCACCGACTCTTTCGCCGGAGATTGTGCGGCAAGCAAAACAACCCGATGCAATACCTCCCAGCGTTCATCCTCCAGCTCGGATGCAAAGGAAGCGGGGAGCCGCTGTTTCGTCTGCTCTCGCCATTCTGCGCCAAGCTGGAGATTTTTCGCTTCCTTCTGATTCACATACGCATAGAAACTAACCAGACATTCATATACCAGAGAGAATTCTATATCAATAGAATATAGTTTATTCATTCGATCACCATCGAACATAATTTATTTTCTTTCACTCTATCCTTTCCCCCATTCTTTGTCAACAAAAAATGCCCCGAGGAGGGCTTTCTCGCTTTTTCGTATATAGAAAAAGCGCAGGAAGATCCCTGCGCTCCGTGACCATTCGCTCCTATACAAAAGGAGGGTTCCACGCTTTTTTTCGCCAGCCCATTTTCAGCGATACGACATTCAACTCTCGATCCAATCGGACATCGACACCGAAGGGCAGCTTGTGGTCGTACCAAAAACGCACGTCGCTCCAGGTCACCTCATACCCGTCGTGCAGCTCCTTCCAGGTGACATGAATCCGCTGGGCAAATCCGAGAAAGGCCCGTACCCCATCCATTCCGATCGTGGCCCGGATGATTTCATTGCGGCTTTCTTTTTGATAGACGTCCTCCAGACGGACATGCCGGTATTCTATCTTTCCGGTATAAAAATGGCGGTCCGTCTCCACGACAAATCTCCAGAGAAATGGATGAAAGCTGGGAATGACATGATAAATGCCTGCCAGACCAATCCGGCTTTGCACCTGACGAACCAGCCAGCGATGCTGGAGGGCGCGCAATACGATATACAAAAAGGTAATCAAATAAACGATAGGAAAGATAAGTTCCGCTTTGCCTTGGAAGAAGACCCACCAGATGACAGCAGCGCTGTGCAGACCGAACAGAAACGGTTCAAAGATCGATAAAATGTCCAAATGTATCCAGCGCTGTGAGAACGGACGCAGGCATTGCACGCCGTACGTATTCAGCGTATCGAGAAAAACGTGAAACACCACAGCCATCAAGGCCCATAGATAGAGAAGCCCCAGATGCTGCCACAACTCGTAACCGGCTGACAGCAGCAGAGAGATCGCACCCGGCCAGATAAACAGCGCCGGAATCGAATGCGTCACTCCCCGATGATAGCGGATGTAGGTCGTTTCGCCGCGCACCCTGACAATCGTGTCGAAGTCAGGAGCATGAGAGCCGACCACCGTGGCAATCATGACGGCTTGTGCAAGAGTCGGATCACTCGCAACCGCAGGACTGACATAGGCCAATCCTCCCAATGTTACTCCCAGCAACAGATGACTTGCCGTATCCATGCTGATCCCCCCGAGTCATTTTTTCTGACTGTATGGCCCTATCCCTGATGCAGTTGTTTTTTCGAATGGATCTTGAATATTGCTGTGTTCCTCTTCACTGTACGAAAAGTTCGTATGGCTGTCGTCAATGTCAGGTAAAGGTTTCTTTAAGGTTGAAGGTCCAGCTTTACAAAAGCAAAAGGGCCTGGCTCAGCGGAAGAGGGCTAAGCTCTCGGAAGGAACACAAAAAAACCGGTCTGCCAAAGACCGGTCTTTCCCCTTTCAAATGCGCTATTCAGTTAAACGCAGGAATTCGTCAATATCGGCAACCGCCAAATCAACAGCTGTCTGCCAGAATTCCACCGTCGTAATATCTTCACCCAGATGACGCATCGCCAAATCCTCCACGGTTGTCCGTCCCGTATCGCGCAGGAGCGCATCGTACTTCTCGGCGAAGCCGGGCCCTTCTTTCAGTGCGCGTGCGTACACACTCAAGCTGAAGAGATAGCCAAAGGTGTACGGGAAATTGTAAAACGGATAGGTCGTGATATAAAAGTGAAGCTTGGATGCCCAGAAATGCGGTTCATATTCAGCCAGAGCATCACTGTAGGCTTCTTTCTGTGCCTCGACCATCAAGCGATTCAGCTCGCCTACACTGACCAGACCCTTTTTCCGCTGCTCGTAGAATCTGGTTTCGAACAGGAAGCGCGCCTGAATGTTCATGAAGAAGGCAACGCATTGCTGCAGTTTATCCTCCAGAAGGGAGATGCGCTCTTCGTTGCTGGATGCGTTTTTCACAGCGGCATCCGCTACAATCATTTCCGCAAAGGTCGATGCCGTCTCGGCGACGTTCATCGCGTAATTCTGGGCAAACGGGGGCAATCCGCTCATCACCTGCTGATGATAGGCGTGACCCAATTCATGCGCCAGCGTCGACACGTTTTTGGCATTTCCGGCATAGGTCATGAAGACGCGCGATTGGCCTTTTACGGGAAAGCTGGTGCAGAAGCCGCCCGGCCTTTTTCCTGCCCGATCCTCAGCCTCGACCCAAGCCTCCTCAAAAGCTTTCCGGGAAAAATCAGCCAGCGCCGGATGAAAACGGCCGAAATGCTCCAGGATAAAGGCTGCCGCCTCATCATAGGGGATTTTCTTTTGATTGCTGCTGATCGGAGCTGCAACATCGTACCAGCTCAGCTTTTCCACTCCGAGCAGCTTTGCTTTCCGCTCTAGATAGGCGACCAGGCGATCCTTGCGATTGTTGATCGCCTGCCACATGGCATCCAGTGTCTTCTCTTGCATCCGGCCGATATCAAGCGGCTCACGCAGGACGGAATCCCAGCCGCGATGACGGTAGAGGCTCAGACGATAGCCGGCCAGATGGTTCAGCGCTTTCGCCGCCAGGTCGGCCTCACGCGCCCACGCTTCTTCCCACTTGGCAAAAACCTGGGCCCGAACAGTACGGTCCGGATGATACATCAGGTTGGCTGCCTGTCCGACCGACACCTGTTTGGTCTCGCCCTCCACTTCTACTTCCAGGCTCATGCGGCCGACGACAGCATTGTAGAGATCCTGCCAAGCGTGATAGCCGTCGACAGCGAGATCATTTGCCAGCATCTCCTGCCCTGGCGAGAGCTTTTCCTGAGCCCGTCTGCGGCGCTCGTTCAACGGAAACGTCACCGGCTCCACTTCTGGGAGACGCAGCATCTCACTCCACGCCTGCTCATCCAGCTTCAGCAAATGCACATCCCACGTGGTCAGTGCCGATGCAAAAGCGGCAGACAAGCTTTTGACGCGTCCTCCGAGCAGTGGCGCCTGCTCATCCTTTACATTTTGCGCGGTCAGGCAAGAGATGAAAGAGCCTGCTTCTTTCAAGCGAACAGCAATGCTTTGCACAGTGACCAGCACTGCCTGAAACACCGCTGGTTCCCGCAATGAAAAGTCTTCCTGCGTCAACTGCGAGCGCAGATTGTCAATCTCGGTTTCCAGTTTTTCCAAATATGTACGAAATGCTTCCGATGCACTTCCACCGGGAAAAAACACATCCAGATCCCAGCGTTGCGGCAATTGTTTTTCCATATGGTATCCCTCCCAAAGCTATTGTAGCGCAATGTTCGCACGATGTGTACGAAAACGACATGAATATACAAAAAATGTAAATTGACGAGCGACGGATCAGCTTCTACAAAAAAGGACGCTTATCGCGCCCCTTTTCCCCAACCATCTTCATAATATTTCCGTATAAAGTGTAGAATCCCATCCGTATCGTTAATCGAAAACACAGGCAAAACAGGATGGGCAAACGCCTCCCAACTGATGATCGCAACGGGGGCCGTCACCAGCGACAGCAGCTCCTGATCCTCGGGCCGCCGCAGCAGAACCAATTTCGGGTAGCTCTCTCGTTTAAAGCCTTCGACCAGCACCAGGTCGGCCTGAGCCATTGCCATCCTGTCGATCAGCTCAGATAACGCGAGGGGCCGCTGTTCCAGCATCGCTGTTTTGGTCCGGGATGTGATCGCGACCAGCGATGCCCCTGCTTCCCGGTACTTCCACGTATCTTTGCCAGGCTGGTCCCACTCAAAGTCATGCCCGCCGTCATGCTTGACGATGCCAACGCGAATCCCCGCCTGCTCGATTCCCGGAATCAGCCTGGTCAGAAGCGTTGTTTTTCCTGAATCGGAGTAGCCGACAAGCTGCAGGACTACCGGTTGCTTCGCCATCTTTTATCCCTCCCTGCTCCAGCTCGGCATGGTGTGGGGCAGAACCTCGATCAGCTCTCCCGCCTGCTTCCCTCTGCCCCCGGGGGGAATAATGCCAAAGCTTTCACTCATTGACATCGTGCAGAGGTTGCCTGCCTTATGATTCCAATCCGGCCAGAAGATGAGCTGCCCAGCCTCTTCCGTCAGCCTTCCCCGCAAAAAGCGCGGATAGGGACAAGGCTTGTCGTAGGTCTCCCCCAGCACCGCCTGGATTCGCTTTGCCTGGGAATGCCGCTCTCCGGATAGGCTGCGCACCAACGGCAGGAGAAACAGATGCGCTCCCAAAAAACAGGCACCCGGATTGCCCGAGAGCGCACAAATCCGTTTGTTTTGGTAGATAAGGGCTGTGGTCGGTGTGCCGGGCCGCATGGCTACGCGGTTAAACAGGAGGGTCACATCGGGTTCATCCGCCAGGTAAGCCATCACGTCAAAATCTCCGACAGAGACCCCGCCGGAGGTAACCAAAAGGTCAACATCCTGCAGACACTCTTCCAACTGCCTTTTTACCAGCGGCAGTTCATCCGGCAGGCCCGCCAGCGGAACCGGTATCCCGCCCGCTTCCGCAATCAGCGCTGCAAGCATAATCGCATTGCTGTTGCGAATCTTCCCCGGCTTCATCGGCTCATTGATCTCCAGCAGCTCGGGCCCCGTTGATAGCAAACCGACACGCGGCTTGCGCACCACCGGTACCTGCGCATAGCCGAAGGTAGCGAGAACTGCCAGCGTTCCGGCGTTGATCCGCTCTCCCGCTTTGGCGACGATACTCCCTATGGGCACCTCTTCCCCTTGTTTGGAAAGGTTTTCGCCGGCAATGAGCGAGCGTTTGACCCGCACTTGTCGAGACCACTCCCCTGGCTGTTCGGTCTGTTCAAACATGATGACCGCATTTGCTCCCTGTGGCAGCATCGCGCCTGTCATAATGCGGCTGGCCGTACCCGGTGTCAAGGTCTTCGCGGGGACGTCGCCGGCAGCGATCGTCTCCAGGACTTCTAGCGAGACCGGCTGGTCAACCGTGGCCCCAGCCGTATCCTCCGCTCTCACCGCAAAACCGTCCAGCGGCGAGCGGTCAAATGGCGGCAAATCGCAGGTGGCTGTAATATCCCGGGCCAAAATACGCCCGGCCGCTTCGTATATTCCCACCTGCTCCTCCCTGGGTGTCTCCAGGTCGGACAAAAGTATCTTGACCGCTTCTTCCACGCTGATGGTCTGTCGCTGAAAGCGCATTGTTTGTTCCTCCTTCTGGATGCTCCCTGGCACGTAGGCGGGTCCTGATCAGCTTACATCGACCTCCAGATCGTCTACCCGCTTTTCCCGACATTTTAAATCCTTCCCAGCCGTATAACGATCTGCTTTTTCCACCGTAACCGCTGTATTGTATTCGGGGATGCCCGCAAATTTTTCATATACACCTTTAGGGATGAGGACATTCCCCTCTGGCCAGTACACCTGTATGTTCCCCTGCAGGGTTTCCGCGTATTTCGCCCTGCCCTGAAAGACACCGAACTGATTGTAGACCACGATCGCTTCTCCTTCGCGGATGTGCAAGCCCTTGGCGTCATCAGGATGGATCAGCACATCATAGCGATCCGCTGCATTAAAAGGGTCCTTTTCCCCGTAGATCATGGAGTTGAACTGCTTTCCCCTGCGGGTCGTAACGTAAAATTGTCCCGTCGGCCGCTGCAGCTCCGGCAGTTCGATCGGAAGCAGCCGGGCCCGTTCGTCGGGCGTCGGACAAATCCCGCCCTCGCACAGCCAGGCTCCGCCCCACTGAAAGACATCTCCTTTTTGCTTCAGATGCTGAATCCCGTCGTAGTGGGGATTGGCGAGCGCGATTTCTTTGCGTATCTCCTCGGTGCTCGCAAACTGCATGAGATGCTTTCGCTTCGGATCGACTCGCGCTGCCAGACTGACGTAGATTTCCCACTCTGCCCGGGCTTCCCCGATGCGCGGTCCTTCTACCTCCGGACTGTAATAGACCATGCGCTCCGTACTCGTCGAGGTTCCTCCGCCCGGCTGCTCATAGCGCGTCATCGCCGGCAGCACGATCACCTCCTCCTTGGCATCAACCAGTGTGGAGGTGTTGAAAATAATATCCTGATGCACACGCATTTCCATGTTTTTCAGGCAATTTTCCATGAAAGCCGGATCAGGCATCGTCTCCAGAAAATTGCCGCCGCTCGTGTACAACAGGCGCGTCTTGCGCTCATGACCGCTTGGCAGCAAAGCATTTTCCAGGGAAACGCCGACGATATCTCCTTGCCAATCCGGGACCGGAAAGCCCCAAACCTTTTCCACGCGCTGTCTGTTTGGCTCGTCAAAATCACCGCCCGGCAAGCTGAAGGGATCGGCGCCCATCTCACCCGAGCCTTGTACGCCGGAATGGCCCCGAATCGGCATCAAGCCGCAGTGCTCTCTCCCGATGAAGCCGCGCAATATCGCCAAATTGGCTACCTGGGAGATGTTGTCCGTCGCAAAACGATGCTGCGTCAAGCCCATCGACCAGACAAAGACACCTGATTTGGCTCCGGCGATCAACTGGGCAAACTCCTCCATTCGCTCCCGGCCCATGCCCGCTGACTTTTCCAGCGCTGCCCACTCCTGCGCCTTCACATGCGCCCGCAGCTCCTCCAGACCGTTGGCGTGCTCCTGCAAAAATCGATGGTCGATGGCTGAGCCGGGCTGCGCTTCCTCCATCTCGAACCAGATTTTCATGACTCCATTCATAAAAGCGATGTCTCCGCCAATGTTCACCTGATAGAAATCATCGACGATCTTGGTGCCAAAAAGCGCGCTGTCGGGAACTGAAGGAATCCAGTAGTTCTCCATGGCCGGCTCCCGGTAGGGATTGATCAGGATGATCTTCGTCCCTGCTTTTTTGGCCGCGTACATGTACTTGGTGGACACAGGCTGATTATTGGCCGGTACTGATCCCCAAAAGACGAGGACATCTGTGCCGATCCAGTCCTTGTAGTTGCAGCTGGATGCGCCGATCCCCAGCGAACGTTTCAATGCCGTTTTACTGGGCGAATGGCAAATTCTGGATGAATTGTCGATATTGTTCGTCCCGAGAAAACGGGCCATTTTGCCTGCCGTGTAATAAACCTCGTTGGTAATGCCGCGAGATGTCAGGAAAAAAGCGATCTGTTTGGGAGAAACGGCTCTGATCTTGGTCGCGATCCGGTTCAGCGCTTCTTCCCAACTGATTCTCGTAAACTTGTTTTCACCCGGCTTTCGGGAAAGCGGGTACGGAATCCGGCCCAGCTTGCGAAGCTCGGTACTGGACAGCTTCTTTAGCTCCGCCACGTTTTCCAGCCATTTCGGTTCGATGGCTGGCATCGTATTGAGCCGCAGGACGTTGAGCCGTGTTGTGCACAAATGCGGACCGCTCAGAGTCTGATCATACAGACCGGATACACCCAGCGCACATCCGTCACAGACACCCTGCGTCAGGATTCGGTACGCGTAGCCCAGATTGTCTCTGTTTTCATAGATGACCTTCATCGTGTCCCGAATATGATGCGGCTTTACTTTTCCCAACCCCATCGGCACCAAAGATGACCACAAGGACGGTTTCCATGACGTATCCAGCTTGATGGGACCTGTATGTTTCGTCTTGCCCATGCTAACTCGCTCCTCTCATGGCTTCCCCAAGTCAATCGAGATGATTCGCACTGTTCATCATGAAAATAACCACCGTGAAACAACCCCCAGATGAAATCGGGAATGTCCACGGTGGTTCTTTGGCAGGATCGCTACCTCGCACCTTACGTGTATGACGCGATACTCCGTCTAACAAACGCCGGGCAGCGCAACTGCCTCGACTAGGCTTACGGCAGATTCTTGAACTTTTTTTCGATGTCCTGGTCAAATACGAAGATGGACATGCCAAAATCGCGTTCAATGTCAATATCGACGAATAAATCTACGAGAGCCGCACCCAGAAACGACTCCATTTCAATCGGACGGTTTTTGCGATACATCTCTTTGACCATTTCCGTCCGGGCAGCGCGGAGCATCTGTTTCCCTTCATCAGCAGTCGCAATGAACTTTTCTACAGGGGAGAGGTTCCCCTCCATTTCACAAATCGCCCAATTTTTACAAAAGGTCGTGACGATCTTGCTCGGCCCCTTGCCCATATGGCGCTTTCGAAAGGTTCTGACCAGATTGCTGAACTCAGCTTCATATTTATTCATCGAAGTAAGTCACCTTTTACTAAATTGATCTTACTAATGACTTTACCATTACCTAGCTGGCCAGTTCAACAGAGTTTTCTTTCCTTGCCGCTTCATCCTTGAGTTTTTTGATATCGAGACGCACAATCAGCGAGATGAGCAGCGCAACCACAAACATCCCCACAAAGACAGACAGTGTGCCTGTGTAGCTGCCTGTTTTTTCACGAACCCAGGCTGCAAAGATTGGACCAGCCAATCCGGCTGCTGCCCACGCCGTCAGGACGTAGCCGTGGATAGCGCCGAGCTGCTTGGTTCCAAACAGGTCGCCGATGTAGGCCGGGATGGAGGCGAATCCTCCGCCGTAGCAGGTCATGATGATAAACATGGCGATCATGAAAAGCGTCTGCATGGTCAGACTTGGCAGCAGGAAGAACAGTACGATTTGAATCGCGAAAAAGGCGGTATAGGTATTGGGACGCCCGATAAAATCGGACATGGACGCCCAGCCGATCCGTCCGGCTCCGTTAAACAAACCGTTGAGCCCTACCATGGTAGCAGCCATACCGACAGACATGCCGGCGATTTCCTGCGCCATCGGCGATGCAACCGAGATAATCGCAATCCCACAGGTTACGTTGATAAAGAGCATCAGCCACAGCCAGTAGAATCTTCTTGTTTTTACCGCTTCATTGGCAGTAAGCTGGCAGAGATCTTTTTTGATTTGCTTTTGTCCTGCACTCGCTTCTGCAGAGTATCCCTTCGGCACCCAGCCCTGCGGCGGTGGAGCGAGGTATTGAGCAGAGGCAAACATCACGATGAAATAGATAATACCCAGGATAAAGAATGTGTTCGGAATGCCAACGCTTTCAATCAGCGCCTGAATAATCGGACCTGCAATCATCGACGCAAAGCCGAAGCCCATGATGGCCAAACCCGTTGCCAAACCGCGGCGGTCCGGGAACCATTTTACCAGTGTGGAGACCGGTGTAATATAACCGACGCCCAAACCGATTCCGCCCAATACGCCATAGCAGAGATAGAGCAGCGGCAGACTTCCCATTTTCATCGCAATCCCTGATCCTGTAATCCCTATTCCGAAAAAGATAGAAGCCAAGATTCCTGCCTTGCGCGGTCCGTGTTTCTCTACATAGTGACCGAGAAACGCGGCAGACAGACCGAGGAACAAAATCGCGATACTAAATGCCAATTGTACCTGTTTCAGTTCCCAGCCGTACTGGTCCTTGATCGGGTTGGTAAAAACGCTCCAGGCGTACACCGAACCGATAGAGAGGTGGATGCCCACCGCAGCCGCTGCGATCAGCCAGCGGTTCTTCAGTTTTTGCTCCATGCGATTCATCTCCTTTTTTACGAATGAAGGGGCGATCCAGAAGAGCGCCCCGAAAACAAGAAAACTGCCGGGTCCATCTTTACATACCCCCGTCGCAAAACCGACAGCAGTGGAAAAGATGAAACACGGCAGTTAATCATCAGCAGGGTCGCTACTTCAGCATCAACAGCTAGTGTTTGGTATTCACATTTGGACAGTTCAGACAAATGAACCGGCGACAGGTGCGCTATCCCGTGTCAATTTGTGAACTGTTTCGCAAAAAGGTGAAAATTTTGTGACAACCAAAACCTCACATAGTATACTACCATGTGAGCGCTTACTCGACAATATGTTCCTCAAAATTTTTTTGATATGCCAGATTCGCGAGAGAAGGAGGAGGCTCCCATGTCTCAATTGTCCCAAACCATTACGCGGCCTGTTTTGAAGATACAGACAGGACAGTCCGCCTGGGAGGATGACGAGATCGTTACCGAATACCCCTTAACCATCTTTCTGAATGACGAGGAGTTTGCCACGATTGTCTGCACCCCCTCCGACCTGGAGGACATGGTGATCGGCTTTTTGGCGGCTGAAGGGGCCATTCGATCCTACAGTGATGTCAAACAGGTAACCATTGACGAGGGACAAGGCTTCGCCTACGTCGATACCCATCAGCAGACGATTTTGTCCCAGAGCTTTTACTCCAAGCGGCGCATCACCTCCTGCTGTGGAAAGAGCAGACAGTCCTTCTACTTTTTCAGCGATGCACGGACAGCCAAGCCAGCAGAGGACGGCGTTACCGTCACGCCGGAGCAATGCCTCCAGCTGATGAACACCCTGCAGGCCTCATCGGATATCCACCGTCAGACAGGCGGCGTCCACAACGCTGCTCTCTGCAGCCCGGATCAGGTGCTGCTGCAGTATTCCGACATCGGCAGGCATAATGCACTGGACAAGATCTACGGATACTGTCTGCGCAACGATATCGGGACAGCGGATAAAATTCTCACCTTTAGCGGTCGTATTTCTTCGGAGGTGCTGCTAAAGGCTGCCAAGATCGGAGCCAGCATCATCTTGTCCAAATCCGCACCAACCGAGCTGGCCCTGCAGTTGGCCGAGGAATTGAACATCACGGCGATTGGCTTTATTCGCCAGGACAAAATGAATGTGTACACAAACCCGCAGCGGGTCATTTTGTCTTAGCGGGCCAAACACAGCGAATCAGAGGGAAGCCGATTCCCTCTTTTTCTTTTCCTCCAAAGCGCATCTGTACTCCTCCGGCGTATTGGCGTTATAAGCCGCCCAAGCGTCCAGCAGGTCAGGAGGCGTCCAGACGATGCGCAGCTTTTGCAAAACCTCCATCAGGCGGTACTGACCTGCGCTCAGCGCTTCCTCCCAGTAAGGCTGGGACCGTCGATGGTACAAAGCCAGCAAGGGATGAACCCGATCTCCCGTCTTGACCACCACCGCATCCCAGTCACTCTGTTGTGCGGCGTAGTCGATGAGCTTCTTTAAATGTTTTTGCTCCACGAACGGCAAATCGCAGGAGAGCACTAGCAGAACCTCTTCGCTCCGCAGGCGAAAAGCCGTCACGATCCCGCTGATCGGCCCGCAGGAAGGGACCTGGTCCCGGACTACGTCCACCGCAGCGTCAGCCTGCATTCCCCCCATCCTCTCGATTGTTTCCGGTGCATGGGAGACAATCAGGCAGGGGAGGCCTGCCCCTGTCAATTCTTTATGCAAATGGGCAATCAGTGTGCCTTCTTTCCATGGCAACAACTCTTTGGGCTGACCCATTCGACTGCTTTTTCCTCCGGCCAGGATCACACCGCCAATGGATGGGATTCTCACTTGAATCAACTACCTTTCTCTCCGGACATACGCCTGCAGCTCCCTACCAACCAGAGAATTTCCGTTTTTTATCCCCAAAACGGGCATATGCTCCTTATGAAGAAGTCCGTTGTCTGGATATCTCTGTCTCTATTCTACGTCACAAATATGCGGAAATCATGCTGCTTCTCTATTCTCAAGATAAATTCCTCCTTGATAAATATTCCCAAAATTGAGAGGATTCAATCATTTTTTGTCGAAGGTGGTTTTGTAGAGTAAGAATCTCTGGCTGTGAATGAACACCTCGTATATGGGAGGAGAGATGCGATGAGTATTTTACGGGAATTTCAGGAGATTACCCAACAGGTGGCAGAAGCGATCTCGGCGGCATTGCAGATTGAGACCGAGATCGTCGACGACACGATGACGATCATCGCTGGCACAGGCAAATACAAGGAACGGATCAACCTCCAGGAGGAGGACGGCCAGATCGACGCCGGTTATCTGTACGGCCGTGTCTTGACGACCAATCAGCCGTTTTTCATCGAGGATGCACGCAGCGATCCCTTTTATGATCCATCGGTGTTAGCCGGTGTAACCGATGAACTGGCGGAGCTTTGTACGCCCATCCATTACAAAGGCAGGGTCATTGGGGTGATTGGCCTGATCGCCTTTACGGAAACACAGAGGCGGCAGTTGATCCACAATCGCCTGGCCTATCTCACGTTTCTCCAGCGCATGACCGAGCTTCTCACGGGGAAAATTGCCGAGCAGGAAGCCTGGAACGAGTGGAAAAAGACCTTTACCAAGCTGGAAACCTTGATCGAGTCGATCCATGAAGGCATCATCGCGATTGACGAGCGGGGCACGATCATTACCTGCAACCACACTGCACAGCAGCTGATCCAGCGAGCCAAGCAGGATTTGATCGGCACGTCCCTTGGCGAAATCTGGACGGACTCCCCCATGCTGCAAGTCCTGCAAACCGGCTCCGGGTATGTCGAGCAGGAGGAAATCTACCGGCTGGGTGACCACGAAATGCATTTCATCGTCACCGCCCGTCCCATTCACGTCGATGACCGGGTCACGGGTGTCGTCGCTACGTTTCGCCGCATGGCGGACATGCGCCGCCTCGCCTATGTCCTCACCAATGAACATAAAGATCTCTACTTCTCCGAAATCATCGGCAAAAGCCGCTCGCTGGCACTGGTAATCAAGCAGGCCGAGCAAGTCGCGCGCGGCACCTCCAATATTCTCATCACAGGTGAAAGCGGCACAGGAAAAGGCATGCTCGCGGCCGCCATACACTTCGCGAGCAATCGTCGCAACGGACCCTTTATCATCGTCAACTGCGGCGCCATACCGGAAACTCTGCTGGAAAGCGAGCTGTTCGGCTACGTAGCGGGAGCCTTTACCGGCGCCAAACGGGAAGGCAAAGCGGGAAAGTTCGAGCTGGCAGACGGAGGGACCATCTTTTTGGACGAAATCGGCGACCTGCCGCTCCATCTGCAGGTGAAGCTGCTTCATGTCCTGCAAAGCAAGCAGGTCGAGCGCGTCGGTTCCAATCAGCTCATCCCGGTCAACATCCGGGTCATCTCCGCTACGAACAAAAACCTGGAAGAAATGGTGCGTGACCGTGAGTTCCGCGAAGACCTCTACTTCCGGCTCAACGTCATTCCGCTGCACATGCCGGCACTCCGGGAGCGGGTGGAGGACATCCCTTTGCTGATGGAATATTTTTTGGCCAAGTACCGCGAGCTGCTGAACCATCCGATCCTCGATTTTACCCCGGAGGTGCGCGCCTTGTTCATGCATTACCACTGGCCGGGAAATGTGCGCGAGCTGGAAAATGCGATCGAGTATGCCGTCAACATGGAAGTCTCTCCGTACATCGGCATGGAGAGCGTACCGATGCGCATCCGTCAGCATCACAGCGTCAGCGGCATTACAGGACCGGGCGAAAGTGATCAACCGCTGAAAGAGCGAATTCTCCGGCACGAGCGGCAAATCCTCTACAGCATGCTGCAGCAGTACGGCTATTCACTGGAGGCGAAAAAGCTGGTAGCCGAAAAGCTGGACATCGGCCTGGCGACTTTATATCGAAAACTGGAGGGACATCGACTTCTCAACGATGAGAAAGTATTCTAATTTCTAGGAAGCAACGAGCGAGGTTTTTCCTGTCGTCTGCTTCCTTTTTCCTGTTTACACGCGCATTCGTTTGAATATTCGAAATTGGCATTATTTTTGCTTGTGACTAAAGGTACGAAAAGAAAGTGAGGGGGGTTCCCATGCTAGGTCCTATGGTGGAGCTTCAAAATGTCGTCAAGCGCTTCGGCCAACATACAGTCGTTCACGATCTGTCCCTCCATATCGAGAAGGGCGAATTTCTCACCTTGCTCGGTCCCAGCGGCTGCGGCAAGACGACGACGCTGCGCATGATTGCCGGTTTTGAACATCCCACATCCGGTCACGTGAAGCTAGATGGCGAGTTCGTCGAGAATTTGCCCGCTTATGCCCGTGATGTGAATACCGTGTTTCAAAGCTATGCCCTTTTTCCACACCTGAACGCTTTCGAAAATGTAGCGTTTGGTTTGCGTGTCAAAAAAGTGTCAAAGGGGGAGATCGACCAGCGAGTAAAACACGCTTTGCGAATGGTCCAGCTGGAGGATTACGCCGGGCGAAAACCGGACCAGCTGAGCGGCGGGCAGCGGCAACGGATTGCCATCGCCCGGGCCTTGGTCAACAATCCCAAGGTGCTGCTCCTCGACGAACCGCTCGGCGCACTGGATCAAAAGCTGCGCAAGCAAATGCAAGTCGAGCTGAAACATCTGCAAAAACAATTGGGCGTCACCTTTGTTTTCGTCACACATGATCAGGAGGAAGCATTGACCATGTCCGACCGGATCGCCGTGATGAACAAAGGCGTTCTCGAACAGGTCGGCACCCCTGCTGATATTTACGACCGTCCCGCTACAAGGTTCGTTGCAGAATTTATCGGAGAAACCAACCTGCTGACCGGAACAGTTACAGGCCGGGATACAGACCGGATGCTGATTGACTGCGAGGGCATACAGGTCGCCACTGCTTTTCAGTCTGTACCGGAAAATGAAAAGGTAACAGTAGCGATCCGGCCGGAAAAATCAGCTTTAAGTCTGGAGCCAGTGGATACGGAGCCCGGTCGTCTGGTACAGATCCCCGCACGCCTGACGGAGCGGATTTACTGCGGAGGCATTACACGGACCGTCGTCACCTTGCACGGCGGCGTTCCCTTTGTCGCGGTGGAAAAAACAGATCAGCTCCTGCCCGTCAGTGAAGGCGACCAACTGTTCGTCAACTGGCAACCAGAGCACGGGGTGGTGTTAACCCGATGAAAGCCCCGGTAATCGACTCTGCCGCGCTCCGAAAGACTGCAAGCGAAAATCCGAAACGGCTTGGCCGCGATTACGGGAAAACCTGGACAATCGGCCCCATCGTGATCTGGATGGTTGCCTTGTTCCTGTTGCCCCTTCTTTTGATTTTAGGGGTCAGCTTCTTTTCCCGCAGCACTTTTGGCGGGATTGAAATGCCGCTTACGCTGGAAAACTACGTCCGTTTTATCGACCCGCTCTATATCAAGATTCTTTGGATCTCCTGTGTTCTCGCATTCTTTACGACGGCGATCTGTCTGGTGCTCGGCTATCCCTTTGCCTACATCATTGCCCGTTCCCCCGCCTCCTACCGAAATATCCTGCTGCTTTTGATTATCGTTCCTTTTTGGACGAATTCACTGATCCGCACCTATGCCTGGATCGTTCTGCTGCGCACCGAAGGAGTGATCAATACCCTTCTGCAGCAGATGGGCATTATCAGTCAGCCCCTCTCCCTGCTGTACAACGAAACGGCTGTCCTGATCGGACTGGTTTATACCATGCTGCCCTTTATGATCCTGCCGCTGTACGCCTCCATCGAAAAGCTGGATCGCTCGCTTCTGGAAGCATCCTCCGATCTCGGTGCCAAACCGCTGCAAACCTTTTGGAAGGTCACCTTGCCGCTTACGGCTCCGGGCATCATGGCCGGCTCCCTGCTCGTTTTCATACCGTCGCTCGGTCTCTTTTTCATCCCGGACCTGATGGGCGGCAGCAAAACCGTACTGATCGGCAATCTGATCAAAAATCAGTTTCTCACGGCACGGGACTGGCCCTTTGGTTCGGCCAGCTCGATTATCCTGATGGCGCTGACCCTGCTCTTTATAACGGCTTACATCCTGATCAGCAAAGACAAATCGGGAAAGGAGCTGATGTAGGATGCGCCACTCGCTCGGTAGCAAGCTCTCAGTCTTCTACGCTTCGCTCATCTACCTGTTTCTGTACATGCCGATTGCGATTTTGATCCTCTACTCCTTTAACCAATCCAAGCTGAATGCAGTCTGGACCGGCTTTACCTTTGACTGGTATTTCAAATTGATGCAGAACAGCGATGTCCTGGAAGCGATGAAGACCTCGCTGATTGTCGCGCTGATCAGCACGATCGCCGCCACAATGATCGGCACGCTGGCTGCTGTCGGGATGTACCGCTATCACTTTCGCGGCAAAACGGCTTTGGACGCGATGCTTTACCTGCCGATCGTCATTCCGGAAATCGTCATGGGCATCTCTATGCTGGCTCTCTTTGCCCAGCTCAAGGTACCGCTCGGTTACATGACGCTGATCGCCGCTCATATCACGTTTTCCGTCCCCTTTGTCGTCGTGGTCGTTCGAGCGCGCTTGGCCGGCTTTGACAAGAGTATCGAGGAAGCGGCCATGGACCTCGGCGCGACTCCCTGGCAAACCTTCGTCAAAGTAACGATACCCGTCATCGCTCCTGGTATTCTGGCCGCAGCTATGCTTGCTTTTACCCTGTCTCTCGACGATGTGATTATCAGCTTTTTCGTCGCCGGACCTGCCAGTGCAACACTGCCTTTGAAAATATTCTCCATGGTGAAATTTGGCGTGACGCCTGAAATCAACGCGCTCTCGACCCTGATGCTCGTCGTCACGCTGGTGATCGTCATTTTTGCGGAACGCCTGCGAATGCGCAAGCAATAGTCTTTGGCGCGTTTGTCATTTGCCCATAAATCAACTGATTTCAGAGGGGGATTTTGTATGAAGCAAGGCTGGAGGCATATCGCAGCGGTAGGGGGCTTGTCCCTGTCACTGGTGCTGACGGCGATAGGGTGCAGCTCGTCGCCGGCGTCACAGGGAACCGCCGAAGAGAATGGTCTGGACAAGCAACTGAACGTCTTCAACTGGTCGGAATACCTGCCAGAGCGGGTGATCAAAGGCTTTGAAGAAAAGTACGGGGTAAAAGTCAATTACAGTACGTTTTCATCCAATGAAGAGATGCTGGCCAAAGTATCGGCAGGCGGAGGCATCTACGATCTGATCGTCGCCAGTGACTTTCTGATCCAGTCCATGGTCAAACAGGGGTTGATCCAGCCGCTCGATATGTCCAACATTCCCAACTTCAAGAACCTGGACCCGGAATTGATCAACAAAGAGCATGACCCCGGAAACGAGTACAGCATTCCGTACATGGGCAATACCGTCTCTCTCGGCTATAATCCCGACCAGATCAAAACCAGCATCACCAGCTTTGAAGACCTGTGGAAACCGGAGCTGAAAGGGCAAATCGTGATGGTAGACGACCAGCGGTTCATTCTGGGTATGGTTTTGAAAACGCTGGGGTACTCCGGCAATGATACCGACCCCGCCCACCTCGAAGAAGCCAAGCAAAAAATGCTCAAGCTGATGCCCAATATCAAGGCTTTTGACAGTGACAGCCCCAAAACGCTGATGGTAAATGGTGAGGTCAATGTCGCCGTCGTCTGGGGACCGGAGATCGCTCTGGCTCAGCGCGAAAAGCCGCAGATTACCACCGTGCTGCCCAAGGAAGGGCTGATGATTACGTTTGACAACCTGCTCATTCCCGCCGGAGCCAAGCATAAAAAAACGGCAGAGGCCTTTATGAATTACCTGCTGGAGCCTGAGGTCAACGCGGAAATTTCCAAGGATTTTCCCTACATCAGTCCCAACATGGAAGCACGCAAGCTGCTCCCCAAGGAAACGCTGGATAATATCGCGATCTATCCACCGCCTGAGGAGATGAAACGGGTGGAAAGCCTGGCAGATATCGGCGAGGCAGTCAAGCTGTACGACCGGGTTTGGTCTGAGGTAAAAAGCTCGCAGTAAGTGGAAAGCGCGGGACACGGTACCCCCACCTCCAGATGAAGGGTGGGGGTATTTTTTATTAGAAAACCTGGCTCCACCAAGCTTTTTGACGTGTCCTTAGCTGCACGTATACTTTCACCCTCCATCGCTTTAGCGAAAGTAAACTTTATGAATGCACAAAAAAGAAGGGGAGCAGAATTGGGCCTGCTCCCCTTTCCATTTGCTTGCTCTCTGATTGTCTTGCTCCCTTTATTGCTCCTGTTTTCTCGGTCTCTATATTGCTCCTGTTTTCTTGCTCTCTTCCCCCAGTTTACCTCGCCACCTTCATGTCTTTGGAAAGCTGCGCAATCCCCTCTTCGATGCATGCCAGCACATAATCGATCTGTTCGTACGAGATCACTGCGGGCGGCTCGATGCGAATCACGGTGGCGTTGTTCAGCGTACCGCCAACGAGGATTTTCTTGCCGAACAGCATTTTGGCCAGTGTGTAGCCAAGGCTGTTGTTAGAAAACTCCATGCCGATCAAAAGACCGCGTCCGCGTACCTGAACCATCACCTCCGGATATTGCTCCTGGATCTCGCCCAGTCTCACCATGATATAATCGCCTTTTTCCTTGGCCATCTGCGGGATATTGTCTTCCAGGATCGTGTGGATGCCCGCGATGGCGCCTGCGCAGCAAAGCGGATTTCCACCAAAGGTGGATGAGCCGAGAAGAAACGGATTTTCTTCCATCTTGCCCCACCATTTTTTCTTGGCAACCATGGCTGCAATCGGCATGACGCCTCCGCCAAAGGCTTTCCCCAGCGTCATGATATCCGGTACGACATTCCAGTGATCGACGCCAAACAGCGTACCCGTACGTCCCATGCCTGTCTGAATCTCATCGACGATCAGGAGGCACTCGTAGCGGTCACAGATTTCACGCAGGCGCGGGAGGTAATCATCCGGTGGAATATTGACGCCCCCTTCCCCTTGAATCGGCTCTACAATCACACCGGCCACGGTTTCACCGGTGGCAATCAGCATGCGAATGGCCTGCTCAACGGCATCTGCATCGCCAAACGGAACATGCTGGAAGCCGGGAACGAGTGGCATATACGGCTCACGGAACGTCGATTTCCCGGAAGCAGAGAGCGAAAACATCGTCTTGCCGTGAAAGCCCTTTTCCGTGGAAATAAAACATTTCTTGCCGGTCGCCAGCCGCGCCAGCTTCAAAGCCATTTCATTGGCTTCGGTACCGCAGTTGACGAGATAAGAGTGCTGCAAATCTCCGGGGGTAATATAGGCAACCAGCTTGGACAAATAGCCGCGCAACGGGTCAACCATCTCCTGGCTGTGCAGGGCGTACCGCTTGAGCTGCGCCTCTACCGCCTTGACCACTTTTGGGTGGCGATGACCCAGCAGATACACACCGTAGCCCCCCAGACAATCGATGTACTCATCCCCCATCGTATCGCGAAAAATGGCTCCTTCGTCTTCCCATTCCACCACCGAGAAGTCGTTGGAAACGGATTTCCGATGCGCCAATATTGCTTTGGTCACATGGTTGGTAAAGTTATCAATCGAATCACTGACAATCTTTTTCTTCTGCTCAACACTCAACGTCTCACTTTCGATAAAAGTAAGAATTTCCTTTGCCAGTTCCAGAGATTCTTCCCGGGTTTTGCGCTCCATTCTCCTCATCCTTTCCTGATTGGTTACTCACTTCAGAAAAGTTGCAAGAACAATGCCAGAGAAAAAAAGGGGAGCAACCTCTCCACACCCATCGTTTCGGCTGGAAACCGCATAGAAAATGAGAAATTCTCTTCTCAGATTCTAGAATAACCAGAGGGAGGTGAAGGAGCCTTCGAGAAATTGTTAGGAAAAGGGTGGAAAAAGAGGTTGACAAGTACGGAAACTTATTTATAATAGATATTAGTTGATAATCATTTTAAACAAGGAGTGAGTGCACCATGGAAAGCCTTTTCCCGGTATTGAATAAACAGGTAGCGAACTGGATTGTCCTGCGCATGAAGCTGCAAAACTATCACTGGAATGTAAAAGGACCTGCTTTCTTCACGCTGCACGCGAAGTTTGAGGAGCTGTACACCGAAGCGTCTTTGCACATCGATACGCTCGCTGAACGCATCCTGGCTCTCCATGGAAAGCCCTTGGCCACATTGGGTGATTGTCTCCACGAAGCCAGTATTGAAGAAGCAACTGACCGAGAAAACACGACGGAGATGGTCAAAACCCTGATTGAAGACTTCTCCATTATCATCGAGGAATTAAAAGACGGCATAAAAAAGTCCGACGAGCTGGGCGATGAGAGTACGGCTGACCTGCTGTTGTCGATCCAAACCAGCCTGGAGAAACATGCGTGGATGTTCAGGGCTTTGCTCGGCTAATATAGATACAAAAAAGAGAGCGCTTGTGCGTGATGCACGCTGCCCTCTTTTTTTGCAGTCGTTCTATGTTGCCAAAGAAAAAACAAGTTTTCTTCCGTCCTTTTCGATTTTCACATGCGGTAAATGCTTGATGGCTTTGTGAATGCCGATGTAAGGGCTTGCGAACTCAACGCCGCACCGTTTCTTCAGCTCGTCACAGAGGTCATTCAACGTCATCGCTGACATCTCTTTTAAAATCGTTTCCACCTGATTGGCTACGGCTTCGTAGTCATGCCGAATATGGGTTTTTCTCGCTTTTACCCTTCCCATGACCTCTGCCGTTTCGCTGCTTGTGTAAGCAGGTTCTTCATCGACCGAATACGATTCCAGGTTCCCTTCGATCTGGTCAAGCTCACGAACTCTTGCCAAAATTTGTTTAATGTCCAGACCCAGTTGCTTGTCTTGGTCCACATATTGGCGTCGCAATGAAGCGCGCTGTTCCAAAAGAGATTGCAAAGTCATATGCAATGCTTTCCGTTCCGTCAGGTATTCAGCCATAGCGTTCTCCTTTTTTCATATTTTGATATTCCTTATCATAATAGAATTGTGTCTACTTGAAAACGGTAGATTTGTCAAACAACAAAATGGTGAATCTATGATTTCGTGTAATATTCGCAAAAATCACAAGCTGCTCAGATATACCCCTTACCGCCTGCTGTTGGAAGGGGTATCTTACTCTCGTTCCGATTGCGGATGAGCAGTTATTTCACATTTATTTCGCAGCTATTTCCCCTGCTCCAGCTCCTCTACGAGAAGAGACAGCTCTGTCCATCGTTCAATGGTTGCTTCCAGCTCCGAGGCTACCTGCTGTTCTTCGGCATACAGCTTCTCAATTTTCCCGTAATCACTGCCCGCCAGCGCAATCTCCTGTTTCAGCTGTTCGCTCCTGGCCTCCAGCGCGGCAATTTTCCCCTCAATCGCATCCCATTCCTTCTGGTCTTTGTAGGAGAGCTTGCGGGTGCGGTTGCCGCCGCGGCCTGATGGGCTTTTATCATCGGCAGCTCCGGCATTGTCGGCTGCTTCTTTTTTCTCCACCTTCCGCTTTTCCGCCGCTTCTTGCTCCAGCTCTGTTCGCCGGATTTCAAGGTACTCCGAGTAATTGCCGGTAAAGGGACGAATCTGTCCCTCCCCTTCAAACGCAAACAGATGATCCACAGTCCGGTCGAGAAAATAGCGATCATGTGATACGGTGATCACGGCACCTGGAAAGGTTTCCAGATAGTCTTCCAAAATGCTTAACGTCTGGATATCCAGATCGTTGGTCGGTTCGTCCAAAAAGAGAACATTGGGCTCACCCATCAGTGTTCGCAAAAGATACAGCCGCCGTCTCTCTCCGCCGGATAGCCGCGAGATCGGCGTCCATTGGAGGTGTGGAGGAAAGAGGAATCGCTCCAGCATCTGCGAAGCCGTAATCACTTCCCCTTCACTGGTGTGCACTACCTCTGCTGCTTCCTTGATGTATTCGATGACTCTCAGCTTTTCATCCATTTCGACATTTTCCTGCGTATAGTAGGCAAGCTTGACGGTCTGACCCACCTCGATTTGACCGGAATCAGGCTCCAGCCTGCCGGCCAGCATATTCAGCAGCGTCGATTTTCCGCTCCCGTTTGGGCCGATAATCCCCACGCGATCCTGGGGCAGGACGATATAGCTAAAATCCCGGATCAACTGACGCGGCCCAAAGGATTTGCTGATCTCCTCGATTTCGAGAACCTTTTTCCCCAGACGGCTGGCCCCCAAAGTCATCTCCAGCTTATCCGCGGGCCCGTCCACTTTCCGATCGCGCAGCTCTTCTGCCCGCTGGACGCGCGCTTTCTGCTTGGTCGTCCGGGCTTTTGCCCCTCTGCGCAGCCAGGCCAGCTCCCGCCGGAGCAGATTTTGCCGTTTGCTCTCCGCAGCCGCTTCATGCTCCTCCCGCTCCGCTTTTTTCTCCAAAAACACCCCGTAATTCCCCTCATAGCTGTACAGCTTTCCGCGATCCAGCTCAAAAATCCGGTTGGTGACACGATCGAGGAAATAGCGGTCATGCGTGACCAGCAAAAGTGCCCCTTTATAACGGGAGAGATACTCCTCCAGCCACTCTACCGTTTCATTGTCGATATGGTTGGTCGGCTCGTCCAGGATCAACAGGTCGGCCGGCTGGATCAGGGCCCGTGCCATGGCTACCCGTTTGCGCTGCCCGCCGGACAGCTCTTGTACCTGCTGGGAAAAATCAAGGATACCGAGCTGGGTCAGAATCATTTTCGCCTGTGTACTGGCCTCCCAAGCATTGGCGGCATCCATCCGGCTTTGCAAGCTCAGCATCCGGGACTGTTTTCGCTCGTCCGCGGGATCTGCCTGCAGCTCTTCCATGGCCTGCTCGTATTCGCGCAGGAGCTGCATCAGCGGAGAATCCCCGTAAAAGACTTGCTCCAGTACGCTTGAATTTTCGGCAAAATGGGGGTTTTGCGGCAGGTATTCGACGCGGAAATGGTTGGCATGGATCACCTTTCCACTATCCGCTGTGTCCATTCCGGCGATGATTTTCAAGAGGGAGGATTTCCCCGTGCCGTTGACGCCAATCAAGCCAATCCGCTGCCCCTCGGCGATGTGAAACGAAATATCGTCAAACAAAACCTTCTCCCCGTAGCTTTTGGAGAGGTTTTCTACTGTCAAGATTTGCATAGCAGTCACCTGATCTTTTGTAGGATAGGCAGTCATTCAGAGAGAATGCGGCCAGATTGTCAAATGTAGCGATAGACGCTAACACACATGGTACCATGTTTTTCGGGTTCGCTCTACCATCTGGGGCTGCCTGTTTTGGCGTTGGATCATCCGCACTTTTTTAGCCAGTCCATCTGCCTCTTTGCCGGAACTTTTACACTACAAACTGCTGTTGGATTCCCTCTTCGTACTCCATTCCCCCACCAGGACTGCCTGCCAGTTATTCGTTTTCCCGTCAAACCGGTAAGACCACTCATCCTTTCGGTGCCATTTTTCTGGTTTTACCACCCAATCTATATTTTACCATATTTTTGTAAATTATCAAAAATATGATTGTAATTTCCCTATCATCCATTCCGATCTGCGATGTAATCCTTTATACTGGGAAATACGAAACGGCAATGAAAAAACACGGTTCGGTTGGTAGTCCGAACATGTGGTGACCGCGTGGCTCTCTTTTGGCCACCAGCCTTGCAGAGCATGCTTCACCATATCAGTAACCTTCCCCCCTCGGGATGTCCGTCTTTGCCGTCATACTTTTTTTGAGGGGGAAACGACATGAAGCTGACTGTGTATCATGACGGTCAATTTTGGGTAGGTGTTGTGGAGGAAATTGACAACGGCAAACTAAAGGCTGGCAAATGGATCTTCGGCTCCGAACCGAAGGACACCGAAATTTTGGAGTTTATCGTACAGAACAGCATTTTCAGTATCATCGACAGGCTTTCCCAGGAAGTGAAGGTGGAAGATCTTCAGGAGCGGAGGATCAATCCCAAGCGGTTAGCGAGACAGGTCGCTCGCGAGCTGAAAGCAAAAGGAATCTCTTCTCACGCCCAAGAGGTTTTGAAGCTGGAGCATGAGCAGAGGAAAAAAGAAAAGCGGGTAACCTCCCGTCAGCAAAAAGAAGAAGACAGGGAACGAAAACGGGAAATCCGGCAGCAAAAAGCAAAAGCGAAGCATCGGGGAAGGTAGGCGCGTGACGATTTGTGTCGATTCACAAAAGACAATGCCCGCTTTATACATAAAGCGGTTGCATGATTGGGTATCGTAAGCAGTAGCGAACAGGTAGGAAAGAGGTGCTCTGCTTGAATACAGAAGATGCAATCTGGACGGCATTGGAAGAAGTGATCGACCCGGAAATCGGAGTGAATATCGTTGATCTCGGGCTCGTCTATGAGGTTGAGGTGGAAGATCAGGGGCATGCGAAAATTGACATGACTCTGACCATTCCCGGATGCCCGCTGGCCGATGATATCGTAAAGAATGTTAAAGAAGCGGTTACGGCCGTACCCGGAATTCAAGAGGTGGATGTTTCACTTGTTTGGGAACCAAAATGGAGTCCGGCCCGAATGAATGACCGTGCCAGAGAGGAGATTCGGGCGCGTCAGAGATTGATGTGAACGCCCGAACTTGCCTTTTGAATGAAAGCAGACTGCCAATCGAGGCAGTCTGTTTTGTTTTGTTCGTTATGTTTGTTTCGTTTTTACGTTCTGTTTAGCTTTGTGCAGTTTATCTTTTTACTTTCTCGCCCATTTGAAGGTTGGAGTATTACTCCCCAGAATCTCCCAAACTCGGTCGAAGTCCCAGCCTGCAAACGTTCCTTGGTTCTGCATCTGTTCTTGTGATTTTGGCTCCCCTTTGCCGGTGTCTGATAACCCGCTCAGGGTCTGGTTGTAATAGGAACTCTCTACCTTCCCCATGTTGTTGCTTCCGACGAGTCCCCCTTTCCTTTCAGCGTTGCTGTCAACTTTCCCTGCTACGAATGATTCCTGGATGGCTCCAGGGAATCCATTTATTCCAGCGTTCCCTCCGACAAGGCCCCCGATATTTTGAGATCCTCCGGTCACTTCCACACGAGCGTATGACTGCTTGATGGTTCCGAAATTCCCGCCGACCAAACCACCCAAATCGGTGCCATTGGCCTCTGCCTGACCTTCGGCATAGGATTGTTCAATCGTTCCCTCAGATGCTCCGGCAAGACCGCCAATGCTTGTTGTTCCCTCCACGCGCACGGATGCGCTCGACTGGGACACTGTTGCCCCTGCGCGGATGCTTCCAACGAGTCCGCCTATTTCCCGTGAATTCCAAGCATTTTCGGAAGCTCGCCCTTTTACGTTTCCTTCTTTCACATGTACATTTGTCACGCTGCCACTCTGGAGCGAGCCAGCCAGTGCCCCTACGGAAATTTCGCCGGTCACTTCAACATTTTTCAGTGTGAGGTTTGAAAGCTTGGCGCTTGACCCGCTTACACTGCTAAACAATCCAACATGTGCCACTCCTGCCCGTTTTATGGTTAAACGGGAAATGGTATGCCCTCTGCCGTCAAAAGTTCCGGAAAACGGTTGGCTGTTTGACCCGATCGGGTTCCACTCGTTTCCACCCAGATCAATATCTCCGCCCAGGATGTAGTGGGCAGACAGATTGTTCCTCACCTTATCCAGTTGTTCCGGGGAGTTGATCACGTAGGGTTCTTCCTTGGTACCTTCTCCACCTGCGAAATCCCCCATGAAGTCGATCGTATCACTATCTACCTTTTCCAAGCCCGCTGCGGTAAAGGAAAGCCGTACTCCCTTTCCTGTGCCCTGCAATCCCAGATCTGTAAATTCGGCAACTCCCGCGACAGCATTCTTCTTTGTTGTCCCCGTCAACACTGCACTTCCCGATCCGTCTGAGGAGATACTGGCAACGATTTGAATCGTAGCTGCTGTCACGCGATTGTGGAAACGGTCGACGACTTCGATCACTGGCTGCAGGTCGAACCTTTCTCCGCTCTTGACCGTGCTGCTTGGCTGCTTTGTGATATTGAGCTGTTCGGGCGCAGCAGGTGCGACTTCAACTGTCATATCAGCGGCTGCATGAGTGACACCTGTCACACTCCAGCTCAGTGATTGGGACGCCGCATGATGCAGGATGAGCGGAATCTTTGCTTCGCCTGCCTCAAACTTCACTTGAACCTCTGTCCCGCCCTTGATCAAGTCTGTACCGGCGAAGCTGCCGCTTGTTCCTGACGGTGCGGCGCTATAGCCGGAAATTCGGACCGTTTTTTCCCCAGAAAAGCTAGTATCTGCCGTATTGTCGGATTTCTTCACCCTCAGGGTAACCAAGTTTGTTTCGCCTGCGGCTGGTTTGTTGTTCTCCATCTTCGCTTCGACTTTAGCTGCTTCGGCAGGCAGATCGACGGTTACCTGAACTTTGATTTCGTCCGGGAAATCGCTATGCTTCGCTTTCACGGTTGCAGTGCCGCTGCCTACGGCTGTGACCAACCCTTTATTTACCGTAGCGACGGACTCAGTCTCAGAAGACCATGTGAGTTCAGCCGTCACGTCTGTCGTCTTTCCGTTGCTCCATGTTGCTTCCACTTGGATTTGCTCCGTTTGCCCCTTTGAAGTCAGTGTGACGGATGCGGGCCGTTGCTGTAATTTTGTGATCGTTGGCGGAGGAGTGACCGCTACCTGAACGTCTACGGGAATGGCAACTGTTTGACCCGAATAAGCCGCATGCACGACCGTTTTTCCTTCACCCTTGGCGGTTACCAGTCCATTTTGGACCGTCGCGACCGACGTGTCCTTGGAGCTCCACGTCGCCTGATTCGTCACATCGCTGGATTTGCCGTCGCTCCATTTTGCCGTCACGAGAAGCTGCACGGTTTTACCGATTTCATCTATCTGCACGGCTTTGGAGGAGCTGACCAACTCCGTCACCACAGGCGCAGGGGGATCAGTGGATACGTCTACCGTTACGGGAATCTTGACTGTATTCCCTCCGTACGTCGCTTTTACCACCGTACTGCCTTTGCCTTTGGCGGCTACAAGTCCGTTTTGAACCGTCGCGACCGACGTGTCCTCGGAGCTCCACGTCGCCCTATTCGTCACATCGCTGGATTTGCCGTCGCTCCATTTTGCCGTCACGAGAAGCTGCACGGTTTTACCAATTTCCTCCATCTGCACGGTGCCGGGGGAGCTGACCAAATCCGTTACCCGTGGCGCAGGAGGTTCCACGTATATGTCTACGGCTACAGGAATCTCGACCGTTTGCCCTCCGTACGTCGCTTTTACCACCGTACTTCCTTTGCCTTTGGCGGTTACCAGCCCGTTTTTCACGGTTGCGATCGCTTCATCCTCCGAGCTCCAGGTCGCCTGACTCGTCACATCGCTGGATTTGCCGTCGCTCCATTTTGCCGTCACGAGAAGCTGCGTGGTTTGACCAATCTCTTTCATCTGTACGAAGCGGGAGGAGCTGACCAAATCCGTTACCTTAGGCGCAGGAGGCTCCACGTATATGTCTACGGTTATGGGAATCTCGACCGTATACCCTCCGTACGTCGCTTTTATCACCGTACTTCCGTTCCGCTTGGCGGTCACCAGCCCGTTTTTCACCGTTGCGATCGCTTCATCCTTCGAGCTCCACGTCGCTTTCCCGGTTTCGTCCGTCGTGGTGTTGTTGCTCCAGCTAGCCTTCAAGCTGATTTGCCGCGTTTGATTCAATGCCGTCAAGCGAATCGACTGCGGTTCAGCTTTCACCCCTTTGATCAAAGGCGTTTTTTCTTCATACAACGAAAACGCGCTGCTCGTTGCGATAACGCGGATGTTATTTTTTCCGGGATAGCCTGTGTACAGAACCACAACGTATTTTCCTTGCGAGATGCCATCAGGCTTATACGTCAATTGGAATTGACGGCTGGACCCTGCTACTTTATCGATATCCACAATTTTCAGGCTGTCTGTGTCTTTTGTTCCCTGTTTCCAGATACCTGCATGATAACTAATTTTATCCGGAAGCTTGATATTCGGGATGAGTATGGTGCCGCCTTTCGGATGCTGATACATTTCAGTCCCGACGCCCTGGAGCGCTTTATTGATGCTTACCTGGATCGTGCGTTTGTCCAGATTGGTTTTCACGTCTGTCATTTCCAGGGGAGCTGGCGGCGTAGGTTTCTCCCGGTCATCCCGGTCGTCATCGCGGCGATCCTGGCAACTGACATTGGTTGCACAACGCAGCTGATCCGGCTGCTTTTCAAACTGGACACCCGTTACTGCAAGATATGCCCTGTCAATCCTGCCCTGTCCGGTCACTTTTGCTTTGGCGTAAAAATCGGCCTGATAAACTCTTGTTCCGCGATTCAGATTTAGTTCCGATTTCCCGGCGGTTTTACTGACCTCCAGTTGATCGATCTGTCCCGATTTCAACTCCACATAGCTATCTGCGGCTTTTAGCACTACGTTTTCGAAATCACCTTGCAGCGAAATGCTCGCGTCGTCCGAGACCGATTCCGCGATCGTCACATCGGTAAATCCTTTTCCTGACAGATCTTTTTCCAAAAGAATAGCGCCAGATTGAAGCGTGACATGATCCGTCTTGGTTTTTCCCGAGGCTACCAGCCGTACACTGTCATCGTCTTTGTCGACAAAGATCTTGCCCAGCTCCGAATCCTCGAAGTAGACGCTGTTTTTTCCACCGCCGTATATCCTGGTTTCACCCTCCACCTTCACATTCTTCAGGAAAACGCTGCCCTTCCCTACCTGCTTGGTTACTGTCAGGCTGCCGATAATCCGCATGTTTTTCAAGGTGACGTCGGAAGTGCCTATCACGACATCACCGATCGTGGTTCCGCGGCCGGAAGCCGGTCCATACGTCCCTGCACGATCGTAGGTAATCGTCTGACGCTTATTCAGAAAACGGTCCAGCGTCACGACGGCCTCAGCACGTGTAATCGGCCGCTGCACACCAAAACGGCCATCTGGATACCCTTGCATCCAGCCAATGGCCTGCACCGCTCCTACACTCCCTTTGCTCCATGACGGAATCGCATCGAGGAAGTGATCAGCAGCTCTCGTATTTGCTTCCAGATTGGCGATTCTGGCCAGCATCACGGCTACTTCCTGGCGCGTCACCGGATGATTCGGGCGAAATGTCCCATCCTGATAGCCGCTTACGTACCCTTCCGCTACCGCAATCGCGACCTGGCTGGCGTACCAATCCGTGTTTTGCACATCAAAAAAATGCACGGCAGCCCGTTCCTTGAGGTCCAGTGCCCGATTCAACAAGGAAATGAACTCGGCGCGCGTGATGGGATTATTCGGTTTAAACGTCCCGTCCCTGTACCCTTGCACATACCCCTTGTCTACCCACGCTTGTATTTCTTTTTTCGCCCAATGCTGGGCCAGCTCCCTATCTGAAAGTTCCGACGCATGCGCAGCCGTAAAGGGAATCCACGCGCACACCATCAGCAATGCCGTGAACCATAAGTAAAGCCTTTTGCCCCTCATTTCTCCACCTCCAAAACAAGCTAACGATCAGAAAAAGCCAAAAACTGTATACTTCATTTTATCGGACGGAAAACACTGGTACAAGAAAAAAGCGTTAACGTTTCGATACGTAAAAAAATCCCCCTGTGCTCTACTGATACAGCTCCACAAAGCAAAGGGGGAATACTTTACGCAATTTTGGGCTTTAGACCTTGTGGAAGGCAGCGCTGCCTGACTCAGCCGATATGTTTCTCTACTCTTCTTAACCATTCGAGCATGAGGCTTTCAAACAAATCGGCCTGCTCGATTTGAAGATTATGGCCGGCTCTATCGAGAACCGCGTAAGACGCGTGGGGGAATTGTTCGATAATCTTCCATGCGTCCTTGTACCCTACGATCGAGTCTTGCTTTCCTGTCAGGATGACGACCGGATGGGTGAAGGTTGACGGAAGCTGATCGATATCAAACGAAAAAGCGTAGTTCTTCTTTATTCTGCCGAGAAATTCTTCATCAGCGATTTTCACCCCGGATAATATCTCTTCATCAAATCTTCTCCAATTGTACTCATCCTGAATGACCGCAATCGAAGTAAACTCTTCGTATTCTTCGCGGCTGAGCGTTGAGAGAAAGGATTCATCTTTATACAGCACCACATGTTCGGGTGTATCCCTTTTGGACTTTTCTGGTTCAATAAGCGGACAAATCATCGCCAGCCCCTTCACCCGCTCAAATTGTTTGGCGATAATTCCGCGTGCCAGATACGCCCCATAAGACTCGCCTACGATCACAAAATCCTGATGGGGAATCACTTCCTCGATGAAATCCAATACCGCCTGAAGCATATCATCGGAACTGTTGATCCACTCTTTGCCGGGGGACTTTCCCATGCCTGGCAAATCTACATAAATTCGTTTCCATCCATGCAATTGATCAGAAAACAGATTCTCCATACACCTGAGTAAGAGCCGGCTATCAGGTGCGAAACCATGCAGCATGATGAGGGGTGTACCTGTTCCATATTCCGTGTAATGGATATTGATCTGTGTGTCCGGTTTCCTGTGCATGTGATCTCCCTCCGAGACAGTAATGATGGCAAACACTCGCCAATACAACAACCGATAACCGAAAGTATATTCAAAGTGTATTCCCTATCGAAGGCGTTCAAACAAAAAACTTGTGTCTAAGAAATCGGTGCAGGTTGGCCTTCTCTGTCAAAAACACCTCCAAGACTGGCGCCCAGAAGCCGGGAGCACAGCTCCTTCAGCTCGCTGTTTTTTAGAGAATATCCATAGTGTTCTATCTTTTTCGTTCGAATTCCTTGCACCCTTTTTCTCAATTCTGACTGAGGGGATGTCCCGCGGATCGCCGCATCCATAATTTCTGCAAGCTGGAGAATTTCTTCTTTTTCAGCACCCTGCTTCGTGATTTCGTTTACCCCAATACGTAAAGAAGGCTCGTTCATTCCAGGGAGGCTAGGATAAGCATTGACACGGATTCCCACATCGAAAAGACGCTCGCTGGCTTCAAATGAATCCATTCCCACACGACTGGTGCTCACCCAGATTTGGTGGCAATCCGTAAAACCGTATTGTTTTCCGCTTACTTCATACCCAAGTTCGTCTAAACAATGCGCCAATGTTTTCGCATTCTCCAAAACCCTTGATGAATATTGGTATCCTCCACATTCCTTAAACTCCATTAATGACAGGGCCAGACTTGCTACAGCCCCGAAATGATGACTGGATACAACATAATACTGTGTCTGATCGAACTTCTTCATCAGCTCGTGATTATCGGTAAAGAACACGGCTTTTTGGGGGCCCGGAAACGTTTTGTGTGTAGACCCGGCGTACGAGTCTGCACCCAGGGCCAAAGGATTGCGCTTCGCTTTTCCAAAAACCAGTCCGAGATAATGGCTCATGTCAACATGAATCATCGTTTTTGGAGAAACCTTTCGAATGATTCGGACCATTTTTTCGATATCTACCGGAAACAAACACGTCGATTGATCTACATAAACAAGATGATAAAATCTTTCCTTCAATTGATGCTCGAGGAAATCGAGGTCAATCGTGTGCTCATCAATCCCTTTCATATAGTGGATATGTAAACCAACGCTCTTCGCTAAATCTTCTGTTGCGTGATGCCCGCCTTGTTCAGGTGCAACAGCTAAAATATTGCTGTCGATCCCTCCCCCGAAGGCTCGAAGTACGATTTGACTGCAGCTTAATCCGGAAAGCGGCCGCAGGTTCACATATTTCGCTTGGCCAAGTTCTTTCAGTAAAGGTATGGCAACTTCCGTTTCAATCCGATGCACGCCTTGTGCACCGCGAAATACCCATTCATTTCGCTTTTCTTCCACATTAAAAAAGTAGCGGTTGTACAGATCCAGAATGAACGGTATTCGTGCAAACGCGCTTGGCTCATTCTCGCTAGGTGTCATATTAATCACCCGATATTTGTTAACCTCGTTTTCATACATTAACTCCAGGACCTGGTAAATATTCATGCGGTACCCCTCCAATTATTTGTGGAATGTCTGAATCGCAGAGAAACCTTTCTTTTTTACTGCCAGCACAATCAGACCAACGACTAACCACAAAAGCCCGGAAATTTTCCCGATTTGATCCATTCCATAAATAATGTATGAACAGATAAGCAACCCACATAAGGGAGAGACGAGATTGGTTATGAAATGTATCCCGGATCTTTTTTTATCTTTGATAAAGAATTTCCAAATGACTGACAGGTTTACACAACAAAATCCCAGTAAAGCGCCAAAGGCAACAATCAGAAAGACGAGATTGAGATCAAAAAACAAGGCACCAAAGTAACCCAATACGCCCATAAAGAGAATGCTGTTCGAGGGAGTTTTGAATTTCGGATGAATATAGGCGAAAACCTTGGGAATGACGCCATCTCTCCCCATTCCATACAACAGTCTCGAAGCGGCCGCTTGAGCTGCCAATGCCGTTGAGATCCCTGAGCTTGCAAGGATTGCCGTTAGTAGGGTCGCCAATGTACTGCCGCCGATCATGGTGCTGATTTCAAAAAACGCGGTATCTGCAGATTGGAAGCTGGTAAAATCCGGGATAATCAAGGTTGCAAAGTAAACCTGCCCGACATACAGACAGGTACAAACGATACAAGCAAGGATCGAGGCTTTTCCTATCATTTTTCCCGTCACTTTGGAGTCTTCCGCCAATGTGGAAACACCATCAAAACCCAGATAGCTTAGAACAGCGATCGATGATCCCGCAAGAAGCGCATTCCACGAAAATGTGCTTTCATTATAAATTCCTTTCAGCGAGAAAACGGCTCCGCCTCCAACACCGTTCTGCAGGGCTTTGATGGCAAATGTCATAAACAGCACGATTCCGCCGATCATCAGTACCGTCATGAGCATATTCACTTTTGTTGTCACCGAGTTCCCGATGTAATTGAATATTGTTACAAATAACACAAAAATTAACAGCATAAGCCACAAAGGAATAGGCACTACCTGAATGGCAAACAGTGCATTTAATTTGTAAACAAGAATCGGGATCAGTAAATAATCAATAAGTATCGCCCATCCTGCCAGAAATCCCAATACAGGATGAATCGCACGGGATGTATAACTGTACGTCGAACCGGCAATAGGAAATGCCCCAGCCATTTTCCCGTAGCTGCCTGCAGTGAAAATGATAGCCAATAACCCAATCACATAGGCTAATACGGCGTGTCCGTTTGACATTTGGGTAAGGGAACCAAAAAAAGTCTGGGCGGAAACCGGGGCCATCGAAACCATTCCGAAAACGAACAGATCTCGCGTTCGCAATACTCGCCCCAGTTCTTGCTTGTATCCAAGGGATTCAATGGCCAATGTAAGTTTATCTGAGGTCTTTGAACTTACCTCCATACTAATTCCCTCCCTTTTGCACCAATACAAACGAACCTATGCAAATTCAGCCATCAAGGAATCCATACTGTCTGCCATGGAGCTTGAAATCTTTCTCCATTCCTCCCAATCCCGATAATATTTTGATACCACACAGCGAATGGCAACGAGCTTGCTGTCATCCACAACACATGGCATTTGCTCCAGATATTTTAGATCATCGATGACGAATTTCGAAAAAATAGGGTAGCGCGCACCGTTTGAGATGGAGCATCTCTCAATCAATTTTTCTGTCAGATCATTTATACGTGAAAGTGTGCTCAAGTCTGGATAAAAGCAAAGAATGTTCATCTCCGGCTCGACTAGCACTTTGAACCCGCTTCGTTCGATCTCTTCTTTCAATTGCCTTGTTTGCCGGATCATCGCTTTTAGCAATTTCCCCAGTCCTTGTTCCGACAGCGGGTAGAGTTGAGTGTTCAGCCAGCTTGCTGCGGCATACGCTCCGTTGCGTGACCCTTCCAAAGAAATTTGGCCCAGGTTGTTACCCAGAATGAAGGTATAGGGTGCCTGATGAACAATCTCTTTTTTTAATTGGGCGTCCCGATACAAAACGGCACCGCAGCCGTAGGGGAGCAATCCCTGTTTATGAGGATCGACGGTTATCGAATCTGCATGATACAGAGCTCCGAGACTGTTTACGAAATGATCAGAGAGCAAGCCGGTGTTTATGAGAACTTTTAGATATCCTCCCCATGCCGCATCCACATGCAAAGAAAAATCATACGTTCTTTTTAGTGGTACCAGTTCGTGTATAGGATCAACTGCGCCACATCCGGTTGCCCCCAAATTCGCCACGAGCAGCACGTTGATCTGTTCATCCCTGGCCTTTTTCAATTCTGCTTCAAGGTTTTCCAAATCCATTTGAAATTTTTCGTTAACCCCGATGATCCTGAAATCAGCGTTAATGATGTCAGCGATGCGCCCCCAGGAGATATGAGCGGTGGAAGGGAAAAGCAAACGGAATTTGTTCTTGTGTTTCTTGCGATGGAGCCAAGCCGCCTCTAAATTGGCGACTGTCCCGCAACTGGTAAAATGCCCCCACCCCTCTTCCGGGAATTCAAAGAGGTCCAGCAGCTCACGGATTGATTCCAGCTCCATCTCTGTCGTCACCGGAGAGGCTTCATAGGCGTGTTGATTCTGATTATAGAGACTGGCAATAAAAAAGCCCAAGAGCCCTACATCTGTAGGGACAGAAACCTGATGGGCCAAATAGCGGGGGCTTGCAAAATCAACCGATTTGGATATCCTTTGGCAAAACTCCTCGAATTTTTGCTGAAATGCCTCCCTATCCAATTCAGCTAAAAGGTTTTGATTGTACTGCAAATGATGTGTCCGGGGATAGTATTCCGAAAAAAAACGGTTGAGATGATCTTCCATGAAATTAGTTGGCATTTTGAATCTCCTCAACTTCATTTTTTAGAAGCAGTTTTCTCATGAAGAAATAGACGCCCATGAGCAGTAGACCCATTACGACAAAAACAATCCAGACCAAGTAATGCTTGTTGACAGCAAGAAGTGTGGGAATTAAGTTTCCACTGATTGAATTGCCGAAAAAGCTTCCCAGACCAGAAGCGAGTCCGATAAATCCGAGATAGGTAGCCAGCCTGCCTTTGGGAGAAATGGTGCTCACATAACTGTTTGAGAATGTATTGAACATGATCTCCCCGACAGTAAACACAAAAATAGAGAGGTAGATCATACTAAAGCCGAGGTTGAGAAATTGTGAGATGGCGATGAGGGTAAAAGCAAGCAAGACCAGCGAAAACCCGACTAACGAGGTTCTGAGCATATTGTGGTTTTCCAGCCTTCTCACGATGGGATACTGTAGAAGGACGATCACCAATCCATTTAAGGCAAAAATAGTACTAATTTTAAACGCTGCATCAGACTGGTAGATGGATTTCAAAATGACGGGGATCGAGAACTGGAATTGTGAAAACACAATGAAGAACCCGATGACGAGCAGCATGAAACTTACAAACTGTTTGTGAGAAGCAATCTCTTTGAAGTCTTCTTTTACATTTAATTGCCTTTTCTCCGTTGCGGCAGATGGCAAAGTAAACAGTCGAATGGATATGTAAGTGAGGAGATACAGGATCGCAATGCATGTGAATGCAAGCTTGTAGGAAAGTCCCACAAGCAGGAACCCAATCAGCGGTCCGACCATACTCCCCAGATTGAAGCAGATCGAGATCAGCGCAAACATTCTGGCTTTTTGGGCGGGAGTTTCGCTTTGCGCGATGAGCTTGTATTTCATCGCAATTCCGATGCAGCCATCTCCGAATCCGAGCAGCATCAACGCGATAATAAACAGGAATTGTACATTTATAAAGATCAGGGAAATATACGCGATAATCATCAGAATGAACCCAAGGTTGATAAAGATCTCAGGCCTGAAACGGTCAATTAAATAACCGCCCGTAAAATTGGCAACCTTTGAACTGATGCTAAAAGTGGAGAGTGCCATGCCGCTAAAAAAAACACTGTATTTCATAGTTTCTGTAAAGTAAATGGCATAATACGGGATAATCATGAAGTCAGCAACCACCACGAAGAATGTCCCTATCAGCATCACCCATATGCCAAAGTTCAGTTTATTGTCCGTTGCTTTATCGGAAATACCCTCCACTGTCAACTTCACCCTTTTTCTTAATTTTTCACGGTGCTGTTAACCGCCACTTCCTGCCGAATTTTCTCAGTCAACGTGGCATTCACCAGACCGGATGCCGTTTGGATTTTGACTGTAAACGCATCATCGATTTCATCTAAGGTGGCACGGAGCTCATCTTCATTCTCGGCGAAAATAATAATGGCTGCGATTGGATCATAGTTGCTTTCCGCTCTCTTTACTGTGTCACCTGGCTTTCCAAAAAAATCAAATTCTTTCACACCTTCGATTTCCAATAAACTGCGGCGCTGAAGGATTTCGACAATCTCTCCTTCCGGGAAATCCACGTACGCCGTAACAGCCATTCGTTCTTTCTTTTCTTCCAGAGAATAATCAATGCGGCTTCCCAGCATCGCGTCCATGTATAAGCCGAGCGCGGATTCGTTAAAACGCCAGTTAATCAAGTCAAGAATGTTATGTCCCGGCTCTCTGACTGCATATTCCACTGTATACAGTTTCTCTGTGGAATCTTCGATCATGACCTCCAAATGAAGAATCCCCGTGCACATCTCATTTATCTCAATCAGATCCTTCGCCAACTGATAAAGTTGGCGCGATACGCGGTTCTCTATGCCGGCTGGCACCAATTGCATGGTCTCCACAAAATACGGTTCTTCCCCTTTTCCCTTGCTGGTGATATTAAACAGATAGATTTGCTGATCCTGGACGATGCACTCTACACTGACCTCCCTTCCTTTTATGTATTGTTCGATAAGATAAGTCTGGCCGTCGAACTCCTCCAAATAGGCAGACAGCTCCTCCCGGCTGCTGACTTTTTTTACGCCGAAGCTTGCCGAGCGGTTGTGAAGTTTGATCACGGCCGTTTTATGCTTATCGATAAAATCACTGACATCCGCTTCCGAATCCGTGACCATGTAATCCGGAGTATGGAAACCATGTTGTTCTAACAGCATGCGTTGCAAAATTTTATTCCTTGAAACAAAGGCAGCCTTTGCTCCCGGCCCCTGCAAGCCCAAAACGGCATTTATTTTTGCTGTGATTTCAACATAAGTCTCAACGGAAGCAATGATCGCTTTAATATGGCAAGTCTCTCTTATTTTTTGGATAATTTGCAGGATTTTCCCTTCTGTCAGGCTTTTTTCCTCGAATAAAATATCTGCCATATTGGTGCGCTCTTGATAGAGATGAATGAACTCATGGTAATTGGCCATATCCGGTGTGTAACGATTCTCACTGACTAATACGACTGCCAGCCCTCTTTCGTTACATTCTTTTACCAAATTTGGCAAACAACTGGATAAACTGACCCCGATGATAACAATGGCATCCAATTTGTTATTCGGATTCATTTTCAACAGCTCCACTCTTTACGAATTCAACCCATTTTAAATGACTGATACAAAACTCAGCCTCCGCCAATGCTTCTTCCGCATCTTTCCCCGAAGTTATTACGTATCCATAACGGTCCGCGTAATTTTCAATTCGCCCGCTGGTTTCAAACGGGCAAGTTTTCACCGAGTATTTCAGTAAATGGGGCCGATCTTTGATGCGATCAACGCCCTCAATTTGAAATGAACCCGCTTTTTCTGTTGTCAGAAAACGAATGCATACACCTTTTGGGTGATCAGGTGTGTATTCCATGGGCAAATCGAGATAAGATGCGACGGTTTCCTTCCAAAGGTCGATTCCTTTGCTTTGTTGAATGATGGAAGGGATATTCCCGCCCGGCAATCGCGCAGCCACTTCGATCACGATTGGTTGACCGTTTACGATTCTCATTTCCACGTGAGTCGCTCCAAATCGGATCCCTAAAGACTGATGAAGCAAACGCGTAACGGTAAGAATCCTGTCAATGATCAGGGGGTCTTTTTTGCTTGGAACCAAATGTCCCAATTCAACAAAGCAAGGACCGTTGGTAACGATTTTGTCGGTTACGTTCTGAAAAGTGATCTCGCCATTCCTTACAATGGTCTCAACGCTAATCTCCTCGCCGTCGATAAACTCCTGAATCAAAACGGTTTGACTCATGGCAAATTGCCAATCCTCTTCCAACGGCCGATTTTGAATAATGGAAAGCTTTTCATCGAGCTCTTCCGCGTTCCACACTTTATAAACGTTGCTGCTGCCTATTCCGTCAGAAGGCTTAATGATACATGGGAACCCGACAATGGATGCTGCTTCATAAGCCTCTGCTGCCTGATGGACGATATAAGTCTTTGGACAAGGGAGGTGAAACTGTGAGAAATTCTCATACATGAGGTGTTTGTAGCGGGTGGCTTCCACCCAATCCAAGCGATTGGATGGAAGCCCTAGTTTTGCTGCTATTCGATTCGCATGCGGAACGAAATACTCGAAGCCGCTAAGTATCGCATCAATGGGGTGCTTTTCGTTGACGTTCATGATGGTTTGCTCCAGCTCTCGTTCATCGCTGACATTCATTTCGATCAGGGTATCAATATTGCTGAGGCATTCCGGGCTAATTTTCACAAAACCGGTGTTGAGGGCGAGGGCTGTGACGTGACAATTTAATTCCTTCGCCGCTTTTGGCAATCCATCACCGGAGCTGATCGGTTCGATGATAAGAACGTGTCTTTTCACAATGATTCACTCCATCATAGATCTTATTGACCCGCTATTTTACACAAGAACCTCTTCGTCTTTTGCCAGGTAAACATCTATTTTTTCTTCAAAGCCCAAGTCTCCTGTTACCCTGCGGAAATCATCCAGTATTCCGCGAATGTCAGCGGGGGTTTTGCCGGTTATATAAAATCTCCCGAAGTTCGTCAGGTTAAAGTTTTCCTCATGTTCAAACCACTCGGCCTTGTTCCTCTCAAAATGAATGACGCCTGGCAATTTTAAGAGGTAGGTCAGATCCTCATAGGACAGCTCTTTTTTAACCGGAAACTCGCAAACATAATTTTTCTTCTTCTCTACTTGGTGGAGATCAAACCGATCCAATCCCATATCGATCAAAAGCGTGTACGTGTTCAATTCAGTAGAAGCAATGCTCAAGTTTACGCAGCCGGAGGTACGTGGATTGATTTCCAGCACATAGATTTGACCATCGGCGATGATGTATTCAATTTCGATTGCACCTTCCATGTTCAGCGACTCCGCAATCTCACGTGAAATTCTCCCCAGTTCTTCGTTGCTGCCTATTGTGTTTTTGATCGGCCCGACCCTGAACTTTTCCAGTGGGCAATGCTCGCTAAATCCCGTTTCCTCTTTGCTGATCGGAACCATGTCGATGTAGTTTCCTTTTTGTCCAATCACTTCTACAGAAATCTGTGTTCCTTGCAGGAATTTTTGCATCATTTTGGGGAAGCCAAACTTTTCAAAGTAATCATGGAGCTGTTCATCTGATTGAATGTACTCGACTCCTTCTGACAGACACAACTCCGAAGGCTTGATGATGATCGGGTAGCCAATCGCCTGCGCAACCTCCCTGGCCTCTTCCAGGTTATAGACAAAGTGGCTCGGAATCGGATGAAAATGATGTTTTTTCAGATGCAGCTCGGTCCGATATTTGTCACACATGAGCTCACATACTTCAAGTGAATGAGCAACGACCTTGATTCCGTGATTTTTTTCCAAATGTTCCTTCAACCGCGAGTCTCTTACGTTGTTTTTATCCGGCATGGATATGGAAACCACGACATCGAAACCATTTTCAATGACAAATTGGGCCAACTCCATATGACTGACATCAGTCGGAAAGTAATACACGTTCCCGTTAAAGTATTTCTCTGCGTCCAAAACCTCCGGGTTCTCCTCTGGAAGTCCCTCCGTATACGCGAGACTTAGTTCTATATCATCCGCATTTTCCTTCGCATATTGGTTAATGTGAGTGAGATGGGGATTCACGACCGATATATCCAGCCCTCTTAGCAGCAGCACTTTTTTCTTTTGACGCATCCGAAACACCTCAATTTTCTAAATTTTATTGTCAGTGAAAAAACCTTCCCCCATCAATGACCAAGGTTTGCCCTGTGATCGCATCGGCAGTCGACAACCAAAATACTGCATCTGCGACCTCTTCCGGTTGAACGACTCGACCCAGCGCAGTCGCTTTTAGAATGGCATCCATCACTTGTGGATCAAGAGAGTCAGTCATCGGAGACTCAACAGGCCCCGGAGCTATACAATTCACACGAATTCCCAATGGTCCAAGTTCTCGCGCAGTGCTTTTTGTTAGACCCACCATGCCCGATTTAACCGATGCATAGTGGGGGCCAAACGCGCCTCCTGTTAAACCTGCGACGGAGGAAATATTTACAATGGTACCCCTGCACTTCTCAAGAAGCGGGACAGCTTCTTTTGTACACAAGAACGGCGCTGTTAAATTTAGCTCGATACACGACGTCCATTCCTCTGCATCAAGTTCAAGGAGCGGACGCGGTCGGGCACCACCCGCGTTATTCACTAAAATATCCAGTTGCCCGAACTCCTTTTCCGTTACGCTCATCATTTTCCTGACATCATGCTGGTTCGTCAGGTCTGCAGACAAGACCAGCAGCTTTTGATGGCTTTCTCTTTTTTCTGCGCTGAGATCATTTAGTTTTTCCGTATGACGAAAGCAGTGCGCAATCACATGAGCGCCCTCGCCCAGGAATTTCCTCACGATCTGTTTTCCTACGGTTCCTGAAGCTCCCGTCACCAGTACGGTTTTCCCATCTGCTCTCATGAAAAATATCCCCCGCCCTCTTTGACAAAACCCTTTGATTCCAACAAAAATTCACTTACATATCCGTCATGCGGAATGTAAGGGGTACTATACCAGGTAGGTATCCTTCCCCAAAAAACTTTACGGATGGTATGGTCTTCCAGTGATTGCCTGACGAGATGCTTGTTTTCAGTTAGCAATGTAACGCACAGGGAGTCTTTTAATGGCTCAATGCCATCATTCTCCTCCCATGGTGAGAGCCAGACACAAGGAAATGGCAGCTCCATTCCAAATCCAGGGGAAGTATGACCGTTCGACAATATTACGGACGGGCGCAGGATTGCCGATCCATCTTCAGCGTACGAGACAGGACCGTCCGGATAGTATGGGCAGCAGAGATCCTGCGCATCGCCCATCAACGCTTCCAGTGATTGCCGGATCTTCTTCGCTTCGGCTGCGGGAACGCTTGGAAGCTGAGACTTTGGATGGTTGGAAGGGAAAACCGGGATCTTGGCCAGCTTTTCAGCGAGTGCTTCCGCCACCTCATGAAAATGATTGTGAACAAAGATCGCACTGACATTGGTGCATCTCACTCCGCCATCTGCAGCAACCGAAGCTGCTAATACGTCGATTACCTCATCAGTCACTTCCTCCACATCGACAAGAATTTTCGAACGGCCCGGGCCTCTGACCAGGACATGGGGATGATTTCGATAGCTTGCTACCGTTTTTTCATTTCCGTAAATGATGGATAAGTCTGTTGCATTTATCATCTTTTCAGCATTTGCGTATGAGCATGGAACGTAGGCCAACTGGGTCGGTTCCAAACCAGCCAGCAGCAGACTGCGGATAAGGCGCAAGGGGGTAAAAGGATCTCTGCTTCCTGGACGAATGATCACGTGCAGCCCAAAGGCAAGCGCCTGTATCCAGCTTACATGCGTCATCGGATGGTTACTCGGTGCGATGACGGTCAATGTTTTTCCCCGCGGCATCCAGAATGCCGAAGAGCCGCTTTCAAGATCCAAACCTTCCAATAAACGGGATGCACCTTGTGGACGCTGACTCTCCACAACCTTTGAAATGTTATTCATGTACGTTTTCATTTCGCCAAGACTGCGTGTGACCACACTGATCGGTACACCCGTTGCTTTGGCCTGTTTCAAGCAAAACGCTTCCGGCGTCTCTCCCTGAACAATTCCTTCCGCAAAAATTTCTCCGGCTTTGGATATAGCCGCTACCCTCTGTGCGTAAGGCTGTGTCGCCGCTTTCTTCAGTTCGTTCACAATCATCTGCAGCAACAAAGGGGGAGCGAGGCTCATTTCGGCAATCGGTTCATGATTTACCCCGGTAATGATTGTTTTGTCTTCGGATAGATACTCTCCGGCGGGCCTCAGGATCGGAATCTGATCCATTCAGTACACCCCTTCAATAATGCTTTGCTGCTGATTCTTCAGAACTTTCACCTTCGAAAGACCATCCGACTTGAAAACATCCGTTGCCTGATTTCTTACAGCCACATCCCGCTCCAGGTTATTGGGGAGAAATAATTCCCGACTGAGCAGGGTTACTTTCACTTGCCCTGCTTTTCCGTACTCTACTGTTTGCTGCAGATTTTCAGGATCGACCACATCTATGAAGCAGTACGGATAAAATGTCTGAAAAACACACCGGTCCAAATCACCTGGGTGGGGTGGCCGTTGGATCGCAATTCCCATCATCGTATTTCCGTAGAGACCCATTATTTTTGAATCAGGAAAGAATTCTTCCTCCAGCAGCCGAAGCGTTTCATCGGATATACTTGTTCCGCTCCAGATAATGGCTTTGGCCCGTTTCCTGAATAAATCCAGCGTCTTTGGCCGTGAACAAATCTCTTCCAACACCGGAGGGGTAGCAAAAATGACGGATACCGGCTGTGTTTCCAGGATGCTTGCCGCTTGTTCTATCACGTGGTCAATATAGAGTTTGACTTCCTCTGCCTTCTTGTTTTTTATGCACAGTTTCACCCATCTGGGGTCAAAATCAATGTAGTAGCACAGTTTCTTTCTCATCTGCGCCAATAAACCGACAGATCTTCCTACCGCATGCGGTCCAGCAGGGCCAATATGTATCCAATCCCCATCATCGGGAAACTGATGCATCTGCAGTACATGATTGACCCACTCGACCCCTCTTTTCCTCGAGTTCATCTCAATAATTCTTTTGGGGGCGCCAGTCGTTCCTCCGCTTTCGAAGACCAGGAATCTCCACTCATCGGTTAAGCATCCCTGAGGGATCAAATCTCGAACCGGAATGTCTCGCCACAAGGTGCTTACATCCGGAAAGCGTTTGAGGTCTTCAACCGTTTTTATGTCTGTAAGCGGATCGAAATCGAGCTGTTTCCTGTAAGAGAGCCAAAAAGGTGATCCTGTTTTTGAACTGAAATGCCACCGCATGGTCTCAACAATCAGCTCGTCAAGATCAGGCAAATCATTGAAATCTCGATTGAAAATATCGTTCATGATTTCACCCCTATACCTTTATAGATGAAGCTGTGGACGTAACATCTTGACGGTCGCAATAAAGCTGTCAAGCATCTTCATTCCCTGTGAAGTAAATATCGACTCCGGATGAAACTGCACGCCATGGATCGGGAAGGTTTTGTGACGAATCCCCATGATTTCACCGTCATCGGAAAGAGCCGTAATTTCCAGCTCGTCAGGAAGCGTGTCGCGGTCAATGACCAGAGAGTGGTAGCGAACCACCTGCAGGGGATTCTCCAGGTTTGCAAACACCCCGCTGCGATCATGGGTAATAAGAGATACCTTGCCATGCATCGGTTGTTTGGCCCTTCTGATCGCCGCTCCGAATACCTGACCAATCGCTTGATGTCCCAAACAAACGCCAAGGATGGGAATTTCCCCGGCAAAGCGCCGAATCACTTCCATAGAAAGCCCCGCTTCGCTCGGGCTGCACGGCCCCGGCGAAATGAGAATGGCCGTTGGATTCAAGCGCTGAATTTCTTCGATAGTCGTTTGATCATTTCGCCTGACCACCGAATCTATCCCCAAGCAACCAAAGTATTGGACGAGGTTATAGACAAAGGAATCGTAGTTATCCAGAACAAAGATCAACCGAAAACCTCCTTTTCTGCACCCAGTACTGCCAATCCAGCCCTTAGCTTGCTCAAACATTCCTGGTATTCCTGTTCGGGATCACTGTCAAATACGATACCGGCTCCCGCCTGCAGGAATGCTACGCCATTCTGGATCACGATACTCCGAATAGTGATGTAGAGACTCAACGTATCCCCGGCCAGGAATCCGACGCCACCGGAATACAGTCCTCGATCTACCGGTTCTAATTCCTCAATAATTTCCATGGCACGGATTTTGGGCGCGCCTGTCATCGTCCCCGCCGGAAAGCTTGATCGAACCAAATCGGAAACCGAGCATTTCTGATCAAGCTCCCCAACCACATTTGATACAAGGTGCATGACATGCGAGTAGTACTCCACCTCCATCAAACGGTCAACTTCAACGGTGCCAATGGCGCATACCCTTCCCAGGTCGTTCCGAGCCAGATCCACTAGCATACGGTGCTCTGCCAACTCTTTTTCAGACGAACGCAGCTCTTTCTCCAACATTCTGTCTTCGAAGTCTGTATGGCCCCTGCGACGTGTACCTGCCAATGGCCTTAATACTGTTTTTTTGCCGTTTGCGATCACAAGCGGTTCTGGAGAAGCACCCACGACTTGAAATTCTTTCGTAATGAAGCAGTACTGGAATGGAGAAGGATTCAGACGAGCGAGAGATTGATATGAAGCGATGGGACATCCAGAAAAAGGAACCTCTAATCGCAGAGAGAGGACAACTTGAAAGATATCTCCGTTTAAAATGTACTCTTTTGCTTTTTCTACCGCTCTCATATACTCTTCTTTGCAAAAACTGGTTGAGACGGAGATGTTTTCAACGGATTGCCGCTCATTTTCAGAGTTTTGCTCCTCGGGGGATTGCAACATTTCAATCGTTTTTTTCATGAGCTCCGCTGTATAAGATTCACCGTAGACGGACAGACATACAACTGACGTACTGTCCTCGTCGAATAAAACAGCAATTTCCGGTAAAAAGAACTCGTAGTCAGGGAGGCTTGTAGTTTGTTTGGAAGGAACAGTTGGGAGTCTTTCAAACCTTCTGGCGGCATCGTAAGCGATAAATCCAAATAATCCCCTGAGAAAATCCGGACAATCATCTCCCCGAAAATCATAAGCACTCTGCAATTGGACCAAATGGTTGAGGGGGTCCTGGCTGGCAAGGTAATCATTTCTGGCATGATCCTGCCAATAAGAGAGGGAGTCCTCCCCTTTTCCGGTGAACCGAAGAGTTGCCCCTCCCAAAAACAGCTTTTGTCTCCCCGACGCAGTAAATTCTCCTTCGATTAGCATCATTGGTTCGAGATGACTCATTTTCCGCGCGAATCCGATGAATGAGCCGTTTGATCGCTTGATCGTGCAACGCTTAATCGTAACGATTCTCTTTTGACCATCGGCGATATTCTGCATATGGCTAACCTCCATGAGGCACGCGGAATTGGGTTCGTTGATCTTCGGTTACCTCTTGGCCTAATGCGTATTTAAATGCTGCCAGCTGGATTGCACGCGGAGGGCAGCCCTCGATGTAGATTCCGGCTTGACGATGTTGATACGTGCAGTTTCCAACCAACACCACTTGCCCATGCAGTTCCGGCAGCGAATCCATCGGGCCGGAAAGGATGGTTAATTCCCCTTGATATTCATCCAACTCTGAGGTGAGCTTCTCCAATGCTCCCGCGATGTAGCGTTGGCATTGGACACATGCGGAATCTGCGTGAATTTTAATCGTTTCTTTCGGTGAAACAGGAGCGGAGGGAGCCCGCTTCATCTGAAATGCCACATCAGACGGGAGTGCACCCAGCACTTCAATCTCGTTCATCGCAATGGGTCCCATCCCCCGTTCATGAGCATCGCGCAGATACTCCACCTCCAGTGGGTCATATCCGGATACCGTACTCATGACGGTATCGATTGCCACGGCATTCGTTGATGCCGATACGATGCCGACACGCGTGGCTTCCCCTTCCATCGGATAATTCCCCTCGATCACGGTTGTTGCATCACAGACAAGTAAATGCTGGTGCCGCAGTATGTTCAGATCGACAACCGACTCTTCTACTCCAGCCATGTGGACGACTCTGGTCGTAAAGCCCGGGAGCAACCCAACCAAGTTTTTCATCGCGTTGGTCACCAATACACCTGCATGAGTGCGAAGTTGTGGCACCCCAATAAAATAGTCACAATCCAAAACAATTTCAGGGAAGGCCAACGGCACTCGCAGCGAGGTTGCTTCATTGATTGGTGCCACGCGCAAAGGGACATCGTCCAGGCTTACGACCTCGGCATATCGATGAATTTCGGAGTCCTTTAAAATCGTATAGATATTTCGAGTTCTTTCAGAAACCGTCACCTTTGCTCCTTTTTCAAAAGCCAATCTGGCTAATGTACATATGATTTCGGGGTTGCTGTGGAATCCAGGCTTCACCTGAAACATATTGGGTTTGATCAAGACTTTCATTCCCGGCTGAAGCTCATCCAGTGGATTTCCTAATAGATGAAGCAATTCCTCAACGGTCTCTGAGACATGTTTCCCTTCGCGAAGCAAGGATACTTTGGTTTTCATATTAAAAGGCAGCCTCCATCACATTTTCTAGCAGAACCGCTCGTACGGGAGAAGCTTCTACGCCTTCCACTTTGGTAGGCAGCGCAAACAGGCAGCTTACTTTCGATTCCGCAAGATGCAGATGCGTAATATACTCAAGAATGGGAATTCCTTCGCCAAGCAGCTTTAAGTGAACAGGGGATTCAACATCACCTGGTTTTTCAGTCAAGCAATCCAGTCCAATCAGAACCCCTTTATTTTCGATCACCCAGTCCGCAACGGAAGGGGTTAAATACGGCGGTCTGTCCCAAAAGTCAGGCCTGCCCCAGTTGTGCAAAAGGTAGTCTGTCCGAATCAGGAGTCGACTCCCCGGCTCCCAGATATCCCTGACCGCTTTTTCGATGTCATCCGCAGTAATGGGCTCGAAGGGCTTTTTGTATGAAAGGTCGGCGATGCATGCCCTTCCGATAAAAATATCCAATGGCAGTCTATCCAAAGATTCCCGATCCTCGAAAAAATGCTTGGGGGCGTCAACATGAGTTGCATTGTGAGCAAACAATTCCAAACGGGTAAATGTGCGTCTCGTTGGTGCTGGATCGGTTTCGGGTGTCATGACCGGTTTGATCGCGAACTTAGGGTACCACTTTGCTTCATAGGATGGCATATCCGGATAAAAGCCGTGTGTGATATCGATGATTTTCATGCATGTAACCTCCTCATGCTTTGATAGGATCAACGAACATCTGACTGTTCAACAGTTTGATTTTCTTTAGCATGCCGTCGTAATCTTCCAGAGATATTGCCTGTTCTTTATCACTCAGGGAGGTTTCGGGCTGATGGTGAACTTCGAGCATCAGACCATCGCAGCCTGCTTCCAAGGAAGCTAATGCCATGGGACCGACTAATCTTCTGTCTCCCGTTCCATGGCTTGGATCTACAATCATCGGCAAATGGGAAAGGTTTTGAACTTTATGAACAGCGGCCAGATCAAGATGCCGCCCAGAGGAGGCCTGAGTCGCAGCAATCCCCCTTTCGCATAAAACAACCTCAAAGTTGCCTTCGGCCAGTATGTATTCTGCGGCTTGCAACCAAGTCACAACATCAGCCCAAGGCGCTCGCTTAAGCAGAACCGGTTTCTTGGTTCTCCCCACTTCACGCAAGAGCGCGAAATTCTGCATGTTTCTCGCACCGATTTGCAACATGTCCGCATATCCGGCAACTAACTCAACATCTACTGGGGTGAGAACCTCTGTGACAAATGGCAGCCCGCTCATTTCCCGCGCCTCAGCCAACAACTTGAGACCATCATGACCCAAACCTTGAAAACTGTACGGAGATGTTCTTGGTTTAAAAGCACCCCCACGAAGAATATGGCATCCTGCTGCCGCTAAATTGGTCGATATCGTCAGGATTTGCTCTCTACTTTCAACGGAGCAGGGGCCTGCGATGATTACGGGTGAACCATTTCCAATTTCGATGTCTCTGACTTTCACAACTGATTTTTTTGCTTGGAATTCTTGACTGCATAGAGGAAAAGGAGAGTCAACATACTTTAGAGTGAATGAATCGTGGATAAAGGGAAGCTCTTTGCGAGAAATTTTTCCATTGCCGATAATAAAGTGTTTTCCATTTCGCACAATGTGTTTGCTGTAAGAAAAGGTGCGGAGAATTTCTTCAATATCCTGCTGACTGACTGGAGGGGAACATTCGATGACTGTTGTCGTAGCCAAAAATTACACCCCCGATACATATTTAGTTAGCTGTGAATTTAAAAACAACCTTTTTTTACCATTTCATATGATTTTTTCCATTTTGAGCTACATCATAATTGCTATTTGAATAAATGTCAACATATTCCTTTTTTGTTGACAAAATATTGATGCATGCTCAATTTTCTTGAAAAAATCCGTTCCTGCCCCGCAAGGAAACGCTAGCTGCTGCGCCGGTTCGCCGCACTTTTTGGCCATATCCGAGACGAGGGAAAAACTTTTCTTCTCCTTGCTATGTTCGGTTCGCTTTGACCTTTGGTCGGTTCCCGTAGCTGTTAAAGGGCGAAAAAAAGCCCCAGATGTAGAATTATTACTCATCCGGAGCAAAAATACCTAAAATAATTTTGATTTTTTGTTTCAACAAAACCGTTATCCCCTGCTTGGGGGCTTATTTTTCAAAACTGTAATTTTGACTATAAAGATTATCATCATGCAAAGCGATAATCAGGATGTCATAATGTTCGCTTGCGAGAATATTTTTCAAGCTGAATTCCGGGTAGTAGCGATTGTCGTATACCGTTAGTTTTTGAAAGCTTTGTGCCAGATACGGCGTAATCGGATTCATGAATGAATCTTTTAGCAACAGGACATGTAATTGATTGCCTGCTTTCGGGTTTTCATACGTGATTTTTCGTCTGTCTCCGCCAAAGAAGGTTCCATAAGAAACCGGGCTTTGCCCGCTTTTGTAACCGTAAAAATCGCTGAAGTCTCGAATGGTTTGCTTTCCATCCGTATTGATCACTTCAAAATGTTGAAATGTGAACGGCACTTTCGGTTCATAGATCATCGTTCGATCGGCTTTTTCGGGATCAACGGCATCATGGATTTGCCTGTTATAGCTGCCCTCAAATCTGCCATTCGACAATGCAGACACGTGAATGTCGCTCAATGACATCGGCTCACCCTTGAAATGGGACGACTTGTTTGAGATTTGGCGGATCATTTCTTGATAGGCCAGAAACGCACCTTTGATATTCCAATGATGGTCGGTTTCCAGGTAAAGGTCCTCCAACTCCGCGTTCGTAAAGGTATCAAACCTGCTTCTCAAATCCACGACGTTTATGTTTTTATCGAGCTTCGACAAGAAATAGTCTCTCGATCTGACATACGCGTCGGTCTGCAGGTAAGGCGGATACAAATGCATCAGCGAAATCGTTCTCGACGGATTAAAGACAAAAAACGTTTCTGTTTTTTGAGCTTCGGCGAATGCAACCGCGTCGTTTAAATTTGCTGTTGCTGCGTCAATTTCGCTTGTATGAACAGCTTTATCCGGAACAGGCAAAATCCATTTGCGATTGATCAGAACCAAATTGGACACGATGCGAGAATCGTCTACGATTGTTCCTTCCTCGGGTTTGTGCTGGGTTTGATCGCGCATGATGTTTTCAAACAGCATGGAGTTAAACAACCTGGAGTTTTGCTGCTTTTGATAGAGCTTCACCATTTCGTTGCGAAGGACAATTTGGTCATTGAAATACTGATTCATCTCTTCGAAGAAACGGGGGGTAGTAACAGCTTCAAGGCTGAAATCGGGCAGCTTGCCGAGCGCTCTGTTCTCGATAGCAGAGATATCCTTTTCCGGTGAAAAGAGGCTGGCTATCGCGAACCCGAAAATAATCGTGAAAAAAGTAACCATATAAGCGATTGAAACCGGTTTACTCATGTCGGTACTCCTCTTGTCGAACTAGAATCGGAAATACAAGAAAGGGTTATAGGTGGAATTGACCAGATACAAGACCACTTCTGCAAAGAGGAAGCAGTGGAATAGCAAGGCAAAACCAGTTTGTACATTTGTCATCAGCTTGCCGAATTGCCATTTTTGTAGCTTCGGATATATCGGTGCGGCAACAATGATCGCGATGGCAAAGGGAACCCAATTCATCGATAACAGCGCGAGCGCTTGAGAATCGAATATGTCGTGGCCACGTGAATGGAACATCGCCAGGATGAAATCTGCTGCATACCCAAAGTTGTCGGCACGGAAGAAAACCCATCCGATCATGACAAGAAGCAGTACGACAACGTGGTTTAACGGATAGATTCTGAGCAGCATCTTTTCGAGACCGGCTTTTTCCAGAGCGATCAAAATGCCGTAATAGATCCCCCAAGCAATGAACGTCCAGCTTGCCCCATGCCAGAACCCCGTCAGCGCCCACACAATCAATAAATTGCGATAGATTTTCCAGGGAGCTACCTTGCTTCCGCCGAGCGGGATATAAACATAGTCCCTGAACCAGCTGCCAAGTGAAATGTGCCAGCGTCTCCAGAACTCAGAAATACTTTTGGAAATATATGGATAGTTGAAATTCTCCGCGAACTCGAAGCCAAACATTTTCCCCAGTCCGATCGCCATATCACTATAGCCCGAAAAATCATAATAGATCTGCAAAGTATAGGCGATGATTCCAATCCAGGCCCCTCCCGACGAAAGATCCATGACAGGTGTGGCAAACACAGTGTCAGCTACGAAGCCCAAAGGGTTAGCCAAGAGTACTTTTTTCGACAACCCCAAAATAAATCGTTTGATTCCCTCTGCGAATTGGATGGAAGAGAATACGCGTTTGCTGAGTTGTTCGGCGACAGCGTTGTAGCGAATAATCGGACCTGCTACAAGCTGCGGGAAAAATGTGATATAGAGCGACAAATTGAACAGATTTCGTTGCGCTTTTTCTGTTTTTCGATACACATCGATTACATAACTGAGTGCATGGAACGTATAAAAAGAAATGCCTAGCGGCAGCGGCACAGGTGTTACATAAAAATCGGTTTGCAGGACCTGGTTCACAACATCCACTAAGAAATTCGCATACTTAAAGAAACCCAGAAGTCCGATATTTACCGCGATCGCCAACGTTAAAATCGCGGTTCTCTTTTTTCTATGATTTTCAGCCTGATCTATCCATATCCCGAAACCATAGTTCAGGATAATAGATAAAATCATGAGAACAATGTACCTCGGTTCACCCCAGGCATAGAAGAGTAAGCTGAAAATCAATAAGATCGAATTTTTATATGCAAACGGAACAGCAAAGTAGAAGGCAAAGACAAGCGGCAAAAAGAAAAACAAAAAACTGACGGAACTGAAGACCAATGTGATATCCTCCTGATGCTGGCGATTCAAATACACCTAAAATAATAATCGAAAAACTCCGGAAAGGAACTAGCATATCTTACATGAATCTCTACGGATTCTCCTAGAAACATTACGTAAAACCTGTGCGGAAGGATACGAATCTGTTTGCTAGCACTGATTTTTGGAGATGACTTCCTGCTGTTTTGGATGGTCAGGAAGTTTGGGGTAAGCTGGTAGTGTATTGTCAGGGTCGCGCGCAGGCCGTCTGGATGAAGGTGTAACTTGCGGCCACTCCGGTTTTTTCATTGGTGGCGCTGCGCGGAGTATATTTTAAAGCATTTCGGTGTCTACATTCCATTTCATGAAACTAAGAACAGACAGATTCATTCCTCCCCCTCTTCTATGGCAGCTACATGGACAAAAAAAACCCCAAACGGGTATATTCATACTCGTTTGGGATTTCGTTTTTCATTTATCCTCTATTCAATTGCCACTCGTTACTTCGCCGTTTCGCTTTTTGTCTGATACGTAAAAATCTCGATTTTGACAGTATCCTGCTGTTCTCCACTAGCGACGATTTTATAAGTATGGTTCAGGCCATTTTGACCCGGTGTAAAAATATAGCGGTAACCATTTGCTGCCGCCGGATTCCAGTAAGTCATTTCACTTGTTGTTTCATCCAGAATAGCCAGGCTGATTGTTGGCGTCTTATCTGTGGTTTCTTTTAGATCAATCGCTACTGTTTCTCCTGGCTTCACGACAAAGGAATTGCCAATCTGCTGTCCCTTGCTTCCGTCGCTGTCATCTGGTTGCTTAGGGAGCAACACGTCCCCCTTGAAAATAGGAGTCAGCACGTCCACCTTGTCATAGGCTGTTAGCGGTTTTGCCCCTACCTGTCCTCCAGCTTTTGTCTGCCTGAACTCATACGTAAATTGCTGCGGTGCCACAACCTCCTCAATCACATAGGCTCCCCGCTTGATCAGTTCATTCACGAAAGCCTTATGGTCATACATGAAACGACTATCGGTGGTTTGGTAGTTCATCTCAAACGTGATTTGGTTCTCAACCATTTTTTCGATGACACGATCATCCTTGTAAGCGACCGCTTTATCCCCGAAAGCAACCGTCACCGTCTGCCCCCCGATGGACATCGTTTTGCTTGTCATGCTGGCAACAGCCGATCCTTTGTCCTGCCATTTGAGCTCCACCTTATAGTAAGGCTCTGTACGATTGAAATAACCTATTTTTCGCCCTTCCTTATCGATATACAAAGCTTTCCATTTGACTTCAACTCGCGTCTTTTCTGTCGAAGAGGGAATGCCTAGCGTGCTTTGGACATTTTGTTCCAGTGTCTGAGCTGTATTGTAGTAGGTTGTGATTCCTCCGCTATATTCCGTTAGCGGTTTTGTCGCTTCTGCAAACACAACAGACGAGGTGAAGACGGAAGCAGCCCCCATCATGACGGCTAGCAGGATGCCCGAGAATGCTTTGCCTCTTCCTGAATTTTTCTTCATAATAAGTCGAAACCTCCTGATTAGCAGCTTTTTATGGTCGACCAAATGATTATTTAACGCAGGTGAAGCATTGGCAGCAAATTGTAAAATCATCTCACTGTAGCGTTTTTTCTCAACTGCCGTCATATGCTCCGTTATTTTTTCATCTACCGCATATTCGCAGGCTTCGCTCAAATTTGCCAAAGCCATATAAGAGAACGGATTAAACCAATGCACACTATTGATCCATACAGCCAAAAGCTTAAACCAAGCATCCTTTTGTCTGTAATGAATCCATTCGTGTCGTACGGCCATTTCGTAATCAATTCCGTCTATTTTTACGTTTGGCATAACGATTTTCGGCTTCAAGAACCCGATCAGCATAGGCGAGGTCACATAGTCGCAGACGACTACATCCAGCTTTTCCACGCTATCTATCCACTTGGACTCACGCAGTATTTTTTGTTTATACAAGAAATAACCTAGCAAGTATCTACACAGCGTAACGATAAAACCGCAAGCCCAGATAATCAGTAGCCATTGGTCAACGCTGAGAATCGGACTGCCATTCTCTTCATTAACCCCGTTCAGTGGATTCTCTGGTTGTCCGGACATCAACTTCACTGTCTGGGCTGCTGATTCTTTTGCGCTGTCATCGACGATGTTCTTTTCAAAAGATATGGAGTGGGAGTAAAGCGCTGGCACAGGTAATTGGAGTGGCAAAATAAACAGCAGCAGTGCCGACAAGCAGGCGCCATAATACAAGCGTCCCCCATACTTGGCTGCAAGTCTTGCCTTGAATAACATGAGCAAAAGGGTTGAAATACTGCCTGCCAGCGATGTCATCAACAGCCATTTAATCATTCTCATCAGCCTCGCTATTGATTAATGCCCGCAGCTCCTCAATGTCCTTTTTGGTTAACTTCTCCGCCTGCAACAACGAACTGATCAGGCTTTTGGCAGAACCGTTATGTATCGTGTGCAAAAAGCTCTCTGTTTGCCTGTTCAAGTATTCCTTTTCCGTGATTGCCGCCCAATACTCGTGCGCATGGGACCTTCCGAGTTTGACAGCATGCAGAGCACCCTTGTCGATTAGCCTGCCTGCCAACGTAAGAATGGTCGTCGGTTTTTTATCCGGCAGCTTTTCACCAATTTCCTTCGTTGTCATTCTCCGCCCGCATTCCCAAATGACCTGCATGATCTCCATTTCCGCTTTTGTAATGTTCATTTCAGATAGATTCACCCCTTCGTTTCTACGTGTTGTTTTTCATTCTACATCATGTAGAAACGAAAGTAAAGTCGAAATACAAAAACCCCCAAACAAGTGATGGTTACTTGTTTGAGGCAACGAATACTAACTGAGCCTTAAATTCCTACTTGCTATCCTTTGTTTCAAAAACATAATTAAAGATTATCATCATGCAGGGCAATGATCAGGATGTCATAACTCGCTGGACAAGATGTTTTTCAAGCTGAATTCAGGATAGTAACGATTATCGTAAACCGTAAGCTTGTTGAAAATTCTACGCCAAATACGGCGTAATCGGGTTCATGAATGAATCCTTCAGCAACAGAATATTCAGCTGATTGCCAGCTTTCAGGTTCTCATAGGTGATTTTCCGTCTGTCAAAACGAAGATAACAAAAAACAGGTCAATCATGGTGATATCTGACCATAATCGACCTGTTCAATGCAACGGAGTTGGTATAACTTCCAAGCTGGTGACATTGGCCTACGAAAAGGGCACGTTTGGATGCTAGAATCAGTCAAAAAAGGTACTGACAACCCTAAAGGGTTCAACACCTATGAATCGACAACAGATGGAACAGGAGACAAAGCAAAGTCATACTATAGAAGTTGGGATGATGCACAAAGTTATACACCATATACCATAATTGATTAACGATTTTAACCAATTATGCTAAGATATTCATGTTACTGGATATCTTAGCTTTTTATTCTACTATAGAAGGTGATGATTTCTTGGCAAAGAATCTATTTAAAGGTATTTGGATATTGCTTTATTGCATTTTAACTGTCCTCTTAGCAGGATGCCTTCAAACTGACGAAAAAGTGGAGAATTACACTCAAGATCCTGATATAGTTTTACATCAATATTTTGAGGCCTTGAGTAAACAAGACTATGGCAAAATGGTAAAACTGTATGGTGGTGATTATGAGTCATTAATTGGAAACAATCCGTCAGTTGCCAAGGATGATTATCAAAAATTGTTGGAAAATTATTGTACAATCAATGGAGGAAACATAGTAAAAATAGATAAGGTTATTGAGAAAACCAAGGTTAATGATGAAGAATACATCTACAATCTTTCTTTTAAATACTTGGACGGTACGTCTTTTGAGAACGGAAAGCAAATTGAATACACTGTAAAGAAAATAGATAACTCTTTTAAAGTAATGGGTCTACCGCCATATATCCCATAAAGAGAAATTCCCTTCACGGAGTACGCATTTTGCTCAAAGCTAATCAACGAGAGCGAATTACTCTTGACCGGTACCATCCGATAGCAATCTAAAGGCTGAGCAGGAAGTGGCAACATGCGCTCCTTATCTTCAATATAAGCATCCGCTACCGTCATCGTTGACCGTGGGACTTTGGTGTTTTCATAAGCTACGCATTTTTCCAGTAGCCAATAATTTAGTTCATCTAAAGAGGAGACAGAAGGCATCGGCGTGAAAAACTGTTGTTTCACCATTTTCACAAGGTTCTCGACTTGTCCTTTTTGGTTCCCTTTTGCAGGCTCACAGAAGTAACTTTCGAACAAATAGTGTGCTCGTAATTGGATAAAACGCTCTTGTTCTTCCCTATTTTTCCCCTCCAGTATCTTCTTCACAGCGGTCTTTAAATTGTCATAGACAATGGTTTTAGGTACGGCTCCAAGAAACTCGAAGGCATTTACATGCCCTTGTAAAAGTGCTTCCTGTTTTTGATGAAAGAATGTTTGGACAAAGATTTTCCGGCTATACGTGCACCGCAAGCAGAATACCTGGATGGTAACTTGCTTTCCAAACAATAAAATATCAACCTCTCCCCAGTCGAATTGAGCAAACTTCCCTGGCGGGAATTCAAGAGGAACGTACGCTTTTGGTGGAGAGACTCGCAGTTGTCTAACATAGCGGCGAATAGTTGATTCACCGCCTGAGAAACCATATTCCTCCACAAGTCTTTGGTAAATACGTTTGGCAGTATGTCGCTGCTTTGGAGGGGCTTGTTCATCTTGAGGTAGCCATTCCAAGATGATTGGTTTAACAGACTCAATGACTGGCTTTGGCTTCGGTTTGGACAGCTTGTAAACGGGTATTTCCGTAGAAGTTAGTGCTTTGCGAATGACTTGCCGAGAATATCCTGTCTCTCTGGAAATTTGGCGAATCGACTTTCCTAGCACGAAGTGCTGTTTCCTGATAAACTCATAATTAGCCATCTGAAGCATTTCCTTTCCTCCCATATCTTGTTGTCTCGTCAACATTCAAGATATCGGAAAGAGTTGCTCAGGTGGTCAGCTTTTTTATGAGCGTCATGATGCTAGGTGGTCAATAATTAGGTTAGCATTCACATTATCCGGCCTAAAAACAAGAACCACCCGAGTAAGAATCATTCGAGTGGCTTTCCCTAGCAGCTATTCTATCCATCTTATATACAGGCTTTACATCAACCTGAAAGTGACGAATTAACTAACGGAGTATACATCAAAAAAATAAAAGAAGTAGGATATTCCTACCTCTTTCACCATTCAGGGTCTATTTTTGTAACAATTGGTGTATCTGGAACAGCGCTTGGTAGTACAGTAACGCCTGTTAAAGCTAGTAAACAGTATACAACAGCGATTACTTTTCTCAAACTAATCGACCTCCCTATCGCTATTTAGTATCATCATTACATAATTTCGTAATTTTTTCCATCAATTCATTCTGACCTTTTTCACCAAATTTTTTATAGGAATCTAATACCATCCCCAAACACTTCATCGACTCTTGGCTATTACCTAATTTCTGATAATATTCTGCACTGTGTAGAAGGTTGTCTGCCCCTTCCTGTAATCGCCCCACAGATAACATATATGAACCCTTCAGCCCGAAGTATTTTGCTAACTTCTCTATCCTTCTAGGGTTATTTACATTGTTAGATGGAAGATAATTGTTCTCCGATTCAATCAACTTACCTATGGACTCGCTATCATCCATAGCAAAGTAAACATCCATTAAATCGACAAGAATAGTAATCCGACGTTCACGATCTAATGACTCTAGGAGTTCCTTATAAATCTTTTCCGCTTCCTTTAATTTTCCACTCTTAGTAAGTATCATGGCTTTCGCATGATCTTTCTTGTAGTCAGAATATTGACTTTCAGAATATTCCCTTAGGTAAAGATCTGCTAAGGTATAATCACCAAGGGCAAGGTACGAAGCCACCACTGCTGACAGAGCTTCTGCCCTTAATTGATTGTCTGAATCATCCTTATCAAACCCTTTTTTACAAAGATAAATACACTTGTCGTAGTCCTGAAGAGCATATGCATGAACACCGATGCGATAAAAGAAGATAGTGTACTCCAAATTATTCAAATGTTCAGTATAGTGAATCAACTCGCTACCTCTTCGATAGGTCTCACTCAAGCGAAGAAAGTCATCCCGTTCAAGTAAATATCGTTCGTATAATGCCTTTGCAAGATAAAAAGGAACTCCTCTGTTACGAGCATAGTAAATAACCGTGTCATACAGAATTGTCCTAATTTTTAGGTTTTCAACACTATTTGCGTACTGCATTAAGTAATCTAATGATAAAAAAGTATCCATCCGAGGAGACTCCAAAAATTTCAGGGCAACTTTGCTTACTAGGCTGATGTAGTTTTTCCCCACTACCTCTTCCAGAATATATTTTAATGTCTCGCCGCGCTGAACTGATTCAACGTAAAAACTAATCATGTCGTAATACGGCACATCAATAACATTCGCAATTTTCTTCCAAGTTCCAAAGCTAGGTTTTTTCGTTTGTCCTACCTCAATCTTAGACAGTACGCTTTTACAGACACCAGTCATCTCAGCTAATTTATCTAATGATAAATCATTCTGTTTGCGAAAGTTATAGATAAGGTCTCCTAAGTTTATTAACACCAGACATCACCCCTGCCTGTAAAAAATTGTATTAACTATTTTTACCAATCATAACACTAGCACAGAACATTGTAAACTGTTAGCTAATTTTGACGAACCACTTAAAAGGGGAAATATACAGACAAAGGTTGGCTCTCGTTTGTTTCTCCCCTTATCGGTGTCATTTGTGGTGACTCTATTTGAAAACGTCGTCTCGCCCTGTTCTCGTTGGTCTGCTGTTTATTCTTCCGTATGCTAGTCGAGTACGCCTAACTCACGGCGCATTTCAGTTTCTAGTTCACGTAATCGCTTTTGCTTGTTAACCAGTTCCTCAAACCATTCCTTGTCCTTCATAGCCAGAGCCATGTCAATCATTTCGTCGTAGTCCTCTGAACACATCATCATCCGTTCTTTGAATTCGCTCATTTGTCCATCCTCCCAATGTTTACGTAATGATTAGCTGACCTGCCTTGCTTTGTTCCACAACTGGCGGCTAATGATACGGGGGAACACATTTTTCTGCCTAATGCCGTTCTGTTCCTTTTGCCCGTTGAATGATGCTGGCTTACCATGATAACGGTAAACGAACGGCGGGAAGGCAAAAAGGACTTTTGTTCCCTTTTAGTTTTGTAGGGTCTTTCGGTCCAGTTGATTTACCGCCATGATTATTACAACACCCATTCGCCAGAGCCGCCTTCTGGCAAGGTGTACCTTTTCTCGTCTTAGCTCCGCACAGCTTTTTCTCCATCCTTTCACCGCCTAACCTCATGTCATGGGGTTCGTTCCCCGATCGGGGGGGAGGTCTCTATACGCCCTCAGCCGCTCAATCAATCACACATTACATATTTCAATTGCTTGTTTCTGTCTGCTTTATTGCCTTTTGTTCTCGGAACACCTTAAACGCTTCTTGGAGTCCAGTTTCACTGATGAAGTCTATATAGTCCTCTAACAGATAAGCCATTCGTAGATTCGAGTCGTTTGCCATGCTTAGTTCTTCCCATAGGAACTTTTCATGCTCCGTCATTTTGTTATTTCCTCCTGTGACCGTTGTATTTGGTTTGTATCATGGTTTCGTTCCTTGACGGGTAAAATGTCCTTGCTTCGCTTGTTGATACGGTTTGCGCTATAAGAGCGTGTGGATGCACGGGTTATTCCTTAGACTCCTTTGTCATGCGCTCCCAGTATCGTCGCTCGTACTCTTTTTGCTTCTCTTTGTTTTCAGGCTTCTGCCGCCACTTCCGTTGATACTCTCGTTGATAGTTCCGCCTGTATTGGCGGCGGGCTTCCTGTGCTTCGGGGCTTAGTTGTGTCATGTGCTAGACCTCCACGCTCTCAATTACATCTTCATCATCCACGATTTCGATTATGATTTCGTCCTTATCTTGCTTGCTCATGTCTGTTTCCCTCCAATTCTTCCAGCTTCGCCACTTGATCGGCTAGCAACTGTTCGGTTTCTTGTATTCGTTCCTCTGCCCGTCGAATCATCACTACTGCTTCTTCCTTTGCTTCCTCCAGTTCCTTATGCTGTCGAGCTAACACGCTTTCGTTATGCTGTTTAGTCTCCCTTAATCCAGATACTTCACGTTGTAAATCTTCAATTCGGCTTATTGCTTCCAGCCTTGGGTGTCCGTCCTTCTGATCAGCCAACTGATCAAAATACTCAGCCTGTTCGAGCAGCTTGTTTACTTCTGTTGCTACTTGCGGGTCGGTACTACCAGAACGTTTTAACTCATCTGCCTGTTGCCGCAACTCTCGTGCTTTCTGGCAGTAGCCTCTCACTTCCTCTACTATCGCCTCATACTCTGCTTGCGCCTGAGCAAGTAAACCTACCTTTTCCTGTGTTTGTTTTGCCATTTTCCTTTTCCTCCTTTGATTTTGGACATGCAAAAAGGCTCATTCCTCCTTATCGTTCAAGTGGGAATAAGCCTTTGAAAGTTGATCTAAGTGTTTTTGTCAAGTTTTTTGTGTTTGGTTTATTGGTTATATTGTACGACCCTGCTTGTAAGAAGTAAACCCGGTTACATTTTTTTCTTTCAAAAACTGAACAAAAATCCCCCCAGACGAGAAGATGAGAAGAATTTACTCATTGGGGGGCTCATTTTACCTATACTCTACTTCAACAAATGTAGATGGATACTTTTTATTTTTATCTTCAAGGCACTCTTTTAAAATTTTTGCATCCCTAGGAAGAATTACTAGCAATTCATCCCATCCTATAAACACAAGTCTATTCGGCAATTCTACTAGTCCAGTTATTGCATCCCAAAAGGCATCCCAATTATTCCCGTAAAAATTCGGAAATGAGAGTTGTCTTTTCAATAACTGATGTAATTCATAAGAATTTTGCACTACTGATACATCAATGACTACAATTTCAGCGCGCACTTCATCATCTAAGTTTTCCACCATCATCGCTCCTTTTATACTTTACGTCATATTTCCAGTATCAAAATAGTTACCGATATAATAGAAATTTTCATAATGATCGACTGTGATATACATTTGTCCATCACTAGAATAAAGTAATCTCGTTCCAGGCTGTTTATTTCTTCCCATCGTATTAACAAGTCCTACGTCAGCCTCGTACCAAACCCTTCCATCAATCATAGGCAATATTCCATTCCTGTTTTCAAATATGTCTCCACCTAACTGAACATTCGGAATATCCTTTACCCAACTCCCCAATGCTTTACCTTCAGACCATCCATAAGCCCGTGCCTGATCTTTCGTAATATAATTTGACGGTAGTTTACCTTTACTCATTAAATTCGCAATTAATGGATTGGCATCTTGCCACGTCTTCAATACACCTTTATATTTTGCTAACTGAGCTGAACTCTTAGCATTTCTAAACCATTTTGAACCTCCATCTGGCCCAGCAACTGATAACATTACCATCCTTTGAGCACTCTGTACAACTTGCTCAGAAAACTTTCCGCTTGATGATAAAATTGTTAGGGCTTGTGACAAGTCCATATCTTTAGTGCTTAAATAAATATGGTGCAGTCGAGACTTGCTATCTCCGTCACAATTATTCGCACCTTCACATTGTTTATGTCCACTCGGGTCAACATACCTAAGAGGATTATTACTCACATACGTATACCGATTCAAACTCAGCGGATTATCCACTTGCCCCTTATACGTATCCTCCGAAATAAACCGCCCCACCGTCGGATCGTAATACCTCGCCCGCAGGTAATAAAACCCAGTCTCGCTATCAAACATCTCGCCACTGTAAGCAAACGGGTTGGACATCCCCTCCCTTTTGGAAACGATATTCCCCCACGTGTCATACTCGTAGCGGTTCAGCTCTTCTCCTTGCTCCCCGACGATTTTCACCACATCGCCGTGGCCGTTGTACAGGTAGTAGCCTTGCTTGTTGGCCGCGGTATCTTTACGGAAGAGCAGTTCGTTGCCCCAGATGTTTCGCGCCTGCAACTGGTTGTTTTTGTCCAGCTCCTCGATGACTTTTCCGTTCAGATAGACATAGCGGGTATCCTTTCCGCCTGCTGTCCGGGTCGCACGCAGGCCGTCCGGATGGTAGGTGTAGCTGGCGGTCGCTCCGGTTGTTTCATTGCTGGCGCTGCGCAAGCGGTTTCACTCATCGAAGCTGTATGTGGTCGGCGCAGATTGCTCAGGCAGGGTGCCTTCGAAGGTCTGGCGATTGCCGCGGCTGTTATACGAATAACGATTCGTCCCCAGTGGCATGGATTCCTTTGTCAGACGGTCAACGTATGGGCGGGGGCGGGTCATTTCGTGGAAGATTGCGTGTCTTGTTTGAAAAAAAGAAGACCCAGACGAGTTGTTGGTTACTCGATTGGGGGTAGTGTTTCGAATACTTAAACTCTATTTTCCTTTGTACGTATATTTTTCAGGATTCTTTACATAGTTACCTGAAGATACACAATCATTTGGTTCAAAGCACACTGTTACTTTTCCAGTTGCATGAATACCTAATTGACAATAACCACTCGGCCAGTCTAATACTCCAGCAAGAGAATATTGGTACTTTTCATTAGCTAATGGCTCTCCCCAGCTTTTCGATAATTTCAGTAGTTTATCGTTATTGACTTTCAAAAAGCTGTTTCCGTCAGGTTGGTATATCGAAACTTCTAAAAGTACAGATGTCACCCCTTCAAAACTGATGGAAGCTATTCCTGATACGTACTGGTCCTCATCGTTTTGCATTCCTTTTAGTGTTAGGCCCCACACTTCAATTTCCGTTATCTGGGGCAATTCTCTATGAGCCTGAAAAAATATTGTTGATTCTGTAAAATCAACTTGATCAAATATCCTACCTGTAACATCAAGAACTCTTCTAATTTTTCTCACCCATTTCAGGTTTCTTCTCCTTCTCCCAAAATGATACCATCCAATTCTGGATAAGCTTTGATAACCCGATCTGCATTTAATGTCGCAAAGGTTCCATCACATCACTATGCTTGATTTCCTCCCACGGCGCCTCCAGAATAAGACTTCCACTAGGGCCCCATTTGAGTCTCGCTTGCTTCCTGTCTCTATATTCCCCACCGCTTACCTGCTTCTCCTCGTATAAAATGGTTACGGGAGATTTAAACGGGGTAAATTTTCATCTTATCTTTTCTCCCAAATCTTCTATCACGCTAGAAGGCTGGAAAGATTCTAGGGCGATTTCTGGACGCTAGAGCGTCCAGAAATCGCTGTATCGGGGGCGTGAGTCGGAACGTTCCTTCTCCTCGCTACGCTCGGAGGGCTTCGCCCCTCGTTTGGTTCTCTTATACGCTACAGGGCAAAAAGAAACCCCAGACGAGTTGTTGATTACTCGTTTGGGGTTCGTAGTAAATGATTAGAAGATAGTGGTAACCTCAACATCAGCCCAAATATCTTTAAGCTGCTTTGACTTTATTCTAGCATCCTTCAATAAATCCATCACATTATTGAAAATTTGAAGTGTCTCATAATCATAGAACTTCATAATGTTCCAGCCTTTATCAGTCTGGGTTATTGAATATTTTTCTCCTTGATAAACGAACTCTATCTCATGCCCTAAACCTAAATCTTCTTCAAGTTGTTCAAAAGTGTATTTCATCTCTTCTTCCATTCTTACCTCCATCGTCCTCGGGGTGGTTTTTTTGTCCAATCCCAATCATGTTCATGTGGTACTTTCGGATGCATCTTAGGATTTCCGTGGTCAGTAAAATCAACATCTCGTAATGCTTTTCCATCAGAACCAAAATATCTTCTTGTTTTCAAATTTCCATCTTCATCCATCAGGTCCATTGATGAATTTGGTCTGCTAGAAGTTGGCAGATTCCTACCTGTTGTTACAGAATGATCGGTAAGTTTTGGATAGTTAGTTAGTGCGTCTGGATCTAGATTTAACCCTGCAAGAAAATCAGGATAACCTCTTGCTATCTGATCTGCCATATATTCCTGTAGATTCCACTGTCGTAGCTGCAACTGAGTTTCTCTACTAGAATTAAGGTAAACTTCGTTATCCCCTCTCATCCAAAGAATATACTTGTCATAAGTTGATAAATCATCTTTTGTGAAACGATCTCCATAAGGTCTACCATCATATTTCTCTCTACTACCAATGTGCTCATAATCAGGACTCCACGATGAAGAGGAACTATTACAACTACCTGCATGTGACCATCTGCCATCTGCCGACTCACACCAATTCCCAGTAGGATCAATATTGTTAACTGGGTTGTTGTGAACATATGTGTATCGGTTCAGTGAGAGCGGATTACCCACTTGCCCCTTATACGTATCCTCCGAAATAAACCGCCCCACCGTCGGATCGTAATACCTCGCACGCAGGTAATAAAACCCGGTCTCGCTGTCAAACATCTCGCCGCTGTAGGCAAACGGGTTGGACATCTCCTCCTTTTTGGAAACAATATTCCCCCAAGTATCATACTCGTAGCGGTTCAGCTCTTCCCCCTGCTCCCCGACGATTTTCACCACATCGCCGTGGCTGTTGTACAGGTAGTAGCCCTGCTTGTTGGCCGCGGTATCTTTGCGGAAGAGCAGTTCGTTGCCCCAGATGTTTCGCGCTTGAAACTGGTTGTGTTTGTCCAGCTCCCCGATGATTTTTCTGTTCACTTAAACGTACAATGTCTGATTTCGCCTAGCCAATTCCTCAGAAAAAAGCCTACTTTTAACTTTATCAGAACTAATAATGGTTGTACGTGTTGCAATTCTGCATTAAACTCTTACGGGCGGGTGCAATTCTAAAACACAAAATCGAGTAGGAGGGGGCGGCTAGCCCCCGACCTCTCACACCACCTAGCATGCGGTTCCGCACTAGGCGGTTCGCCAACCTTGACGAATTTCGAAATATCTTTGGGTTAAACTCTTAAGTCCTTGGGATTGCCAGAAGGCGTTTCCAAGGACTTTGTGTATGTGAGGAGTTTCCGAGGTGCGCCATGCGCCTTTACGCGTAGACGCAATTTCGAGGGCTTGTCTATGTGTCAGTCCCAGTTTCCGAAGTTCGCGGTAACGAGTTCGAACCCGTTTCCATTGGTGCCACAGGCAGAGCCGCAGTCGGCGTCTTACCCATGACTCCAGCTCTCTAAGCGGCGATGGGGTTTCAATCAGTGCGTAATAGCCTATCCACCCCATCAGATATTGATTTAGTCGCTGAATCCGTTCCTCCATGGATATACTCCATGTTGGTTTTGTCAGCGCGCGAATCTTATCCTTGACCCGCTTGAGTGATTTCGGAGAGATACGAATTCTCGCCTCTTTCTGCGCCGTGAAGCTGAATCCTAGAAACTTGCGTTTCCATGGCCTCTCCACTGCACTTTTCTCCCTGTTTACCTTGAGTTTTAATTTCCCCTCCAAGTATCGCTCGATACTAGCTTTTACCCGTTCTCCGGCACGTTTTGTTTTCACGTAGATGTTACAGTCATCTGCAAAACGACTGAAGTGCAGTCCTCTGCGCTCCAGTTCCTTATCCAGGTCATCCAGTATAATGTTGGACAGTAATGGGCTAAGTGGGCCGCCTTGTGGAGTACCTTCCTCTGTGTGGCTCACAATCCCGCCTTCCATTACGCCTGACTTCAGGTATTTGCGAATCAGTTTCAGAACCCTCTTGTCCTTTACCTTCCTCGCAACACGGCTCATGAGGATGTCATGGTTCACACGATCAAAGAATTTCTCCAGATCGATGTCCACTACGATTCGGTATCCTTCGCGGATATATCTTTGCGCTTGACGCACCCCATCGTGTCCTCGTTTTCCCGGTCGGAAGCCAAAGCTATTTGGTGAGAAACACGGATCGAAGATCGGTGTCAATACTTGAAGAATGGCTTGTTGGAGCATTCGATCCAGCACGGTAGGTATACCTAGTAGTCTCACTCCTCCATCGGGTTTCGGGATTTCGACCCTTCGGACAGGAGCAGGCTTGTAGGTGCCGTCCAGCAGTTGCTGGTGAATCTTTTCCCAATGTTCGACGATATAGGCTCGGAGGTGTTCGGTTGAAACCCCATCAATGCCTGCCGCCCCACCGTTGGACTCCACTTTCTTTAGGGCTTCCAAGAGATTCTTCCGTTCCAGGATTTGCTCCAACAATTCCACTTGATACTTCTCCCTTCGCAGGACGAGATTCAGGTCTTGCCGGTCGACGCTCTGCCCTCTTCGGTGCCCTCGGGGCTTCACCCCTACTTTCCCGAAGTAGTTCCTTTCGGAATTCTGCTTTCTACGCATCGAATGTCTCGAAAGATTCTGGTTCGTCCTTGAGTTGACGTTCGGCCCTTCCACTTTCCGGCGTCCCGTACTCGTGTACTACGGCGTCTGCTGACTCCTGTGCGTTCAGCGGAACCTCACGGCTCCGGTTACCATCGTCAGATGGCCCACACACAGGCCTCCCCAGGTAAGAACGCCATCTTTCTGCTCATATACCCACCCAAGTTTACTAGAGCAGTCCTTGGCGGCTTAGGACTTCGCCTTGTCTTGCAGGCTCATCCGACTGCCCTAGCCTCAAATTGGGTTCGTGTACCTTGGGTCGAGCATTTGCCTCCAGCTTCCTTCAGATCCCACCTCGCGATGGGCACCCTTGCTCTTGGCTAACGGTAGGCGCTCGCCAGCCCCCGTTCGGGACTTTCACCCTATAGATGGACGCCCATGCTGGGCGCACAAGAAACCCCAAACGAGTAATTGGTTACTCGTTTGGGGCAGCTAATAATAAATAAACTACTTTTATTTATTTTTTCTCAACTCATCATTATATATGTCGTCTAACTCATTATGTGCCTTAATGACGACTTCATCAAACTCTCCTTTTTTAAGGTATATTTCATATACCTGCTGCCAATCTTCACTATCAATTTTTTTAAAAAGCAATCGGGATTCCTCTAGATTCTCTACCAAGAAAATTTTCCAAAGGTCAAAAATATCCACTGGCAAAGTTATATTAAAGCGTGCACAAGCCTCTTCTATTACCATGGTATTATCAGCACTAGATTCACTTGATCCATACAATTCTTCATTAAGATAATTATAAAGCATAGTAGCATCTAAGTTGAATAAGGGATTGCTAACACGATTACCAGCATCATTTTTAATTGTATCGAGCGCAAATAAAACATCACGTAAAGAGGTACCCATTTCATAGTCACCAATCTTCTTATTTGCGATCCAATAACAAAAACGTCCGAATAGCCATACCCCACCACAATCCTTGTCAAGTTCAAATTCAATAGCGAATCTTTCTCGCTTTCCTACTATCATTTCTCTCCCCCTAAAATTATTTATATTTTATTCCTAATTGTTTCAAAACCTCGTTAGGCACTGATTCTTTCGAAACTATACCACTAAAATGAGCACCTCCTGCATTATCATCAAAATACCTATAGATCTTCCCTTCTCCTCCCACGCCATACCATGTCTTCATATCCCCACGAACTGCATTTTCATAAACGTACTGAGCATCAAAAGGTTCCGGTGTCTTCCTTGGATTGTACAATGGACTACTTTTATCATGTGCAGGATTAGGTTGATACTTCGGTTTTATCCTTTCCGCCACTGTACTTGGGTGATAAGGACTTCCTTTCAATGCTGGAGATTCTGTAGCATTCCCCACAATGTTCTTTGCTGTGTTTTTTATCATACCCGCTACCACAACAGGAGCTGCAAAACCCAAATCAGGCATGTCTCCTGCTTTCAAAAACGCATCAGATGAACCATAACCTGATCCTTCAGCGTAAACATCATCTTTTAAGTACGCTGGCACATACTTCTCTACTGCATCAGTCCAAACCATTCCGGTAGAGGTTTCTATCTCAAATATTTTTATTACCCAATAATGGACATATTCCTCGCGTGACATTCCTCCCACACCTGCTGCTTCTGCAGCTACATGCCCACTCGGGTCAATAAACCGCAACGGATTATTACTCACATACGTATACCGGTTCAGTGAGAGCGGATTACCCACTTGCCCCTTATACGTATCCTCCGAAATAAACCGCCCTACTGCCGGATCATAATACCTCGCCCTTAGGTAATAAAACCCGGTCTCGCTGTCAAACATCTCGCCACTGTAAGCAAACGGGTTGGACATCCCCTCCGTCTTGGAAACAATATTCCCCCAGGTGTCGTACTCGTAGCGGTTCAGCTCTTCCCCTTGCTCCCCGACGATTTTCACCACATCGCCGTGGCTGTTGTACAGGTAGTAGCCCTGCTTGTTGGTCACGCTATCTTTACGGAAGAGCAGTTCGTTGCCCCAGATGTTTCGCGCCTGCAACTGGTTGTTTTTGCCAGTTCCTCGATCACTTTACCGTTCAGATAGACATAGCGGGTTTCCTTTCCGCCTGCTGTCCGGGTCGCACGCAGGCCGTCCGGATGGTAGGTGTAGCTGGCGGTCGCTCCAGTTGTTTCGTTGCTGGCGCTGCGTAGACGGTTTCGCTCATCGAAGCTGTACGTGGTCGGCGCAGATTGCTCAGGCAGGGTGCCTTCGAAGGTCTGGCGATTGCCGCGGCTGTTATACGAATAACGATTCGTCCCCAGTGGCATGGATTCCTTTGTCAGGCGGTCAACGTATGGACGGGCCATTTGATGAAATGAATGCAAAAAAAACCCAGACGAGTTGTTGATTACTCGTTTGGGATTTAAGAATTTTTATTTATTGAGTTTTTCTCCTGGAGTGGGGGAGACTACACCAAAACGGTTACTATCAAAACCAAACGCTTCCAGTTGTGAATGTATTAATTCAAGTACATCATAGTACGCAATATTTGAACCGAGTCTAAATGCTTTTTCTAATTCATCCTCGTCCTTCTCATTCTCCAATGAACCGTTGTACTTCTCCTGAACTAATAGTATTAAATCTCCTATAAAATTGTGAAATTGCTCTGTCTTATTTGCCAACACCAAAAACCTCCTTTAAAATCCCCTTAAGTATGTCCCTTTGCTCCATTTGTCGTTGGATGTCGCTAGGCCATTTTTTGTTGATTAGTGCCTCTTGTTGTCTTGAGTCTAGTTTTTTGAAGTCAGGGATATACTTTTCTGGACTTTTTATCTTGTCCAAGTGCTCCGTAATTTGTTTATTAATAGATTCGATTCCCTTTTTGACCTCATCTTCTGTTTTTCCTTTATACTGCTTATAAAATCCTGAATGTTTTCCACCCTCTTTTGCTATATCATACGCAGTTCGACCTATTTTTGCTCCATTAATAGCTGTAATAACAGCTTTACCTACACCTTGGACAATCCTTATTCCACCCGCACCTGGAATTAAACCAGATGGATCAGCCATAATTTCAACTGTACTCTTTAATCCCTTGGGGATAGAATCTGGTCCATATTTAATATATCGGTCAATGTACATCTCTCTCGTTTCTTCACTCATTCTATTCCAGTCGAGAAAGGTGAGACCCCAATACCCGCTATCACTTCCAGCATTCTCATTAACATGCCCACTCGGGTCAATAAACCTAAGGGGATTATTACTTACATACGTATACCGATTCAAACTCAGCGGATTGTCGACCTGCCCCTTATACGTATCCTCCGAAATAAACCGCCCTACCGTCGGGTCGTAATACCTCGCCCGCAGATAGTAGAACCTGGTCTCGCTATCAAAGATCTCCCCGCTGTAGGCAAACGGAGTAGTTGTTCACTTCGCATCAACGTGACGACAATATCCAACGGTAGTGTCTATTCATTGTGTTCACCTCCCCCCTTGCGGGCTGCGCCGAGGAGTTCCTGCTCCGCTTTCCACTTTCTCAATTGTTGTATATTGCTTCTGTGCTTCCTGCTCATCGTAGCCGTGTTGTACTAGAGCATTTACGATTCTCAACGGGATGACGGGAGTGTGTTCATATAGACAAGCCTTCAATCGTTGAAACGATAAGACGTGTAACACGGCAAATAATACCTGTGATACTCCCAGCATAGAGATGCACTCTTTGACTGGATGATTCATCTGAATAACCTCCTCTATTAGTTTTGTCTCTAATAGATTAGGCGGCTACCGCCAGAGGCTAACACAGATGTATACCCACCACCATCCTGAGAGCAGACAGCAACTCATTCTTGATTTTGTCACATCACAGCAATGCAAGCATGAACCGCAATTCTGCAAATCCTTATGCAATACTAGCGTCATACCTGCCTCTCTACAGCACCTTAACACGCTATTTTGCACGGGGCGGGTAGTATTTATATCTCACATAGACTCTATTTAAAGCCATTAGAGCAAGGGCTTGCACTCTGATCTTCCGTTACGTCTGTAAATATCATCCTCGCTACCGCCCCCCTGTTTCATCAGAAAAGCCTAGCTTCGTTCTATCAGGGACTGAAAATAGACGGTACGTATTGCGTATGACACTCTGCCCTCCCGGACGGGGATAGTTCTAAAGAACGAAAAAATACCCCAGACGAGCAGTTGATTACTCGTTTGGGGAACAACATATGTTAATCTAATCGTTATTTCTAAAAGGAGAGAGTAGTAACTTATCCAAATACTCTTTAATCTTCCCTGCCTCATGAAATATCTCTTCTGGCATATTAGTGTATTTGGCTTGATGCAATAGATAGGTGTAGAGGAAAAACAGCCTTCCTGCTAACTTGCGGGAGATATTATCCTCCTCCTTTATTAATTCCAATATTTCATCTAGTAAAAGGTACATACGTTCGAATGCTTTGGAATTAACAATTTTTTGAGTTCTAACTGGAACAATAATCTCAGGTGATAGCTGTTTTAATTCTTCCTCAATAATCTTCAATCGCTCTATCATGGCACAAACCCCACAATCGATTCTCTAGGAATAAAATATTTAACAGAGACTTCTCTGTCATACAACGCTATTTCGTAAGCTGATATATCATCTGTTGGATCGTAAGGTAACGCTTCCCAAGCACGAAGATGAGGCGTTCCAACCTTACTTAAATCAATTGCAACTATACCTTGACCACTATTGAATCTCGTTTTTGCAATAATATAATCTTCTGTTGTAGCAATCCAAGGATCATTCTTCCAAGAAGCATCTCCACCGATAATGTGTTGCTCCAAAGTCCAGTCACCTTTTGGATTTTTTGCTATAATTCCCATTCCATTAGCTAAGTTCTCAACATCCATACCGTTTAGAGCACGATAAACAATATTTTTGCCTTTTGGTCTTTCTTTAAGATTTGGTATAGGAAATGGAGCAGGTTTGTTCTTATTAGAGTTTTTCCCACCTTCTATTACGGTTAAATTTGGTTTTGAATGAGTAACTTGTGGAACTTCCTTCGGTGCTGTAGCTCCCATTAATATACCAAAGGTAATAATATTGAACGCTTCTTTTGTGTTTATTGGGAGCACAACTCCACCACCGCCGCCGCCCACACTTGCGTATTCTACAGCTTTATTTCCTGTCGGATCAAAGTACCTTATCGGATTGTTGTGTACATACGCATACCGGTTCAAGCTTAGCGGATTATCCACTTGCCCCTTATACGTATCCTCCGAAATAAACCGCCCTACCGTCGGATCGTAATACCTCGCACGCAGGTAATAAAACCCGGTCTCGCTGTCAAACATCTCGCCGCTGTAAGCAAACGGGTTGGACATCCCCTCCGTCTTGGAAACAATATTCCCCCAGGTGTCGTACTCGTAGCGGTTCAGCTCTTCCCCTTGCTCCCCGACGATTTTCACCACATCGCCGTGGCCGTTGTACAGGTAGTAGCCCTGCTTGTTGGCCGCGCTATCTTTTCGGAAGAGCAGTTCGTTGCCCCAGATGTTTCGCGCCTGCAACTGGTTGTTTTTATCCAGCTCCTCGATCACTTTTCCGTTCAGATAGACATAGCGGGTTTCCTTTCCGCCTGCTGTCCGGGTCGCGCGCAGGCCGTCCGGATGGTAGGTGTAGCTGGCGGTCGCTCCGGTTGTTTCGTTGCTGGCGCTGCGAGGGGTATATTTTAAAGCATTTCGGTACCTACATTCCAACTCATGAAACTAAGAACGGACAGATTCATTCCTCCCCCTCTTCTAGGGCGGCTACATGGACAAAAAACCCAAACGAGTAGTTGTTTACTCGCTTGGGGTAAAAAAATCTGACTTAAAAATTTTTACTCCTTAAATTTATCTGGTAAATACTCCTTTAAAACATAAGCTCTTACCAAATCTTTCAAGTCGTCTTGATAGGATTGAAGTTCTTCTCTTGATGAACAACCTGTTATTCTAAAAATTTCACTATCGACGCAGTTTTTCAATACAAATTCTATACAACCTTCGTATACCATTAGTTCTCCTTCTGAGAGTCTTAGATCAAAAAGAGTAACACTCGCCACTTCTTTGTGTGCTAAATACTCCATATAATCACCTCTATTTCAATAAGCTGTTCAATATGTCTCTGAATTTTTGAATTGATTCCTGAGAAGGTCTAGTCCATTGCCCTCTTTGAATCCTTATCTTGGTATTGTTATCAGGGTTTTTGAATGTGGTAAGATGCTGTCCATCTGGTTCAAATACATGTATTCTACCATTTTGTCCTCTCACAATCCAACGACCATCATCCTGGATAAGGATATCCGCATCTCTTGCTTTTTGTGCATCATTAAACGCAGTTCCTGTTGGTCTACCTTGGCTTTTCCTCTCCAGAGAATGTTGAGAACGCTTTGTATTTGCAGCCCCATTCGCGGAATTCTTACCCGTGTTTTTAAGCGAAGCAGCTGCCGCCCCAGCCCCAGCAGCTCCTAATCCTAACCCTGGCAAATCGCCCGCCATTTCCCAGGCTTTTACTGACCCATTTTGATACACGATCGTTTTAACTTCTGCCCTATGTTCTGTTGGCACAACGATATCGACTGCATCGCCATAGTCTGCAATATTGTTGACATTTGCATAAGCGGCAGCCTTTTCTGCCCAATAAAGCATTAGGTCTTCATAGCTACCACCAAAATATCCGCCTGCTCCTTCTGCTGCCTTATGCCCACTCGGATCAACAAACCGTAACGGATTATTATGCACATACGTATACCGGTTCATTGTGAGCGGATTATCCACTTGCCCCTTATACGTATCCTCCGAAATAAACCGCCCCACCGTCGGATCGTAATACCTCGCACGCAGGTAATAAAACCCGGTCTCGCTGTCAAACATCTCGCCGCTGTAGGCAAACGGGTTGGACATCTCCTCCCTTTTGGAAACAATATTCCCCCAGGTGTCGTACTCGTAGCGGTTCAGCTCTTCTCCTTGCTCCCCGACGATTTTCACCACATCGCCGTGGCTGTTGTACAGGTAGTAGCCCTGCTTGTTGGCCGCGGTATCTTTGCGGAAGAGCAGTTCGTTGCCCCAGATGTTTCGCGCCTGCAACTGGTTGTTTTTGTCCAGCTCCTCGATCACTTTTCCGTTCAGATAGACATAGCGGGTTTCCTTTCCGCCTGCTGTCCGGGTCGCGCGCAGGCCGTCCGGATGGTAGGTGTAGCTGGCGGTCGCTCCGGTTGTTTCGTTGCTGGCACTGCGGAGGCGGTTTCGCTCATCGAAGCTGTACGTGGTCGGCGCAGATTGCTCAGGCAGGATGCCTTCAAAGGTCTGGCGATTGCCGCGGCTGTAATACGAATAACGATTCGTCCCCAGTGGCATGGATTCCTTTGTCAGGCGGTCAGGGTATGGACGGGCAATTTCATGAAAGATTTACGTGTCTTGAAAGCAAAAAAAGAAACCCCAGTCGAGTGGTTGGATACTCGTTTGGGGCTGAACTTAATCATCTATGCTCGACACTTAAGTTTTGCAAAAGGCGGTCTCTAACATCTCGATGTTCATGATTATTAACCCTGGAAAATAAATCTTCTTGCCACTCCAGGCATTTTTTTACCTCTTGGATAAATCTCTGTATATCTTTAAAAATGTGCACTGTGGAAGAAATACGACTTTCATCAAGACCAATTCCCCAGTCTAGTGACTGTAATACTACATCATTATTGGACTTCTTTAATTCGACAACTGCTTCCGTCGAAGAGAAAGTATGCAAGCTCTCTCCCGTTTTAGAAAGATCTTGGAGAACGTTCCGCCATTCTTCTATTTCTCCTACATCCCAATGCGTAGGAATAAACTCTCCTGTATCTGTGTCAATAAATGCCAAGCCACCATCCGGTAACCATAAATTATTGGATATAAACGTGGTATATTTTTCAATTGCTCCCAAAACTCCTTTTTCGGAAAGATAAGGCAGCATCAGTTTAAAGGTATTTTCTTGATCAATTTCTACGTCAATTATAGAGGGGGTCGAATTATCCTCATTTACTGTTTCAATAAACCACTTAGATTTATTTTCTGGAATAGTAAAAGGAGCCATCATTCTTCCACTTAGATCAAGCACAATACGTGCAATGTAATGCTTGTGAATTCTACTAACATTTCCGCGCATATATCCCTCCATTGAAAAAAGATTATTTTGGCAATCTTGGCAAGTCATTAGTTCCATCAATTGGTAATGGTGGTCTCTGCTTACTTGTCCTATGCTGTAATGCTTCACCCCAAGTTTTAGCAGTACCAAATCTCCCTGCCATAGAAGATGGTAATAACTCATTCATCTGTCTAATGTTCACAGGTATACTAGAAATGTTTAGTTCTCTAGCAATTGCCACCCTCGTATTGTCAATCGTAACATACCCATTAGGTGTTTGAACAACATCAACTGGTGGTCCATTCCATCCATTTTTCTGCATACTTTCTTTAAGTGGCGCATACCTCCCATTACCCCCTGCACTATTTTGACTAAATCTTATTTCGGATGGATTGAGATGGGTTAAAGATGTTGATGGAGTTGATTTTGGTGTCGACATAGCGCGACTAAGACTAATAGCACCTGCTACTTCAACCGCTTCAACCCCTAGGGTAAATCCAGACGCAAACCCGGTGACTGTATCCGAGAACCAATAATCCTTTACAGCTTGTCTCTTCAGATTATCACTGTACGCTTTGAGCATCGCCTTTTGATCAGAAGGGAGCCTATCGTAATCGACTCGTCCAGTAATTACATCGTTCATTAGTTGTTCTATTCTTTGTTTATCAAAGCCGCCATTTCCATGGGCATCAGCTTGCACATGACCAGAAGGGTCGACATACCTCAACGGATTATTTGACACATACGTATACCGATTCAAACTAAGCGGATTATCCACCGCACCCTTATACGTATCCTCCGAAATAAACCGCCCTACCGTCGGATCGTAATACCTCGCACGCAAGTAATAAAACCCGGTCTCGTTGTCAAACATCTCGCCGCTGTAGGCGAACGGGTTGGACATCCCCTCCGTCTTGGAAACAATATTCCCCCAGGTGTCGTACTCGTAGCGGTTCAGCTCTTCCCCTTGCTCCCCGACGATTTTCACCACATCGCCGTGGCTGTTGTACAGGTAGTAGCCCTGCTTGTTGGCCGCGGTATCTTTACGGAAGAGCAGTTCGTTGCCCCAGATGTTTCGCGCCTGCAACTGGTTGTTTTTATCCAGCTCCTCGATGACTTTTCCGTTCAGATAGACATAGCGGGTTTCCTTTCCGCCTGCTGTCCGTGACGCGCGCAGGCCGTCCGGATGGTAGGTGTAGCTGGCGGTCGCTCCGGTTGTTTCGTTGCTGGCGCTGCGCAGGCGGTTTCGCTCATCGAAGCTGTACGTGGTCGGCGCAGATTGCTCAGGCAGGGTGCCTTCGAAGGTCTGCCGATTGCCGCGGCTGTTATACGAATAACGATTCGTCCCCAGTGGCAGGGATTCCTTTGTCAGGCGGTCGATGCTTCGACATGTCACTCCATGAATATTTCTGCGTATTAAATGAAAAAAAGAAACCCCAGACGAGCGTTTGATTACTCGTTTAGGGTTAAGAAAAAATACGCTTTATCAATTTCCGTATCTAGAAAAAATATCTTTTGCAACTTGACTATTCGGCTCAACTTGTAGTACCACACTTGCTATTTCAATAGCTTCTTCTTTGGAGACCAACTTTTCTGGTATAATATGGAAAAACAACAAATATTCTTTTAAGGCTACATCCTCTGGCGATAATTCTGATGCCCTTCTAGAATGAAGCAACGCTGATTTATAAGCTCCTTCGATATGGCACAAAGGATGACTGAGTAAAGACGATGCTAGGTGATGCAAGTCACTTCTTTCTCCCTGAGAATACATTAAAAAGTTAACGAAAGTGTAGCAAACCAAATCACTAGTATCATATGCCAGTTCGTGTAAAAGGTCGCTAAAAGCAGAAAAGTCAATTTTAGACACTTGCTCCTTAGCGGTTAGTAAATCCCCTTTTAGTATCGCCTCTCTTATCATCTCGTTCTCACCCACGAATTTGAAATTCTGATGACGCCATCAATTTTCTGATACGTTACTTCAACAATGTTGTCTCCAATTTGTAGTGACTTGTAGAATGCAGTGTTTTTCCCTCCACTAACTTTCATATAGGTTTGTTCAACACCTTCTTTCATCACCTTAGAAATAATCACCGAAATCGAATCCCAATCTTTTGGATTTTCTACAATTTTATTCCAAGCATGTTTGGGATTCAATATTTTATTGATATTATTTTTATTTAAGGAAGCAACCTCAGGTATAATTTTTGAACTGAAATATTGTAAGTCCGTTTTAAAAAGGAGCTTTCCAGTTTCTTTAGCGGCTTCCTTTGTACCTGCTTTGAAAAGTCCTTTTACTAGCCCACCCAAACCACCAAGATAGGTGAAAGGGTCTTCAAAGCCTTCTAACTCCCTTACTCCATCAACGTACTCAAACATCCCTACAACTTTTTCATTTTCAATTATGAAGTCACCATCGTGGCTATAATCTTGACTCCATTTTGAAGTACTACTATTACACCCTCCACTTCCCGTTGGCCGAGACCATTTACCGTCCGATGACTCGCACCAATGCCAGGGTTCGCTCCGGTTGTTTCGTTGCGGGAGCTGCGCAGGCGGTTTCGCTCATCGAAGCTGTACGTGGTCGACACAGATTGCTCAGGCATGGTAGCTTCGAAGGTCTACCGATTGCCCCGGCTGTTATACGAATAACGATTCGTCCCCGGTGGCATGGATTCCTTTGTCAGGCGGTCAACGTACGGACAGGCCATTTGATGAAATGAATGCAAAAAAAGAAACCCCAGACGAGTAGTTGTTACTCGTTTGGGGCAAAAAATAACAAGTTTTAATACGTACCGATAGTTATTTCTCACTGATATTTATCGTAATTGACTTGAAGTGCAATTTGAACTGCATTTTCTATCTCTCCATTATCTAACGCTGTAGTAATTGCAGTAGAGTCATCTTGCCAATCTGGACCATAAAGCAGCAAGTACTTCGAAAAATTTTCTAACACCGAATACTTATCATCTTCAATCCGTATTAGCTGCTGATAAACTCGAAACATAGTTTCAATGGGCATAGAATCGTTGAAGTCATTATTATTTATGATCCCCTTTAATACAGACGGATTATTGATTAGTTTTAATTCCTCTGCAATACCTGCGATTGCCAAATTGTATTTCAACTCGATTTCTTTTATCTCTTTTTCACCTAAACTACTCCAATTTAGTTTTTGAAGCATCTGAATAGTTTCAATATGTTCCATTAGCAACTCAATCACCTCATTTCGGATAGTAAGTAGAAATACTGATAGTACCATCTTTCAGTTGCATTACATCGTAGCCAACATGTTTACCATTAACTGTTACTGTCCTCTGCAAAGTATTTTTGCTTGGTAGTGATGTATTAGATTTAATTAACGATCTTAAATCCGATAAGATGTTCCCTTCAATCTCATTCATTGTGCCAATTCCCTGTACGCTACCTGTTCTATGGCTCCTGTTGTAACCGTGACCACTGTTAATTCGAACACTGCGCCCTTCAATATTGAACGTACGTCTTAAATGGTCTCCTCTACCAGATACTGAACTTGGAGTTATTGAAACAGTTGATTGTTTAACCGTCCCGTTCGTAACATTCTTACTAGTATTTTTAATTGCACCAATACCGGCAACTGCCCCAGCCCCAGCAGCTCCTAATCCTAAGCCTGGCAAATCGCCCGCCATTTCCCAGGCTTTTACTGACCCATTTTGATACACGATCGTTTTAACTTCTGCCCTATGTTCTGTTGGCACAACGATATCGACTGCATCGCCATAGTCTGCAATATTGTTGGCATTTGCATAAGCGGCAGCCTTTTCTGCCCAATAAAGCATTAGGTCTTCATAGCTACCACCAAAATATCCGCCTGCTCCTTCTGCTGCCTTACGGCCACTCGGATCTACAAACCTCAACGGATTATTATGCACATACGTATACCTATTCAAACTCAGCGGATTATCCACTTGCCCTTTATACGTATCCTCCGAAATAAACCGCCCTACCGTCGGATCGTAATACCTCGCCCGCAGGTAATAAAACCCGGTCTCGTTGTCAAACATCTCGCCGCTGTAAGCAAACGGGTTGGACATCCCCTCCGTCTTGGAAACAATATTCCCCCAGGTGTCGTACTCGTAGCGGTTCAGCTCTTCCCCTTGCTCCCCGACGATTTTCACCACATCGCCGTGGCTGTTGTACAGGTAGTAGCCCTGCTTGTTGGCCGCGGTATCTTTACGGAAGAGCAGTTCGTTGCCCCAGATGTTTCGCGCCTGCAACTGGTTGTTTTTGTCCAGCTCTTCGATGACTTTTCCGTTCAGATAGACATAGCGGGTTTCCTTCCCGCCTGCTGTCCGGGTCGCGCGCAGGCCGTCCGGATGGTAGGTGTAGCTGGCGGTCGCTCCGGTTGTTTCGTTGCTGGCGCTGCGAGGGGTATATTTTAAAGCATTTCGGTACTTACATTCCAACTCATGAAACTAAGAACGGACAGATTCATTCCTCCCCCTCTTCTAGGGCGGCTACATGGACAAAAAACCCAAACGAGTAGTTGTTTACTCGCTTGGGGTAAAAAAATCTGACTTAAAAATTTTTACTCCTTAAATTTATCTGGTAAATACTCCTTTAAAACATAAGCTCTTACCAAATCTTTCAAGTCGTCTTGATAGGATTGAAGTTCTTCTCTTGATGAACAACCTGTTATTCTAAAAATTTCACTATCGACGCAGTTTTTCAATACAAATTCTATACAACCTTCGTATACCATTAGTTCTCCTTCTGAGAGTCTTAGATCAAAAAGAGTAACACTCGCCACTTCTTTGTGTGCTAAATACTCCATATAATCACCTCTATTTCAATAAGCTGTTCAATATGTCTCTGAATTTTTGAATTGATTCCTGAGAAGGTCTAGTCCATTGCCCTCTTTGAATCCTTATCTTGGTATTGTTATCAGGGTTTTTGAATGTGGTAAGATGCTGTCCATCTGGTTCAAATACATGTATTCTACCATTTTGTCCTCTCACAATCCAACGACCATCATCCTGGATAAGGATATCCGCATCTCTTGCTTTTTGTGCATCATTAAACGCAGTTCCTGTTGGTCTACCTTGGCTTTTCCTCTCCAGAGAATGTTGAGAACGCTTTGTATTTGCAGCCCCATTCGCGGAATTCTTACCCGTGTTTTTAAGCGAAGCAGCTGCCGCCCCAGCCCCAGCAGCTCCTAATCCTAACCCTGGCAAATCGCCCGCCATTTCCCAGGCTTTTACTGACCCATTTTGATACACGATCGTTTTAACTTCTGCCCTATGTTCTGTTGGCACAACGATATCGACTGCATCGCCATAGTCTGCAATATTGTTGGCATTTGCATAAGCGGCAGCCTTTTCTGCCCAATAAAGCATTAGGTCTTCATAGCTACCACCAAAATATCCGCCTGCTCCTTCTGCTGCCTTACGGCCACTCGGATCTACAAACCTCAACGGATTATTATGCACATACGTATACCTATTCAAACTCAGCGGATTATCCACTTGCCCTTTATACGTATCCTCCGAAATAAACCGCCCTACCGTCGGATCGTAATACCTCGCCCGCAGGTAATAAAACCCGGTCTCGTTGTCAAACATCTCGCCGCTGTAGGCAAACGGGTTGGACATCTCCTCCTTTTTGGAAACGATATTCCCCCAGGTATCGTACTCGTAGCGGTTTAGCTCTTCTCCCTGCTCCCCGACGATTTTCACCACATCGCCGTGGCTGTTGTACAGGTAGTAGCCCTGCTTGTTGGCCGCGGTATCTTTGCGGAAGAGCAGTTCGTTGCCCCAGATGTTTCGCGCCTGCAACTGGTTGTTTTTGTCCAGCTCTTTCATGACTTTTCTGTTCACTTAAACGTCAGTGTCTGTCTTTGACTAACCATTTCCACAGAAAAAAGCCTACTATTTAACTTTATCAGAACTTAATAACGGTTGACGCGTTGCACCCGGCATTGGAGCCCTACGAGCAGGTACAATCCAAATATAAAAAGAAACCCCAGACGAGTAATCATTTGGGGTCAACTTTAACAACATTTTCACATTTTATGTTCCAATATTTTCACAATCAATTTATATAAAGCAAACTCAAGTGTCCCCCCTTTTTCCATGAAATTCTTTCCTTCTTTACATGCGTTTACTTTATAACCATATCCTTTTTCTTTACACTCAATAGTAAACGTAAAGTTATGATCTGATAACCAATAAAGCATATCTTGCACACTCGGCAGCCATATTCCGCCCGAAATGACTTCCTCAGGTGCTAGCAAGTCTCCTTGTGGTAGAATTCTGCCACCTAATATCCATTCTTCAGCATTATAGGAATAAAAGTCAAAAGGTGCGATTTCTCCTTCATAATAAGTTTTCAGAAACCCCAGTTTATGCAATTCCATTGCTTGCTCTTTAGACAAATACATTTAGGTTCACCTACTTAAGTTTGATTCTCGTGCCTGTAATACTTTTGTGTTTATTGAGGATATAGTTTCCGTATTTATCAGCATCAGTTACCCAGCGAAGTTCATTACCACGTTTTTCAAACACCTTAAATGCTGAATCACCATGACCTGTTGTATCTTTTGCCCAATATAATCCTGTTCGCGGGTCTTGGTAAGCATAAACTGTTTCATTATTAAATTTATAACTGACTTTATTTGCAGCACCAGTTTTAATATCCCATGGTGTAGTAGAATTCTTTAATCCTGCGTAAGACGTCAGTGAGCTAGGATCAAGATTTATTCCTGCCTCAAGATCAGGAAACCCTTTTTCAATTTGGTCAGACATATAACCTTGAAGCAGTCTTGTTCTTAATTTAGACTGAGTGGCTTGGTCCAAACTATAATAGAGTCCATTATCACCACTTACCCATCTTACGTAGTAATAATCTTCTTTATATGTCGCCCAATAATTTTGCTGACCATGACCTGGCCCTGCTATCCCTATATACCCTGTAACATTACCATTCTCGATGACTGGACGGCCTCTGAAGTTCTTATCGTCCCCTAAATATATGCTACTTTCTGAATTGCATCCGCCTCTATGAGCATTATTTCCATTTGCAGAGACACAGTAGTTACCAGTAGGGTCAATATTAGCTAAAGGATTATTATGCACGTACGCATACCGGTTTAGTGAGAGCGGATTATCCACTTGCCCCTTATACGTATCCTCCGAAATAAACCGCCCTACCGTCGGATCGTAATACCTCGCACGCAGGTAATAAAACCCGGTCTCGCTGTCAAACATCTCGCCGCTGTAAGCAAACGGGTTGGACATCCCCTCCGTCTTGGAAACAATATTCCCCCAGGTGTCGTACTCGTAGCGGTTCAGCTCTTCTCCTTGCTCCCCGACGATTTTCACCACATCGCCGTGGCTGTTGTACAGGTAGTAGCCCTGCTTGTTGGCCGCGCTATCTTTACGGAAGAGCAGTTCGTTGCCCCAGATGTTTCGCGCCTGCAACTGGTTGTTTTTGTCCAGCTCCTCGATCACTTTACCGTTCAGATAGACATAGCGGGTTTCCTTTCCGCCTGCTGTCCGTGACGCGCGCAGGCCGTCCGGATGGTAGGTGTAGCTGGCGGTCGCTCCGGTTGTTTCGTTGCTGGCGCTGCGCAGGCGGTTTCGCTCATCGAAGCTGTACGTGGTCGGCGCAGATTGCTCAGGCAGGGTGCCTTCGAAGGTCTGGCGATTGCCGCGGCTGTTATACGAATAACGATTCGTCCCCAGTGGCATGGATTCCTTTGTCAGGCGGTCAGGGTATGGACGGGCCATATAAGCCTTGAATGCAAAAAAGAAACCCCAAACGAGTAGTTGAATCTACTTTTTGGGGTTGCCTCAATAAGATACTTATCACGTATTGTAGTTTATAGTAATACTATTTAGTTCGCATTTCATCCAATAGTTCAATCATTTCAGAAACACTTATCTTAAATCTTGTTTGGGAATGATCTTTTACAAACTCTTCTGAAACAATGTCAATTATCAGCAATTCTTTAGTATTCATTTTTTGGATTAGATATTGGTTTCCTTCAAATTCCCCTTGTTTGAAGTTTTCCAGTTGGAGGAAATTATAGATAATAAAAAAAGTCTCATCATTTATTTCGGTTCTTAAAAAATCCTCCAGTTTTTGGTATAAGAACTCATTATTTAATTCAATAAAATTATTTTTATCAAATTTTTTTTTCATTTGAATCCTCCAATCAATTTTTCGGAAGTTTATCTGGAAAAACAGTCCAAATATTTCCTATTTCGTCGTAAACAATCCTAATCGCACTTTCACCTTTTGAACCAATCACCCTACCTGCGTCAATCCATACTGAAAAAGATTGTTGTCCTTTAGATCCGAAACCATTGTCAACAACGCTCTTAATCATATTAGTATTGTTTTTCGCATTGTTTAGAATTGATTTAACCATTTCTTGTGCTTCTTCAACAGTTCCAACATTGAATTTCCTCCATGAAGATGTATTATTAGCTATATCTAAATGTTTACTTTTAATAACAAATTTGTTTATATCAATTCCTTTTAAAGACGAAATTGCCTTTCCGCTAAGATTAGTCGCAGTCATCAAACCATTAATAGCGGTAATAGTAGCTCTGCCAGAATTACGTACAATTTTTATTCCACCCGCACCTGGAATCAAACCAGATGGATCAGCCATAATTTCAACTGTACTCTTTAATCCCTTGGGGATAGAATCTGGTCCATATTTAATATATCGGTCAATGTACATCTTTCTCGTTTCTTCACTCATTCTATTCCAGTCGAGAAAGGTGAGACCCCAATACCCGCTATCACTTCCAGCATTCTCATTAACATGCCCACTCGGGTCAATAAACCTCAACGGATTATTACTCACATACGTATACCGATTCAAACTCAGCGGATTATCCACTTGCCCCTTATACGTATCCTCCGAAATAAACCGCCCCACCGTCGGATCGTAATACCTCGCACGCAAGTAATAAAACCCGGTCTCGCTATCAAACATCTCGCTGCTGTAGGCGAACGGGTTGGACATCCCCTCCCTTTTGGAAACGATATTCCCCCAGGTGTCATACTCGTAGCGGTTCAGCTCTTCCCCTTGCTCCCCGACGATTTTCACCACATCGCCGTGGCTGTTGTACAGGTAGTAGCCCTGCTTGTTGGCCGCGGTATCTTTGCGGAAGAGCAGTTCGTTGCCCCAGATGTTTCGCGCCTGCAACTGGTTGTTTTTGTCCAGCTCCTCGATCACTTTTCCGTTCAGATAGACATAGCGGGTTTCCTTTCCGCCTGCTGTCCGGGTCGCGCGCAGGCCGTCCGGATGGTAGGTGTAGCTGGCGGTCGCTCCGGTTGTTTCGTTGCTGGCGCTGCGCAGGCGGTTTCGCTCATCGAAGCTGTACGTGGTTGGCGCAGATTGCTCAGGCAGAGTGCCTTCGAAGGTCTGGCGATTGCCGCGGCTGTTATACGAATAACGATTCGTCCCCAGTGGCATGGATTCCTTTGTCAGACGGTCAATTTTGTCGTACTCGTAGGTGTTCGTAGTGCCGTTTCGCTCGATGGCGATGACGTTGCCAAAGGAATACCGCTGCTTTTCTGTCCAGACGGCAGTTCCGTTTTGCAGGTGACGGGTTGTATCCACCTGTCCGAACGAATCTCGCTTGCGCTCCAGGCTGGCGCCGCTTGGATAGGTCAACGTGTAGCTGTCCCCTGTATTGCTCAGCTCATACTGGTAGCGGACGGCTTTCGACGTGCCGCTCTCGCCCGGTATGGTCACCGTTTTCAGCCGCATGGCGTCGTCGTAGCTGTAGGAGACGGCTGCATTGCCGGGGTAGATCAGTTGGTCCATCTGGTCGTCGGCATCCGTGTAGCGAATCTGGTACAGCCGCCCAAAGGCCGTAAAGCTATCCACCCGCTGGAACGGATCGTAGGTGTAGGAAAGCTCGCGGTACAGCGGGCTTGCAGACGAGAGGTTGGGACCGTTGCTGTTCGTTTCCCGCTTTACCAGTGAAGTATTCGGATAGTACTCCTTTGTTTCCTGGTTTTTCACGGTTCCTGCCGCGTTTTTTGTCGTCAGGCGCGCCAGTTCGTAAAAGGGTGTGTAGGCGTACTCATGCCGGTTGCCCGCTTTGTCGGTAAACACCGCGAGATGACCGGTTGGCGTGTAGCCGAAGGTCTCCTCCGCTCCGGAAGGGACGTCCTTCTCGCTGAGCTTCCAGAAAAGTGCGTTGTAGTGATAGCGGGTGGTCAGCGTGTTGTTTTCCGAGACGGTGACCAGATTGCCATATACGTCGTAGCCGTAGTCGTATTCGTTTTTCTCCGGATCTACCAGACGCACCAGCTTGTCGCCGGGATTGTACTGATAGGACCAGGTGCGCGATTTGCCGCTTCGTTCCTGCTCCGTTTTTTGCAGAGGCTGGCGAAACGCATTGTACGCAAAGACGGCGGTTCGTTTTTGGGTTCCGTCTGCAGTCTCTGTCGTTTCCTGCCCCAGTTGCCCGAAGCGGTCGTGGAACTGGGTGATCACCAAACCGTTTGGCGAAAGGCTTCTGTTTGTCTCTGCCTGGATGGTGCGGCCTGCCTCGTCGGTATACGCATTGGCCCGCAGGTAGACGGTCGTACCGATCGGCTCCCGCATTTGCCAGAGCGTGCCGTCGGAGTTGTAGAGATAGACGGTTCCGCGGCTGTCGATCGCATAGGGGGCGGTAGACGACAGGCGCTCTCCATCCGGGGTGAAGGTATTGTACTGCAGCGGGCGAATTTGTCCGTTGGTCCCGACCTGCGCCTCGTACTCCACTTCGCCGTACGGGGTAAAATGGGTAATCTTTTGGGTTCCGTCCGGCAACGTCATGGTCACTTTTCGCTTGTCGTCCTCGTAGCCGTATGTGATGCTTCGGTATTCCTCTTCGTTGGTGAAGTACTCACTCGTCAATCGTCCCAGATAGTCATACTGGTAGAGGGCCGCGCTCTGATCGGGATAAAGACGCCCTGTCACTCTTCCCAGCTCATCATAAGTAAAAAGGTACTGCAGATTGGTTTTGACTTGCGGAGACGTCTCCACCTCCATCTCGATCCGAGTGGGGTACAGACCATACCGGTCGTAGGATTTGATGTACTGGACAAGATGTTTTTCGTCCAGCCCCAGGGTGAGCTGCTGGATCGAGCTGACCAGTTTGTTTTGATAGCTGAAGACCTGAGCAACTGAATCTTTTTTCACTTGCCCGCCCGCCGGATAGGAATAGAGGACGTTGCGCGTCGCGAGCAGCTTTTCACTGTTGTAGGTGTACACTTCCTTGTGAAAATGCTCGGGGTTATCTGCCGCCGTCCGGCTCATCTCCGATAGCTGGCGCAAGTAATACAAAGTATGCGGCAGGTACGTCCATGTGGATGTGTTTCCCTTTGGATCTACAAGCTTGATCAGATCGCCGTAAGCATTGTAGGCGTAAGCGGTCACCTGGGCGTACTGCGGCAGTCTCTTCTTGACGCTGTCCAGTCGGTCCGATGACGGGGCCAGCAGATATTGGTACACATCCACATCTTCTGTGCGGGCAGGCTGTTTTCCGGCAAATTCATAGCTGTACGCCGGTTTGGTCTCTCTGCCCTGATACAGGTGGCTTACGTACGAAACCGGATGATACCGATACGTTTTGCCGCCTTCTGTCAGGTTCAGGCTGCCCTCGATTTGATCGATATTGGCACCTGTGCCGATATAGCTTTTTGCAGAGCGGAGCAAAAAGTTCTTGTCTGGATTAAGCGCAAAGGTTTTTTCCTGGCTCGGCACCCCCTCCTGTACAGTCTGCGATACGGCAACAGCACCGTCGCGAATGGTCTGATTTTTCAGTCGAACCGAGTCATCCTTCTTTGACTTCCAGATTTCTTTGCTGGTTAGAGGGTAGTAGATCGTTTTGGCATACGTTTCTGTTTTCGGCCGGTTGGGATGCGGGGTCTTGGCAAAACGGATGTTGACCGCTGTAACCGGGTGATACGTCGTGTAGGTCAGCTTTTCCTTGTCATGGTAGAGGCGGGCGACGCCGCGACTGAGAAAATCCGGCTCATTTGGCTGGTAGGGGCTGTAGGTGTACGTCATCGTCAATCCCTCTACCGGGTATCTCACCTGGCGGAGCAGCTTGTAGGTGATCTGTCCGCGAGTGTGCGTATCCTCACTGTGATACGTGGCATTTTCCATCCCCTTGTAGTCGAGCGGGATGACCTTGTTTGTGGCCGGCAAATAGTAGGAAGCGCGAAGATTAAACTCCGTCGTACCGAATACGGTCGGATCGAGGTAGCTGTATTCGGCGATCAGCTTGCTGCCGCTTCCTTTCGTATCACGCTCAATGATCCTGTCAGTAGCTGTTGCCGTTCCTCCCCAATCGTACTCGATATGTTTGAGCAGCTTGGTTTTCGTAGCGTCGGCATATAGCTTGAGATAGGTGATCACACCGTTCGGGTTCATCTCGATATAGCGTCCGACGCTGTCAGTGATCTGGATCGGTTTGCCGTTTTTCGGGAATTTGTAGACGATCGTATCGCCGTAGACATTGGTTTTCGTGACCACATCAGTGGCTTCATACTTTTCTTGATCCATATCCTCTTTGGAAAAGGTGTAGGAGTAGCCGTTGTACAGCAGGGTGACAATCTCCTTTTTCCCGTTTTCCGTTTTTCCTTTCCCGTAACCGGACATTACAGCGCCCTGATAGGGATAATTCACCCAGTCCCCTTTTTCCGAAGAAGACTCCAGCACGGTGCCATCGTCCAGTGTAAAGATATAGCGTTTTCCCACATAGCTGGAGCCGCACGTGTATTCGGGGCGCGTGCCGACATACTCGCAACTGGCATCCACTTTTTCAATCTCCTCAAACATCGGCAGATTGAGCTTCCATCCCCGGGGCATATGGTAGGTATTCACATATTTCATATCGCTCTTTGTGCGATTTCCATTGTAGCTGTAATAATACCGCTCTTGAATCGCATCAAACTGGGAATACCTGCGCTCGAGCTTCAGATCCAAGCCGTGTTTTCCTTCGAGATACAGGTCGGTTTCCGCCACGTTGGACATACGGTGTACTTCGTCGACAGGCGCATCGATGTTTCGCTTGTATTGGTAGGTCAAACCTTCAGGATCATAGACGGCATCCGGCAAATCCGGCACGGCGGACGGAGCCGCGTTTGACGCTTCCCGATTTGTCTCTGTTTTGGATGGTGCAAGCCCCTCCTCTTTTTGTACGGATGGCATCTGCTGAGCATCGCTCTGTCGTTCCGTCTGTTTCCACTGCTGGTAGCGCTCGCCGGCAACGGGAACGAGTTTTGCCAAAAGACTGTATGATTGGGCGGAGAGGCTGGCGACTTTCTCCATGACGACCTGATCGGACCAGCCGTACTTCTCTACTTTTTCCTCGTGTGACAAAAGCCGATCTGCTTGCGGGTAGAACCAGGCGACGATCTGCAGGCTGGTTCGGTCCAGCTCATTTTTCAGCAGAATCGCCGTCTGGGCAGAAATCGGCTCCCACGGCATCGCCTTTATCTCATCATCCGTGTAAGCGGGGATTTCATCAGGTGCAAGTTCGTTGACAGAAGCTCCCTTGCTGCCTGGACTTGCAGCAAATTGCGCCAGCCACTCTTTGGTGTCCGGCATCCTTTCCCTCTTGTTGACCATGACCGCATTCTTTTCCCAGCCTGGCCCCTGTGCCTGTACCGCCGCCGGCAGCAGCAAGGACAAGGCCAAAAATACCTGCATACTTTTCAAAGCTGCTTTTTTTATCCGCATGGATTTGCCTCCTTCTTTTTCGTTTTATTTGCGAATGACTTTTCGAAGCAGATTTCCGTTGTTGTCATAAAAAAACTCCGTGATCACCTTGTCATTCTGTTTCATCTGAACAAGCTGTCCCTTTTCGTTGTACACGTATTCGACACCGAGATAGCGGACAGCCAGCCGTGCGTGAACAGCTCTTCCTCCCCACCCTTTCACGCTGAGGAAATAATCCCGTCCTCCATCCAGGAGCAGGGTCAGGCTGGAAAAGGGTGGTTTGGGACCGTCATCATTGGTCGCCAGATGACGGGTGAGCTGATAATCCTCGTAGACGGACAGCACGGTGTCACTGGTTCCCTCTGCCGGGTTCCCCCCAAAGTAATCGGTGAACAGCTCGTAGGTACCGGTGGCAGGCGGGGTAAATTTGATAATCCGCTGCTGCGAAGCCGCCACGTCCAGATCGCGCGGAGCCTGCAAGCTGACCGCTTCGGTATCGGTGAAGTCAAAAGCGAACGGATTGGTCGTCACATCCTGGATCGCTCCAACGATGTTCTTTTTGGCAATCGTGATGCTTGCATCGGCGATATCATCCTTGTTTTCATGAGACAGCGCCTTCCCCTGAAAACGGATCGCAAGCTGTGTGCCGCTTAGTCTAACCACCTCTGCACGCAAGCCTTCGGGGAGGCGATTTACCTGCACACCGTCCGTGATGCTGGGGACAAATACGCTGTTCATCAGGGTCACTTTCTGCTCCATCGCGATACTGCCATCGTTCGCCGCCGCTTCGCGCAATACGGGAACTTCGGCTTTGATTTGCGCATCTGCAGCGACGGTCAGCCGGGCACGCACGCTTTCATCCGGCTCATCGAACACGTATGCCCGGTGGACGACGTAGAGATAATACGCGGTTCCTCCAGTGAGCCTGGCAGAGATTTCGGAAAATACGGTATCCTCCGATGCGTCATCGTTGAGATCGACCAGCCGCTGCATGAGATCGTCCGCGAACAGCATCAGGATGGTGTCATTTGGCGCACCCGTACCTCCGTAGGGGCCGGTGAAGATGCGGTAATTCCCCGTGACAGGGGGGATGATTTTGTAGCCGGCTGCCTCACCCTTGGGAAGACTAAGGTCAATGGCGCTTCCCCAGGCCAATTCGGGAGGACTGCTCAGCAGCAAGTGGTACCGGGCTGTCGTGCTGTAGTGCTGATCCAGGCTTAGCACGATGACATAGTACGTGGTATGGGCTTTCGCCTGAAACTCGACGATTTCATCGGCTCCCGGCTCACTGTTGGCGCTTCCGCCCACGATTTCCGATCCCTCCAGCACGACCAGATCGTAGTTTTTTCCGGCAGGAACCCCCAGTTTGACAGTCATCAGACCGGACTGACTGCCCGAGTCAAACCTGTAGTAGTCCACATCATTTGCCGACGACAGCAGTGACAGGTAGAGTTGTCCCCGCTTGATCGGGTAGGCGCTGGCGGCATCGTTGTTCGGCTCAAAGTTGTCGCGGAACCCAGCATTGGCCGCGGACGACTGCTGCAGGGATAGCGGCGGCGTCTGTTTCCGTTTGGAAATGTAGTTCATCAGCTCCTGCGCCTTTTCTTCACTTACAGGCTCGTATTTCAGATCAGGGCTCGTTTGGAACAGCTTCGGCAGTTCCTGGGCCGAAGCCGTCATTCGAGGAATTGGCATCGACGAGATCGTGACGAGCATGACAAGCGCCCAGGAGCAAACAAGCGCGCACCACCGCCAGTTGTTTCTCAGATTTGTTTTCATTCCTTGGTCTCCCACCTTTTCTTTGAATTTGTGTGTTCGCAGGACATGTTTTTACCTGCGTTGCGCATGGCAACGGGTAAAAAAGGCAAACAAAAAAGAGCCGAAATCGGCCCCCAGGTCTATGAAAATGAATCTGCTCACCATTTTTCCATGACTCCCTCCTCCTTTCTGTTGGTGTCACTATCATCCTAGCAGCTTGCTTTCCAAAATGTGTTCCACAACTGTTTCAAAATCATCTCATCCCGGTCATGCCTGCGCTTCGGTGAATACTTCTATGCCGAGACCGCAAGCCAGCTTGCGAAAAGCGCTGTTCCGTACCCGATAGTACGAGGAATGGGTCAGATTCAGCATGATATACGCTTCGATGTCAGTGCGGTCTTCCCCGTCAAACCAGCGGGTCATGATCAGCTCCCGCTCGCGCGAAGAGAGGCGCCGAACCGCACGGAGTATTTGCTCCACATACTCGCGCCTCTCCTGCTCAATCGTCGCATTGCGAATCGCGACCTGCTCCGTGCTGCTGCGAAAACGGTTCGTTGTCGACACCGGCGTAGTCTGCCATCCGGCTGTGGTTCTCGCCTCCATTCCCGGATGAAACCCCATACGGATAAAATCGCGTGCCAAATCAAGCGTTTTTTTCACTCTGCGCTGTGTCGCAGGCCAATTTACTTGTACGGTAGGAACGGCAAACCATGCTTCCATTATTCTCACTCCTTAATTACAGGATTTTTGTACTTTTCCACCTTTATACAGGACAACCCGATCATAAAATACAAATATCTTGTATGTCAATAGAGTAAATACAAAAATTTTATATACTATTCCCTAATTATCTCCAATGTTGTACAATGTATTTGTACCTACTCACAGGAAGGAATGGTTCGTTCATGCTCTCCCAGCGATTGCGAACGGCCCGCAGGGCAAAAGGACTGACGCAGGAAGAACTGGCGGAAAAGGTCCGGACCACCAAGGGGACCATTAGCAACTACGAAAATAATCACAGTTCACCGCCCAACGAGATGCTGACACAGCTTGCGGATATCCTGCATGTCTCGACGGACTGGCTGCTCGGCCGTGTAGACGACGTCTCTGCTGCTTCCGCAGATGCGGCCGTAACGGGTGCCAATCGGACGCTGGACGATTTGCTTCAGGAAAAAATCGATGACCCGGACGACTATTACTTTCTCGACGGCTACCTGGAAGCTTCCGAGGAGGAGAAAAAAGAAATACGCCGGTATTGGTACGATTTGAAAAAGCAGATGAAGATCCAACGGGTAAAGGAGTCTCGTCCGCCATCCCTGTATGACATTACGGAAAAACGAAAGAATGAATAGTAGGAAACGCCAAATAAAAAAGCCCCGTTAAAAGGGGCAATCTTTTCGGACAAGAAACGAACATACGTTCCTTCAGGAGGTTTATTTCGATGTTCTCTCTCGTTGTCGATGCACTCCAGCCGCAAACCTGGCTGGAATCCCGCGTCTATCAGCTGTTGGAGCTTCACGACATCCGGCAGCCGGAAGATATACAACTGACTGAGCTATGCCTGGCATATGGAATTGAGCTGTGGGATATCGACGGTCGCAGTCGCGCACATCCACATCCTTTCTTGCCTGACCGGTTTGTCATCGCTGTTGATCAACGCCTGTCGGTGCCCGAGCGACGCGAAAAGATCGCCCACGAACTGGGACATCTGCTGCTGCACGAAGGCATTCAGCCCTGGAGCGGCGAAACGATGATCGGGATGCAGGAAGCACAAGCCAATCACTTTGCCGAGCATCTGCTGCTGCCTTATCCTATGTTTGTCCCTTTATTGGATCATTGCACCCGTTATGAAGCACCTTCGCTTCTGGCCAGCGCTTTTCGCGTGCCTCTCTCGCTGGCTCAAAAGAGGTTTGACCGTTTGCTGGGCAGAATGTATGCAAAGGGGCATCCGGTCATCTGGTGATTGTTTGCGCAAAACCGATGAGTAGGTAGAAGACCGGTCGGTGGCAGGCTTGTCCGGCAAGCTGTCACGAACGGCTTCTGCTGAAAGGAGGAACTATGAAAAAAGTATTTTTGGCGGGGGACGCCTTCAGTTCCCATTTTTTCGACCTTTCGCTGGACGAAGAGGAGCTTTCGCTGATGTCGTGGATTCCGATCGCCAGTTATCATGTGGCTCGCTTCGCTTTGATCATGAGGGACAATGGTTTGCAGGGCTTGGGGATATCCCCGGGAGATGGACTGCTGATCTCCGACTACTCGCTGGAGCCGATCATCGGCAGACCCGTCATGGTCCGACAGGAGGGACAGTACATCATTCGCGTGGCGACCGAAGTGAATCCTGTAGAATGCGTCTTTTCCTGCACCGACGACCATCCTCCTTTAATCCTTCCCTCTGAAAATATCCGCATTGTGGGCGTCGTTTCGGGGATCATTTCCCAACCGAAGATTCATCAAGGCTAAGGTATCATTTCCCCGGTATATCGAGTACTGACTTCATCCACCCTCTGAGAAGAGCGGTTGTTTGTTGCCATTGATCCTCCGGCGAGATGACAGCAGGCTGGTCCCCCTTTTGGGCTCCGTAGCTTCCAAACTGGGCGTGATTTCCCCCGGGTATGGCAAGGTAGGTGGTATGATCGGGCAAAAATTGCCGTGCTTTTTCGTACTCCGTCCGGTTCATCACCCCGTCCCGGGAGCCGATCAGCGACAACACGGGCAACCCACTTTCTTTCAAATTCCCTTTTTGATCGGGATAGGACGCGAGCAGGAAAACGCCCGCGACTTTCTCGGGATGGACCGCGGCATAGCGGGCTGCCATCACGCCGCCCAGTGAGTGTCCCCCGATGACGAAGGTTTCCTTTGGATAGCCTTTCAGGACATCATCGGCTCGATCTACACCGGTAATCGCGAGGTTCATCGGCATTTTGACGATGACGGTCCGATGGCCGGACAACGCCAAAAGGCGGGCAATCGGGGCATAGCTTTCCGGTCCGACCAGTCCGCCTGGATAGAAAATCACACCCGGCGGATTGTTTTCGCCCCCTTCAAAGATAATCAGCCCTTCCACCTCCTCAACCTTGACACCGTTTCCGGACTTCATCGCTTGCATGGCAGCCTCATCCGGGCGGTATGGGTCAAGAAACCAGGCGATCGCGGCAACCAGCAGCGCTATGATTATAAATACATACAGCAGATATCGTAAAAAGCGTTTCTTCATCGTAAGCGCCCCCTTTCGCCATGCTTCATTTTCCTTCCAATAGTATGCACCACTCCCGTCTTTGTGTGCACAACAGAGGGAAAAGCTGGTCTGATGACGTGCGTCCGCCGCCCTGCTAAGAACGAAACGACGTAGAGGACGGCGCTGCCGTTGAAGATTCCGGCGAAGAGAGGCCGTGTTTTGGGGACAAAATAGTTAAAATCAGGAGCAACATCACGCAGAAGAAAACGTCTACTATTATATAAAGTGTTATCAAGGAGGGATTTGTATGCCAATGTGGGCCTTCCTCTTAACGATTTTTGGCGGCTTGATGGCGTTTGCTGTGATGTATGACCGTGTGAAGAAGAGGAAAAAGACTATTCCCCAAAAGATAAGCAGCTCTCAGATTATGTATACAGAGAACTATCTAAATGAAGTGCGCAATGATATGAATACTGGACAGCATTCCCATTTGTGAACTACCCACCACTTAAAACCTTACGGTTTTTGAAGTGGGGGCTTCTCGACTTATCGTTGCTTTTAGTAGCCAACGAAAACTGACCGAGCTATCCCTCTCGTTCCAAGAGTTCTTTTTGCTATACCAACGCTAATAAGCGTAATCCTTCACGTTTGATGTTGATAGAAGCGTTCCAATCTCTGTCTGCCACAAAACCACAATCACAGTGGAATTTACGCTCAGAAAGGGATAGAGACTCTTTTACTTGACCACAACATGAGCAAGTTTTGGATGATGGAAACCATTTATCTATTTTGATAAGCTTTTTCCCTTTCTCTTCTAACTTGTACCCAAGAAATGTCGTGAACATGCCCCAGGCATGATCAGCAACGCTTTTCCCGAAATGGAGTGCTTGAGACATTCCTTTCATGTTGAGGTCTTCGATAACCACGCAGTCATACAGTTTCACTAATTTGTGCGATTCCTTATGGAGAAAGTCCTTTCGTTGGTTCGCAATTTTTTCATGTAGCTTCGCTACTTTCAGACGTTGTTTGTGCCAACGACTAGAGCCTTTCTTTCTACGTGATAAAATACGCTGCTCCTTCGCTAATTTTTCCAAGGCTTGGCGATAGAAACGAGGGTAATTGGCTGTCTCACCTTCTTCACTATCGACAAATAAGCCATTCATGGAAAAATCTAAGCCAACAACAGCTTGCACTTCTTTTTGTACAGGTTGATGTTCGTATTCAGTGAGAATAGAAACATAGTATTTTCCTGTTTTTGTTCGAGAAACCGTACAAGACTTGATCATATGAAGCGACGGAATTTCCCGATGTTGCTTCATTTTCACAAGTTTCAGTTTCGGCAATTTGATATAGCCATCCAAAAGCATAATGTTTCCGTTTACCACATTGGTTGTGTAGGATTGTCCTGCCTTACGGTTTTTGAACTTCGGAAATTCAGCACGACCAGAGAAGAAGTTTTTGTATGCCTTCTGCAAATTCAGTTGGGCGTTCGCCAATGCGAGACTATCTACTTCTTTGAGCCATGCAAACTCCTCCTTATACTTAGCAGGAGTAGGAAACTTTTGTTTCTTTAGCGCTTCTTTGTCACCCTTGAATTGTTCATATGTTTCCTTTCGTTCAGCTAACATTTTGTTGTAGACGAAACGAACACAACCGAAGGTTTTGGCAAGGAGTTTCTCTTGTTCTTGCGTTGGATACAGACGGAACTTATATGCTTTGTTTGCCATATCGAATCACCTCACTTTACACCTTGATTTTCTATATATTTTTTTATCACTTCAATGGGAGCACCACCTGTTGTAAGCAAACAAAAACTCCTTGACCAAAAATACTCTTTCCACAGTTTCTTTTTCACCTGTGGAAAATGCTTTTTGATACGTCGTGAACTTGCACTTTTATAGGCATTGATGAACTTTGACATTTCAGTATTCGGATGTGCTTTGAACAAAATATGCACATGGTCAATATCGTGATTCCATTCGACTAAGGAAATATTGTAACTTTCGCCCAATCGAACAAACATATTTTTTGCATAGTCAGATATGGTATCATCCATCACTTTTCTGCGATATTTTATGACCAGAACAAGATGATAATACAATAGGAATACTGAATGATTATTATTGTCTAATTTCATTTATATAACAGCCCTTCTTTTATCTAAGACTGATTGTATCATGGCACAAAAAAAGAGACAACTTTAGGCTACGCCTAACCGAAATTCATCCCCCACTTTCACTGTTGCTAAAAGCACCTTCACGTTTAGAAGTGGGAGACTTCTTTCGGAGGAAAGTTAAAAGCCCTTTTTTGATATCTCCCCTTTACGTTGACAGTAAAAAGGAAGTTCCTTGCTGTTGACCTGGAGGGGCTTTTTCATGACTTTCTTTCATAGAGCTTGGAGCCAAGGCTTTTCGTTTGCAGCCCGGTTATGATTGACAAAGATGACAGTCTATTTTTACAATTAGTTGATGAAACAAATTAGGAACATTGTTCCACGATACGGAACGTCTAGATGAACCGCTTGATGTCTCTGGAAAATACCGTGGTAAACATGAAAGATGCCACTGGCAGCCAGGACGGATAAATGATCGCCGTATCACGATAATTGCACACCCTGGAGGATACGCTTATGGACGTCGTCACCTTTGGAGAGACCATGGTCCTGTTTACGCCGGAGAGCACCGGTCTGATGCGCTATGCGCACACGTTTTCGAGAAAATTTGCCGGATCTGAAACCAATTTTGCCATTGGGCTTGCCAGACTGGGGCATCGTGTCGGCTGGATCAGCCGAGTGGGAGACGATGAGCTTGGGAAAGCCCTGCTTTCTTTTGTCCGCGGGGAAGGGATCGATACGAGCTGCGTCCGTTTTGACCCGGAAGCACCTACGGGCGTTTTTTTTAAAGAGCTCCGAAATGCAAGCGATATCAATGTGTACTACTACCGCAAGGGGTCTGCCGCTAGCCGCATGACATCCGCCGATCTGGACGAAGCCTACCTCTCCCGGGCCCGCTTCCTCTTTGTTTCCGGGATTACACCGGCTCTGAGCGAGAATTGCCGTGAAATGACGCTGGACGCAATCCGCATGGCAAAAGCAAAAGGGTTGACCATCGTCTTTGATCCCAACCTGCGGCGGAAGCTGTGGTCAGAAGAACAGGCTCGCGAAACATTATTAACCATCGCTTCGCAGGCGGACATCATCCTGCCAGGTGTATCGGAAGGTGCTTTTTTGTTCGGAGAAAGCGATCCGCACAAGCTGGGTCAGCTCTTTCTCGACGCGGGCGCCAAGCTGGTGGTCTTGAAGCTCGGAAAAGCGGGGGCTCATTACTTTACACCGGATGAAAATCGGCTGATGCCGGGATTTCACGTAGAGCGGGTCGTTGATCCGGTCGGGGCCGGAGACGGGTTTGCTGCCGGCTTTGTCTCCGGACTGCTGGATGGCTTGCCAATCGCAGATGCAGTGGTTCGGGCCAATGCCGTCGGAGCGATGGTCACGATGGTAAACGGCGATATCGAGGGTCTGCCAGAGCGATCGGATGTAAAACGGTTTATCGAGGCGACCGGCGAAGACGTGCTGAGATGAACATGCAGAAAGTAATGAAAAAGAGTACGAGCTTGTCAAATAGAAGGGAGAGCTTGTCAAATAGAAGGGAGAGCTTGTCATGACGAAGTTGCAAAAAATCCTCGATAGCGGGATCGTGGCCGTAATCCGTGGCGCCCAGCCGGAAAAAACGATGGCAGTGGCCAACGCGCTTTTGGAAGGCGGCGTCACCACCCTGGAAATTACGATGGAAACCCCCAAGGTGCTTACTTTGATCGAACAAATCGCTTCCGAATACGGCGACAAGCTGGTGGTTGGTGCCGGTACGGTATTGGACCCGGAAACGGCCCGGGCTGCGATTCTGGCCGGAGCGCAGTTTATCTTTTCACCCACCGTCAACCCGGAGACGATCCGCATGACCAAACGTTACGGTATTGTCAGCATCCCCGGTGCGTTGACCCCGACAGAGATCTTGACCGCCTATGAACACGGCGCCGATGTGATCAAGGTTTTCCCGGCCAATGTATTCGGTCCGGGGTACTTGAAAGACATTCGCGCCCCGTTGCCTCATATTCCCTTGATGCCCACCGGAGGAGTGGATCTCTCCAATGCAGCCGCCTATATTCAAGCGGGGGCCGTTGCACTCGGCGTAGGAAGCTCCCTCGTCAGCTTTCGCGGGGAGATCGATGATGCTTTCCTGTCCAATCTGACAAAAACAGCACGTCAGTTTGTGCAGACGGTGAAGGAAGCGCGCTCATAAATATAGTTGACTTCCTTTTTTTTACATGATATGATCAGACCCATACGAAATCGGAAGGGTGACTTATGAACAATGAACAACTAATCCTGTTCTCCAAAGGTAAACCGTTGACAATTCCATGCGTAACGAGGAAACAATAACGGTTTCTGGATCGGATTGGTGTGTTTGTTCATAATCGCGGACTTCCCATTCTGTGCGAGCTGTGGCTCTGTACCGAATCAGGGAGTAACTGAAGATGGCTGAGCCTGGTACTTGTCGAACGAAGTATGCTTCAGGGCCATTTGGGAAAAAGGGTGACCTTAACCATGCTGCCTTCAGCTTTGCAGGTTCCCCTTTGCGATCTTGAGCGATCTGCCTCCTGTCCAGAAACGTGGATAAGGAGGCTTTTTCATGCCTGAAAAAGGAATTTTTTACAATCGCGTGGTTATGACCATTTTGCTCTCGGCCTTGTTTTTGCAGGTGGGGGTGTGGGTCCGCAACTTTGCGGTACTTTTATTCGTCATGGATCAGACAAACGGCGATCCTTTTGCCATCTCGATGATCTATCTTGCAGAATTTGCTCCCATCTTTATCTTTTCGTTCATCGGCGGGACCTTCGCAGACCGCTGGCGGCCCAAACGAACCATGGTTTGGTGTGACATCCTCAGTGCCGTCTCTGTCTTTGCCGTCCTGTTGACCTTTCTGTTCGGAACATGGAAAGCCGTGTTTTTTGCCACGCTCATTTCCGCTATTCTCTCCCAATTTTCTCAGCCTTCCGGAATGAAACTGTTTAAAATGCATTTGCCGGAGGAACAAATGCAATCCGGGATGGCCGTCTATCAGACCTTGTTTGCCGTCTTTATGATTTTCGGGCCAGTGCTTGGTACCTTTGTTTATCAATCATTTGGGATCAGTGCGGCGATCGCGATTATGGGGGTTGCTTTTTTGCTGTCGGCAGGCGTCCTGGTTTTCCTGCCCGCAGATCGGATGGAGGAAAAATCCGGGCAGCCGACCTCTTTGCTGCAAGAAATGAAGGCCGGGATCAGCTATGTCCTGGGAAATCAGGTGCTGAGCAGGCTCGGCTTCTGCTTTTTGGCCGCTGGTCTTAGTATCGGATTGATTCAGCCGCTGGGTATATTTCTGATCACAGAGCGCCTCGGTTTGCCCAAAGAAAGTCTGAAATGGCTGATGGCTGTCAATGGGGTGGGCATGATTATCGGCGGGGCCTTGACGATGACGATTGCCAAGAAAGTTTTGCCGCAAAAGCTTCTCGCGGTCGGGATACTGGCCAATGCGATTTCGCTCGCCATTGCCGGTTATTCGACCCATGTGTGGCTGACCATGACTGCTCAGTTATTTACCGGCCTCTTCATGCCTTGCATCCAAATCGGGATCAATACAATGATTCTGAAGTATACAGAGGGCTCTTTTGTCGGACGGGTAATGGGGATTCTCAGCCCGCTTTTTACAGGGGCAATGGTACTGACCATGAGTATCTCCGGTTCCATGAAGAAATGGCTTTCGCTTGTATCCGTTTATGAAATTGCCGCCCTTCTTTTTATTGTCGGACTGCTCTTTATTGTTCCGCTTCTGCGCTCTCAGCCGCAGACAAAGCTGGGGCAGGAATCCACGTAAGATCACAGCATCTGCCCCTTTTTGTTTTTCCACAAAAAAAGACGGTCGCTTCCATCCTCGCTGGTGCTGGCGACCGTCTTTCTTTTCATTACCGTTACCCCCCGCTCCGATCCCTCGTGAGGGCGGGAAGAAAACCGTTCTTTTCAGCCAAATACTTGCGCAGCAATGGCAAAAAGCTGTCCATTTCTTTCTGGCAGCCTCTCTCCATTTTTAATCATGACGGGCGGCTGGCTTACCTGAACAAAGCCGCATGATTGAAGGAATGTTCGAAATGCGTGATGCCCTGACGGCACGTCGATTCGCAGCCGTCCTTGGCAATCCCGCGCAAGCTCCGTCACAATCCGGGATGCGCCCTGATCATCCGGTGCGACAATCGGTCCCAGAATCAGGTTTACCGGGCCTTCAATAGCGAGACCATACCCCGTGACTCGACCATCCGCATCCAACAGGACAACTCCTTTTCGCGCCTGCTGAATGCGCCGCTGTAAAAAGCTTTTTCGTTCGGCGCCTACTGCTCGCTGATCCAATTTGACCACCTGCTCCACATGCTCCGGCAGCAACGGCTGGACAGAAGCCGCTGAGTCTTTAGGAGACTCTTTTGGGGCCGCATACACGTCACAGAGCAGCTTGTGGACGCAATCGACGGCAGCAAAGCCCATTTTCTCATAGAGAGGTCTGCCCTCTGGCGTAGCGATCAGCATCAGAATCGGATCATTTGCCACATCCATGTCGTCCGCGAAAGCCTTGCCGCCGCTAACCGCATCAATGCAAGCCTGGGTCAGCTCTTTACCCAGTCCCAATCCCCTGCATTCACGATGAACGATCACCATTCCGATGGAGGCGAGCGTCTTGCCATATGGGATGACAGCAGCACTGGAGCAAACAAGTCCCTGGCTGTCTTTGTGACCAAATACTTTCCCGGCAGAAAAAAGCGTCTTCACTTCGTCCTCGTCGTAATCCCAGCCAACAGAAGCAGAGAGCTTGACCAATCCTGGAATCTCCTTTGGTGTGAACTCTTCCAATCGCAAGGCAGGCACATCCGGGTTGCGCATTCTCTTCTCCCCTTTACTCTTCCCTGTTTTTTTGCCGCTCGCGAAACCGGCGCACTTTCATCAGGTTGCCGCATGTCTTGTCGTCGCACCAGCGGCTGGAACGGTTGCGGCTTCCATCGTAATAGACCCAAAGGCAGTTTTGGTTTTCACATATCTTCAACCGGCGCAAATCAGAGCCGGTCAGCAACTCGATGAAAGAAGCAGCGATTTTCCCCATGATGAGCGCCCAGCCCTCGGCCAAAACAAGCTCCACCGCCTGAAAGCCGCCCGTCTGCTGAAAGGTAATCTGGCGGCAGGTCGGCACAGAAGCGGATACCTGGTTGATTCCGTCCAGGTCCTGCTGATCGGGGGCCTTCTCTGCCACGACGGCTTCGGTCACATTTCTCATTTGTGAACGCAGCTTGGCAAGGGCTTTGATTAAGTCAGGGTCTGTCGGCATGCCCTCCCCCAACTCCCATTTTTGCGAAAAATATTGCCACCATTCCGGCTTAGTCAGCCGCTCTAGTCGCTCACCGGAACCGCGCCAGTCCCGGCAATCGCTGTTGATAAAATCAAGGCATAGCCACTCCACGATGCGTCTCCTCTCTTGATACCGGCACCATAATATGGTACATTTTTGTTGTAACCATTAAAATAGAAATTGGTAGTTACAAGCGGTTGATCCCCATCTTTCCCATTATACCGCTCCCCGCTACCCTTTCCCAGAAGAGGAGGATTCACATGAACCGGATGGATTTGCTTGTACACGGACTGGATTGCACGTATGCGAAAGAAGATTGGTACCCCCCTTTGAAAGATGCGTTAGCTGGACTTACAGCCGCTCAGGCAAGCTGGCGTCCCCCTGGCGAAGCAGGCAACACCATCTGGGAGAACGTCAGCCATCTTCTCTTTTACAAGGAGCGCTTGCTCCAGCGTTTGCAGAATCAAGATGAGGTGACAGCGGACAGCAACGACGACACCTTCACTCCATCAGGCGGCCCGGAGGATGAAGCGGCTTGGCAGGCCGATGTCAAACGGATGGAGACCGTTCACCATCAACTTCGGAGCCTGCTGGAAACGTTCGATGAGGATGCCTTTGATCGCCCCTCCCCAATCAAAACCCTGGGACTGAGTGTATGGAGCATCATTCTCCACGATGCCTTCCACACCGGACAAATCGTGCAAATCCGAAAGCTGCAAGGCTCCTGGCCCGCCCGCCGATCCTTTGATTAACGCAGGTATTTTGCTCTAAAAACGAAACGCAAAAGCCGTTACTCCTGCAAAAGAGCAACGGCTTTCCTTTTGTGTTCATCAGTTTGATGCCTCTTCTTGCTTCGGATTTTCCCCGTTCGAATTCTTTGCCCCGTAACGAAACGGGTTATCTTTTCCCGACGGCGCCTCGACATCGACGGCTGGGAGCTTGTCAATCAGTTGCTTGAACTCCGGAGCATAGTAGCTCGTCAGCTTTACCGTGGCCGTCATCTTTTCATCTGATGGGACGACAAATTCATCCTTTTCCGTATCGGCTACACTGATCTCATCGACCCGCAGGTAGCGCGACATCTCCTGTACCTCCGTGAGAAACTGGTACAGTTGTTCATATTCGCCCTTCACAGATATCGTGATCGCTACGCTTCCCAGTATCGTTTCCGGTAAAAAGCGCTTCAGTTTCTCGATGGACAAAGCCTCGTTTCCGGCGTTCTCCTTTTGGTCCTTGGCAGAATGAGTTGCGGTTGCCTCTGCACTCGTCTGAACTGCGACTGTTTGTTCTGCGGAGTTCGTGGACGCGTTTGACCGCTCCTGCGGAGCTTCAGCCGATGCCTTGTTCTGTTGATCCTCTTTGGGAATGATCTGCTCTGCCATATCCTTCGCCGACATGGCCTTTTGCTCGTCAAAGGAGGCGCTGAGTATCTCCACGCGGCTGATCGTCTGGAGTCTGCCCAAATCCTTGACGAGCTGATCCGTATATGGTGTAACCGGGATGGCCTCTATCACTTTGGCCAATGCTTCTTCGGTGACGACCTGCTCTTTTTTCTCTTCTTGCTTTTTGTCCATGATTCCCTGCACAGAAGCCCGAAGCTGAGCCAGCTCCAGAGTTTGCCGATTCTTCTTTTCTTGCAACGGCGCGAGATAGAAATAGTAGAAGACGGCAAGCAGGGCAAACAGCAAAGCGGCGAACAAGAAAAGGAGTTGACGTGTCTTCTCTGCCATGTTCACTCTCCTACTTTTTCGGCTCTGACGCCAACGCATTGATGCGTTCGGTCAATTCGTCGAGATTCAGCGCTTGCACTTTCAGTTCAAACGTAGCGGTATAGCGCGGCATAAGCGCGCCACCTACTGCTTGCAGCGCAGGAGATTGCGGCTGGCCGTTCGGATCAACCGGTCCCTTCCATTTGACAGGCGAGGCCACTATCGATTTGACCTGTGCCTCTCGCACATACGGAGAAGCTTGCAGGTTGTGCAGGTAAGAGGCGACATCGTCGAACTGTTCAAAGCGGCCGACGAGCTGCACCTCACCGTCCAGACTGTAGCTGATCTTTTGCAGCTTGCCCATCTCTGGCAGATTTTCGGCAAATTGATCCAGCAACAGCGTGGTTGGCGAAAACAAATGCTGCACGCGCTTGGCGACCTCCAGATACTTATCCAAAGTGGCCGATACGGATTGGGAACCCATCTGTTTCTCTGCTGTCTTGAGCAACAGCTCTTGCTGGGAGATTTCCTGCTGAAGCCGGTCAATCGCGGCTTTTTCCGCATAATAGGTCCAGCCCATCCAACCAGCCCCCAGCAGCCAGATGATCCCTGCCAGGGACAGCCACATGGCGCCGCTGCTCACCTTTTTCTTTTTCGGTAGTAGGTTTATGGTTACCACTTTCGTCAACCTCTCAAGGTTAATCCCGCTGCCGCCGTGAACGCCTGCGCATCGATGCGCGACAATTGCGGCCACTGCATGTGATGGACAGGCAAGGGAACGATTTCAAAGCTGGTCAGCCGGCGCTGAAGCAGTTGGACAATCTTCTCCAGATGATCTGCCTCACCGGTAAGATAGATCGTCTGGATGCGGGTACCGTCATTTTTCATGCTGAACTGGTAAAAATTGATGACGCGGTCTACTTCCCTGACCAGATCGTTGACGAAAGACTCCAGTCCGATCATAGATTCTTCTTCTGCTTTCTCAGCAGATGCCGGAATAGGAGCCATCTGGATCGGGATGTTCCGCAAAAATTCCGGGATGTCACTTTGAAAAATACTCACGTTGACGGAGTGCTCTCCCAACTGCAGAAACATGAAATCTGTCTTGTGCGCCACTCCACTTGCTCGAAGCAGACGATACAACGCCAGCGGTTCAATATCGACGGCTGTCACCTCGATATCCAGCACCTTTAATAGCTCCAGATACTGATCAATCACGTCCCCCGGAGCCGCGATGACGAGGTATTCATCCTCCGGCGACGGGTTCTCCCCGACAGCAAACTCCCTAAGCTCATCGATGTCAGGGCCAGACGGTACTTCTCCGATTTTGTGAAAATCAAAGTACGGACGAGAAAATGGCAGATGAATGGTCGTGCCCAGCTCGATCTCCAGCAGCGAACGGATATCGTCAGGAGAGAGCTTGGGCTGGTTTGTTTTTCGGATCACGACAGTCGAAGTCGGGATCGAGAGGATCGCTTTCTTTTTCGTCAGGCGCAGCTCCTTTTTGGCAAGAGTGAGCTGTAGCTTGGCCTGTTCCATATCCGTGATACGCCCGTTCTCGATGCTGCCTGCTTCCAGAGGAATCAAGCCAGCCTGACGGATTTCCACACCATTTTCGGTCGGTCTGGCCTCGGTGTAACGAAGACCGTCCTCTTCCACAGCAATTCCAACACGCACGGGATTTTGTATAAAAGGGATGCGCAGTTTCATCCGCTCTTTTCCTTTCTGTAGCGGGCATGCGATCAGAGCTAAGTCGACCAGTCCGGTGATTCCCCATAAGAGTCCGGTGGATGCGTCGACCAGTCGATCTTGTCCAACGCTCGTAGGCTGGCTGGCATTTCCGATACGTTTCTTTCATATTCGACAAAATTCTCATTTGATTCTACCTATCATTCGACATCTGAAGCCGTTCAACCTGCCATCACAACCGGGAGAATCTGCCCCGGCCTCTGTCAAAAGAACAAGCGGAGGTACCAGTCCAGAATCGAGTCCCCGGCCAGATAGGCGAGTAACGAGCCCGCCGCGATAAATGGACCAAAGGGAACCTGCGTTTTCCGGCCGCCGCCTCGCAGCAGCATCAAACCAAGGCCAAACAAGGTTCCCAGCAAGGCGGACAAAAAGATAGCCAGTGCCAGCAGGGGAAGGCCCAAAAACAGACCGACAACAGCAAACAGCTTGATATCCCCGCCACCGACACCCCCACGAGAGAGTACCGTCAGGAGAAAAAACAGACCAAATCCGACCACACCCGCCAGCAGATGCATCCAATACGGCTGATCCGGATGAATCCAGAAACGCAGAATCAGAAACAGCGCCAGCGCGGGCAGGGTGATCTTGTCCGGAATCAGCCGGTAAGCCAGATCGGAGACACTGACGATGACCAGCATCGAGACAAACAGCAAGCCCAGAATCGTCTCAGCGCTCCAACCATGCTTCACGAATACCAGAACAAATGCCAGTCCGCACAAGCCCTCCATCAGCGGATACAGAGGCGACACCTTGGCCTGACAGTAGTGGCATTTGCCCTTTCTCAGCAAAAAGGAAAGGACCGGCACCAGATCAAGCGGCCCCAGTCTGTGCCCGCAGCTTCGGCAATGCGAAGGCGGGAGCACAACAGACTCCCCCTGCGGAACGCGAAGGCCGACGACGTTGTAAAACGAGCCGAAAAGCAGGCCCAGTAGAAATAGAATGCTGCTGATGAGGTACTCCATGGTCTCTCTCCTCGTGAGGCTTGCTTTGCCTTCGCTTTGCTGGTAGGTTTGTGTTTACGTTCAGGAAAAAACTTCCTGCATCAGTTGGGATGAGGAAGTTTTGGTTTTTCCAAAGACTTTTGTTCTACCTTTATTTTCATTGTACCATGTTCGATTTCGTACGACTCTCTAAAACCTTGATACATGATTGTCTCTCCTAGAATACGAAGAAACCGTTACAAGAGTGAACGAATCTCGTCTAAAAGGAAGAAGGTCCCCCTTCCTAATTATCTTCTAAATGGACATTCGCTCTTTCTAATGTACTAATATCTATATCATCAATGAATGCCTTTTTTCTACCATCTGCTGTCAGTGTTACCGTTGTAACGAGTTTCTTAGAATTTTTGTCAGTTTCAATAGTCACTTCCGACTTTTTAGGGTCGTAATTTTTACCACTTTCGCCAGGAACCTGAATATCTCCAATCAAACCTTCCTTTTGCAATTCCTCTAACGTGAAAGTCCCCGTAGCAACTCCCTTGGTAGTAGCAGCCATCCGAGCCGCTTCCCCGAGCATCTGCGCATTCGCAATATGAGCATCCTTGCGACTGTTCTCAATAATATTTCCAATCGACGGAATCGCAATCGCTGCAATAATCCCCAAAATCACCACAACCGCCAGCAACTCTACCAGCGTCAAACCCCGCTGATCCTTCAAATAACGTCTAAACATCATAATTTCCTCCCATACATACATGTTGGTTCTCTAGCGAACCTTTCCAAACATCTCAAACATCGGAATCATAATAGCGAGTACAATCGTACCGACAATGGCTGCAAGCATCACGATCATCAAAGGCTCAATCAGCGTCTTTATCTTGTCAACGGCGTTCTCCACCTCCGCCTCGTAAAAGTCAGCTACCTTTTCCAGCATCTGGTCCAGTGATCCTGTCTCTTCTCCAATGGCGATCATGCGAGAGACGAGCGGCGGGATCACCCACGCCCGCTTCAGCGGCTCAGACAAAGGCCGCCCCTCGCGAAGGCTGGTTTTCGATTCATGCACAGCTTGACTGATAATCTTGTTGCCGACGACATCCTCTACAATCGTGAGGGCCTGTAAAATAGGCACCGAACTGGAAAACAGCGTGCTCAAGGTACGGCTCATGCGGGCCAGTGCGCCTTTTTGCAGTAATTTACCAAATATCGGCATTTTCAGTGTAGCATAATCCAGCAAATATCGTCCATAAGAAGTATTGACAACTATTCGAACAATAAAATACACGACTATAATACCTATTATATATAGGTACCAAGACCTAACTAAACTATCACTTGCGCTCATCACCATTCTCGTCATGGCCGGCAGCTCCGCGTGAAAGCTGGCAAACATGGTGACAAACGTAGGGACGATATTGATCAGCAGATACATAGTCACCGCGATGGATAAAATGCCGACTGTGAGCGGGTACATCATGGCTGACTTGATCTTTTCCTTGGTGTAATGCGACTTCTCGTAATAGGTGGCCAGCCTGTCCAGCACGATCTCCAGACTCCCCGAAGCCTCCCCGGCCCGGATCATGCTGAGAAACATCGTCTGGAAGACCTTCGGGTGCTTGGCAAAGGCCTCGGAAAGCTGACCGCCTTTGCGAATGTCGGCCTCCACCTCGATCAGGATTTTGCGAAGCGCCTTGCTCTCGCTTTGCTGGGACAGGATGTGCACAGAGTCGACGATCCCGATGCCTGCCCTGATGAGCGTAGCAAGCTGACGCAGAAACACGATAAAATCCTTAGATTTGACCGGCTTGCCAAAATGAATCTCGCGTTGGAGCAGCCCCTTTGCTTCCTGCTCGATCGAAAGCAGAGCCAAGCCTTGCCGCTTCAGCTCTACGATCGCTGCCGGCTTGCTGCTGGCTTCGATTTTTCCCCGTTTTCGCTTGCCGGTGCGATCCTTTGCTTCGTAATGAAAAGTAAGCATCTACTCCAGCGCCCTTTCACTCAAATAGTACTGCGCAGCCTCCTGAGTGATTTCTCCTCTCTCTACCAGCTCTGTGACCGAGGATTCCATGGTGTGCATGCCCAGCTCGCGGCCGGTTTGCATCATGCTTTTGATCTGATGCACCTTTTCGATGCGGATCAGGTTGGCAATCGCATGGGTGTGCACGAGAATTTCGGTGGCAACTGCACGTCCTCCTCCCACGCGGGGAAACAGCCGTTGCGAGATAATCCCCACCAATACCGAGGCCAACTGCATGCGGATCTGGGAATGACGATGTCCCGGAAACACATCGATAATCCGGTCAATCGTCTTCGGAGCATCTGTCGTATGGAGGGTAGCCAGCACCAGATGGCCGGTCTCCGCTGCTGTGACGGCTGTCTGGATCGTTTCCAGATCGCGCATCTCGCCGACCAGAATCACGTCGGGGTCCTGCCGCAGGGCGGAGCGCAACCCGCTGGAAAAATCGTTGGTATCAAAACCGATCTCCCGCTGGTTCACCATGGAAAGCTGATGCTTGTGCAGATACTCGATCGGGTCTTCCAGCGTGACGATATGTTTTCGCATCGTCCGGTTGATATAGTCGATCATCGCAGCAAGCGTCGTCGACTTCCCGCTTCCCGTCGGACCGGTGACCAGGAGAAGCCCCTGCGGCTTGTGGCAAAATTTCCGGATGACCTCCGGCAAACGAAGCTCCTCCAGCGTCGGAATCCCGGCGGGAATGACCCGCGCCACGATACCAATACAGCCGCGCTGGTGATAGGCATTGATCCGGAAGCGGGAGACACCCGGCAATCCATAGGAAAAATCGAGCTCTCCTTTTTCCACAAACGACTGGTACAAATGCTGCGGGATCAGTTCCTGGGCCATCTCTTCCGTATCGCCTGGCGCAAGCGGCGGGATATCCAGACGGCGCAGCTCACCGTCGATTCGAAAGACAGGGGGCGTCCCCACGGTTACATGCAAATCGGATGCTTTTTTTTCAAAGGCGTACCTGAGCAGCTTTTTGATTTCCACCCCTGCCATGGGTATTCACTCTCCTCTACAATCTCGCATGGACACTCTATTATTCCGGCAGGGCAATCCGATAGATTTCTTCCAGGGTCGTCAGCCCTTGTCTCACTTTCAGCAGCGCGTCGTCAAACATCAGCACCATGCCGTTTTTCACAGCGTGCTTTTTGTACTCCACAGCCGGCAGACGCTGGATTATCATGTGCCGCAGCGTATCATCCATGCGGAAGCTTTCATGGACGGCAAGTCTTCCCCGGTATCCCGTCATGCTGCAATTCCCGCAGCCCTCGCTTCGCCAAAGTGTTTCGACGGCAATACCGCGCTGGGCAAACAGGGCTTTTTCCTGTTCTGTCGCAGGCATTTCCTTCCGGCATTCCTTGCAAACCCGTCTGACCAGCCGCTGGGCCAGCACACCGTTGAGCGACGAAGCCAGCAAGAACGGAGGAATGCCCATATCCAGCAAACGCGTAAGACTGCTTACGGCATCATTCGTATGCAGCGTGCTGAGTACCTGGTGTCCGGTCAAAGCCGCGCGAATCGCGATCTCGGCGGTATCCTGGTCGCGAATTTCCCCCACCATGATGATGTCCGGGTCCTGCCGCAAAATAGAGCGAAGCACAGAGGCAAAGCTCATCCCGATACCGTCGTTGACCTGCACCTGATTGATCCCCTCTAGCTGGTACTCTACTGGATCTTCGACCGTAATGATGTTGACATCCTCTTGATTGAGATGGTTCAACGCAGCGTAGAGCGTGGTCGTTTTGCCGCTCCCCGTAGGTCCGGTCACCAGCATAATTCCGTTTGGCCGATTGACCAGATCGCGGAAATAGGCCAGATTGCGATTGGTCAGGCCCAGCTTTTCAATCTCGATCAAGGCATTGGACACGTCCAGAAGGCGCATCACCATTTTTTCTCCGTAGATCGTCGGCAGGGTGGAGACGCGGACATCAATCTCTTTGTAGTCGATATGAAGCTGGATGCGGCCGTCCTGCGGCGTGCGCCGTTCGGCGATATTGAGATTGGACATAATCTTGATCCGCGCAGTCAGGATACCGATCATATGGCGCGGCAGCACCCGCTCCGTCCTGAGTACGCCGTCAACACGGTAACGGATGCGCACGCCCTCTTCCTGCGGATCAATATGGATATCGCTGGCCCGGAGCTGGACTGCCTGCTCGAACATTTGATTCACGAGACGGACGATCGGCGAGTCCTCATCGACGATCCGCGACTCTTCGATCTCGTCTGCCTCCATTTTTTCCATCAGCTCTTTTACCGAGCCTTGCATGCTGTACATCCGGGAGATGGCACGCTGCACCTCATCCCGGGTAGCAATCACCGGCTCGATAACAAAGCCCGTACTGAGCCTCAGCTCATCAATGGCGAAATAATCGAGCGGATCGACCATCGCTACAGTCAGCTTGTTTCCTTCCTTTTTCAACGGAATCAGAGAGTATCGCTTAGCTACCTCTTCTGTCACGATGCTGGACAGCGAGGGGTCCATTTTGAAGCGATACAGACTAACGTGCGGAATTCCCAGCTGAAATTCCAAAATCTCGATCAATTGCTGCTCGGTGATATAGCCTTGCTGCAGCAGATGATCCCCCAGCTTCAGCTTTGACTTCTTTTGCTCGACCAGCGCATCCTGCAGTTGCTCCTCGCTGATCAAGCCGCTTTCGACGAGGATATCACCCAGCCGTCTTCTTCCCATACCCGTCACCTCACCGGCGCATCATGCAAAATAATGACGCCATTCTTTTTCTCAACCGTACCGGACGGGCTTCCCCCTGCGCCAGGCACGCCGCCCGTGGAAACAGGTTCAGATGGTTGCCCCGGCAGAACATCGATATCCGGCGGCTTGATACTGCTCGCCTGTGAGGAGCTTTCGGTTCCCCCCGGCCAGGTGCCATCCAGATACTCTCCCTGGTCACCGTAAACGTAATCCGGAGTCCAATCCGTTCCGTTTTCGCTCCAGTCCTCTGCTCCGGCTTCCAGCGGCCAGTCGGCTTCCGTGTTATCCGTACGTTTGCTCCGGGCTAACTGCGGACCGACGGCGACCACATTGGGAATCGGCGGGTAGAGGTTATCGGCCACGAGCACTTTTTTGTCTGCTTGAGGAAAATACAAATACACTTTGGCGCGAAGCCCGTTTTCCCCGATTCGCACGATTCGCTCCTGGTTTGTCACCAGCGAACGGTCCGCCCGGACGATGGTATCAGGCGGAAAATGCTCGTCTATATCCGTCAGCAGCAGCGGCTTTTCTTTGCTGGATGCCGCTCCCCCAAACAGTGCTACCCGCAGCCGGGAATCCTCCACGACAGCATGGATGTACACCGGTGCAGTCTGGCGGTTTGCCACACGCAAATCCATATCCCGGCCATTCACAACGGCTTCCATGCCCAGACGCTGAAAATCAACCGGACGTCTTGCCTGGTGCCGTTCGATGATGTCCAAACCGCTCAGCACCGATGTTTCAAACAGAGCAGATGCGACCTGTGCCGCACTTCCGCCGAGACCATCAGGGATCGTATCCTGTTTGGGGGATGCCGAGGGATGATACCCTTTCGCCTCTGTATACGGGCCAGTTTTTTCGTTAAAGGACAAGACCTGGTTCGGTAAAAGTATGGTCCCGTTCAGCAGACTTGCTGCCTGTTTTACATTGACGAATCGATCAGGAACGGCCGTATTCAAAGGAGCTGTCCATTCCGCGAGCAGATGGACACTGTTCTCCAAATCCTTGCTCACGATTGCAGGGCTTTCTTTTTCGCCCTGAAGCGGGATACGCAGCTCGGTGCGCGGCAGTTGCAGCTCGTTTTCAATATCTGCGACGGTCTTTTCTACATTGACCCGATACCCGATCATCTCTGGAACGACGAGCGCTCTGTTCTGCTCAATTCGCAGCGTCGCCGCCTCAGCCTGCTGTTCCACTTTGCGGGCAATCTCCGTTACTTGTCTGATCAGCTCACTGCGATCATAGACAACCGCCAGCGGAATACTTCGATCTGCTGGCTCGCCAGTCAAGCCGTAAACAAATCCCCGAATGCCCGAAGATCGCTCTGCCTGCTCCGCAACCTTTTCCCATGTCTTTTCTACTTCAAAGCGAATCCCCAGCTTGTCTTTGTCCAGCGAAAAGACGGTCTGCTCCTTCGTCAGGACAATCGGCAAATCGGAGAGCTTGGCGATACTCTCCTGCACACTGTTCCGGGCCTGCTCCATCGTCATCCCTTCCAACGAAACCCCCGCTACGCGCAGGTCGGGAAGTCTGCTTGCGATAGCTGCTTCCGGCCGCTCCCACAAGCCAGAGGCAAGAAGCGCGGCTACACCAAATACACATGACTGGATCAAGAGAATCGTCCAGACCTTGCCCATCAACTTGAACTGTTTCTTTCGCACCACGTCACCGCTCACTTCCGATTCGTTGTGGCCAACTCAGACTGATTGCCTGTGGGCCGCTTCAAATATGTACTGTCTTCTCGCAAAAAGGGATCATCAACCCGGTCCAGCTCTTCTTCAAAGCTGCTTAAAAGCTTGTCCTCGGACGCCCCGTTCTCTTGTGGCCAATTGGAAATGAAGGGTTCTGCCCGATCCGTAAAAAGATTAACCTGCTCCGCCAAGACTTCCACTTGCTCAGCGCATGCATCGTCTGTCGAAGAGTCATCCTTGAGCGTCCATTCCAACAAATCATCATCCACAAAAGCAGTCAATTCCGATGCTGGTTCTCTTTCATCCGGTTCCACCGCATGCTCCACACCAGCTGCACTCTCCGGCTGCAGTGCGGCAGCAATTTCGTCCAGGACCGCCTGCTGTTGACCCGGCTCCCAGGCATGTGGACCTTCAGCCGGGACCGTTTCCGGCGAATACGTCGACAGTGTTGGCGTGTCAGCCGGGATGACACTCTCATGCGACTGAACTGGCAGATTGGTAGACAGCGGATCAGCCATCGCGGCCGCTTCCTCCGAAAATGCTGTTCGTTCAAGCCTGCCTGCAAGGAAATAAGAGAGAGCAAGAGTGATCAGAATGAAAATAACAGCTGTTTCCAGCCTCCCGAGGAATAGAAGCGAGAACGGCAGCAGGGCTCCCAGCAGGATCGCTGTCCCCAAGCCCGCAATTGCAATAAGCCGTTTTCTGGATGGGGTACGTCTGAAAAGAAGCAGAGAAAAAAGAAGAGTGAGTGACAGGTAGACGACGTAATAACCGCTTAAACCTGATAGAATCATAGAATCACCTGTTTATAGCCAATTCATGTTATTTATAGTACTTTGGTGGTAGAATAACATAGGACATTAGTAGTATTCCATTCATTTGGTAGTACTTTATTCGACATTTTTCTCGCTTATCCTCTTGCTTTTTGTCGAAAATTGTTTGTCTCTCTATGAAATGTCACGCTTTTATCACATTAGAATCCGCTTTCAAACCGTTATGATGGGAAAGGAATTCGTAGAAAAGGAGGGAGGCCGAATCATGTGGGCATACAGCCGAAATGAAAAAGGAATGACACTGATCGAAGTGCTTGCCTCGATCGTGATTCTCTCCATCGCCCTGCTGCTGCTCAGCAACTTTCTCGTGCGGGGCCTGGAGCTGTCCGGCAAAGAAGACAGCAAGCTGGTGGCCATGAATCTTGCCAGACAATTGGCAGAAGCGTGGCGTTCCGGAAACGGCGATCTGACTTCCGCAACGATGCCGATTGATCTCCCAAGCGCCCTCTCCGCAAACAAGCTTACCTATCCTCAGTTGGCCCAATTGACCGAATACCTGAAGGATTATGATGTCAAAGAGATTTCTTTTCCGGCCGTGGAAGTAAATGAACGACACTATCAACAAAAGCTCTCCCTCTCCTTTTTGGATGACGCGGCCTATGACTTGCAAGAGAAGACGATGATCCTGATCACCGTCCGGGTCACCTCACCGGAAGGGAAGGAATTGGCTTTGCTCCAATCAGCTATGGCCAACCCTGAAAAAGGAGGGATTTCTCCATGAGACGGTCCCTCTCCCTCACTCGCCTGCTGCGTGATCAGTCGGGGATGACTTTGATCGAAGTGATCGCTTCTCTCTTCATCCTTCTGATGATCCTGATCCCGCTCACCTCGGTCTACGTCTCCGGCGTTCAGGTTTACAACCAGACGAGAGAACAGTCGGCTCTTCGGAACGCAGCGGATTTTGTCATAGGGGACGTGATGCGCACGGTACAGGATGCGACGTACTTTGAGCTGGAAGCTTTGGATGAACGGCAAGAATCGGCTGAACAACAGCTGCTTGTACAAATACTGAAGAGCAAAAAGGCGGGGGAACTGCTGCAATCCAGCTCCGGTAGTCGGCAAAGCCAAGTGTCATCGCTTGAAGGCTCTGCGACTGACGACATCGCGGACAGTATAATTCTGTACAACAGCAAAACAGTGTTCGCACCACTCGGAGATGCCTCTCAGCCCTCCGCCGAAAACAGTGTGAGCCAGTCGCTTTTGACGAGACAGATTTATCGCTTCCCTCCCGTTGATCCCACAGATGAGCTGGTGAAGGCCTTCCGTACGGAACCAGGCTATCTGGTGCGCGGTCTTTTTACGGTCTCCGCGGACAGCAAAACGCTGACTCTCTATCTGCTCGTCGCCCCGCAGGGGGAAAAAATCGTGGATCGGGATGGACAACAGATGCGTTTCCAAAACCTGGAGGAGGTTCTGGCTGAACTGGTCAGGATGGAAGCATACCCTGACCAGATAAGCGGGTACATCCGCCTGGTGAAAACCGATTTTGCCGTCTCCAACCTGAGAGGAGGGTACAAATGAGCCGCCTCCGGAATGAACAGGGGAGCGCCCTGCTGCTTGTTCTGTTTATTGTGGTCTTGTTTACCGTACTGGGTCTGTCCATCTTCAGCTACGTAGTGCAAAGCTCAAGGCAGCATGTTTTCTCCGAGGACGAGATACAAGGCAAGATGCTGGCCGACATGGGCCTTGCCTATTTTCAAAAATATGCCGAACAAAATCTTTCTTACGCCAGGCTCGCCGACGATCTGAAGAGCGGCAGCGGCCAGCAGGAGATCAAAAGGATATTGGATCGGATCGCCGCTGAGATGAACGACGCGGCCCAAAGCGGACCCTACAAACAAACCAATCTCCCCGCTCTCGAAGATGGTACGGTCCAGGGCTTTGCCATCGGGTATCGGATACTGGGGGACGAGATTCGTCTGCAGGAAAATCCCGGACAGCCGTACATATTGAAGCTGCACGTCTCTGTGATTGGCATTCCCGCGCGCGGCAGTCAGGACCTGTCCGTCGTCAAAAGCCGGGTAAGGCTGGACTCGACGGTGTACATCAACACCATTGCGGCGCCGTTTCATTATGCGGTCAGTACGCCTGGCGAGCTGCGTTTGTTCGGCGGTTCCAACATCATCGGCAATGTTACGGCGCATCATGTTATCACGGCCAAAGAGTATCGCTACAGCACGGAAAACCCGGACTCCGCAAAGCCGCCCGTGTGGAATGTAGACTCGACCCGTCCCAAAGAAAACGGCCGCCCCTATCTGGAGGGCCTTCTCTCCCTTTCCCAGCCGGGAAACAGTGCGGATGGGCTGGTGAGCGGGCTGTATCAGCTCAAAGAGGGTGACTTGCAATACGTGACCGAATCAGCCAATCGGATTTCCCTGGAAGATATCCGGGAGAAGCTCGTAATCAGCAATAAAAAAGACCTGGAAGAACTGTTCTCACCCAAAACCTTGGCGAGTGAGAGCCGCGAAACGCTCTTATCCGCACCGGCTGACAAGCCCTATGAGCCCGGCTATGAACCGCCGATCGTCCAGAATACGCCGAATACGGCAAGGCCGCTTGCCTTTCAGGAGGGGCAGACAACGGGAGCGTTTCTTGCGCAGCAAATCAGCCGCGGCAAAAGCAGCTCTGATAAGACGATTCGCGTGAGTACAAATCAGTCCATCCAGCTAGAGGAACACAGCGGGAGGAACGCCTACCTCAACGACGGCTTTCGCACTGTAGATATCGCCCCTGGCACTGAATCCGTGGCGATTCTCGCTGGCGAACCTGTGGGAGAGCTGGACGGAGCGACAGCCACGGTCCTGACTGCTCGCCTGACCGGTGACCAACTGGAGAGCGCAGGGGTACGGCAGCTCTACATCGCCCCGGACTCTTCGGACAGGAGGGCTATGGCTACGGTGGAAATGGGAAGGCTTGGCTCCTTTATCCCGGAGGCGAGCTCCTCTGAAAAAATGAGCGGCGACCCCTTCCGCTTTTCCGGCACGATCTACATCAAGGGAAATCTGGATATCGTCGGAGACATCAGCATCAACGGAACCATTTTTGTCGATGGTGATGTGCTCATCCGGGAGATTACCAATCTGGACAGCAAAAATCTGGCGATCGTCGCCACGGGAACAATCAGTTTGACGTCACGATACGTTCAGGAAACCGATTTTACCCATGCCGTCGACTCGTGGAAGTCACTGCCGCCCTTTTCCGCCTTTCTTTATTCGGAAAAGTCGATGGAAATATACTCAATCGCCTCCTTTAACCGCATCCAGGGAGGAATCGCAACCGGCAGCCCAGACTCCTATATCGAGCTGAACACAAAACGAGAGGATAAACGCCTTGCCTCCCGCCTCGCCATCCAGTTCAACCGCCGAATCTTTGAAGCAGAGACACCCGGTCTGCCGTCAGCAGAGGAGTTTTTTGTCGACCTGTATGATCTGCAGTACAGTCCCCATCCGGGCGACGTGCAAATCACTCCCTGATTTAAAGCTAAGGCCGTTGAGACGAGGGCATGAAGCGAAAAGAACCTGAGCGCAGTTTAACCGTGAACTGCATCCCAGGTTCTTTTTCATTTGCATTTCTTTCCCTTTAGTTCAAATTATTCTTCGCTTTTACCGTTACGTCCGCTTCCTGTTTGTACTCTTTTGTCCACAATACCTCGTGGGTAATCGAGTGAAGCATTTTGATCTCTACTAAGATGGCTGCCTTATAGGTCTGGCTCTGCCCCGATGTGGTCTTTAAATTTTTCACGATGCGGTTCTGCCCGTTTGTGATCGAGACTCCTTTGCCGGCCTTCAGTTCCCCGATGAGATCAAGCTTTTTATTTGCTTCGGCAATGGCGTAGCTGGCTGAGGTAAGTCTCAGTCCTTCACTGCCGTCAAAGCTGTATCCAAGCTGTACCTGGACCGCACGATTTTCCAGGGTTTCATGGCCGTTATCCACTTTGATGTACACATGGGGTGAGAAATCCTCCGGAACTTCTCCGCCGCCTCCACCGTCATTGCCCTTTTCCGGCAGCAACAGCAGAGTTTTTACTGTCATCGCCCGCTCATCCTCTACGCCATTGATGAGCGTGACCGCTTTCACTGTCACCAGTGTGTCCACCAAGCCGCCCGCCCCTTTTTCAAAGGGGACAACGAATTCTCCAGCGATTCTCTGACCGTTCTGCCTCAAGGAAAATTCCGTCCAATCCCGCTGTGATGGTGTCTTGTAGTACCATTCTGTCGTCACCTGGATCGTCTCTGGCATCGGCTGGACAACCACTTTGACGTAATCATCCAGCCGCTCCCCAGATTTCAGCGTAAAATCGGGCGGGATCAGGCTTTGTCCGATAGATACCTTACGAACGACCATCTCATGTTCATCGGGACTGCCGTCCGGCTGTCGATAATCCCCGTCCTGATTGAAATCCTGGAACATCCCGACAACCAGCGTTGTGGTGCCTACCGGATTCAGTGGAATACCCGTCGCCTTTCGTCCCTGGTTAAAAGGAATCCAGGGCGAGTCTACTGTTACCTCTTTGAGTGGAACATCCGGGAGCCAGAAAAATTTCACCTCGTCCAGCACCGGCGTGGTCGGCGTCGCCGTCAAGACACCCGTGCTGGTAACGAGCGGCCCCTCACGCTCCAAAGTCGCTGTAAATGCCGTAACCGGATTGAACAGCAGGGTGTTGCGCACCGGATCAGCCGGAATGCCAAAATCATTTCGGGCATCAACCGTGATCACGGCCGGCTTCACGCGCAAAACCTCCCCGATCTCTGTACCGGATTGTTTCCGGGCAGCCTCTATCTCAAAGGTATAGGTCACCTTTTGCCGGCCATTTCCAAGGGAGAGCGGCTCCGACTGGGTGAGTGCTGCTGCCGGAAGCGATACACCGTCAATCCGGATATCAACCCGAACGGGAAAAGCGGCTGCGTAATCAATCACTTCTGCCGTGATGACAGCTTTTTCCGGATACGGGACATTCCATCCCTGATTCGCAGAGACACTTAACTCCGGCTTGCTTGTCACGGTGATCTCACTGGTTGCCGAGAACTTGCCATCTGGTGTGTGCACCGTGATGACGGCGCGACCAGGCTTCGTGCCGGTGACAATACCGCTGGATGAAACGGTTGCCACTGCAGGGTCACTTGATGTCCAGACGACGCTGCGGTCCGCATTGCTCGGTGTGATGGTCACTTTCAAGCCGATGGTTTCCCCCACGGTTAGAGTCGCATTTTTCGGAGAAACAGTGAGGCTTGTGACAGGCGGAATATTGGAGTCGACCTGCAACGTCACGTTGTTAAAAAAGCGACTGTTGACCACTGATCCCTCGCGATAGCGAAACTGCGATTCGGACAGCAGATACGTGCCGATCCGGGTCGGCTTGACAGTAATGCCCAAGGTTACAGGCGCCGCTTCGTACCGATCTCCGTTGCGAGTAAAGGTGATATCCGGGACATTTAGCGTCAACACACCGTTTGCCACAGTTTTGCTCCAGTTTTTATCGATACTGACAATATTCACTTCAGGCGGAAAAGGCTCCGTCAGTGTAACATCTGTCACAGTAAACGATTCGGGCAAGGGGCCGTATCCGATAAAGTTGGCGATCACCCGGTTATTCACGAGCGAAATGCCAAATGTGGCAAACGCATTTACCGTAATACTGTCGCGGCCATGCAGATCATTCACAAGCTGACTGGCATCCACAAGCGGGATCGTAATCTCCCGCGTGCCCGTCTGGATCAGTTCTTTCAGCCCCGCCAGAATGTCACTTTGCTTGGCGCTTGGCTCTGTCGTCAGACTCTGATTCACAGAGACTGTGCCGTCGTAGCCGGAAAGAAGCATTTCCCGATAGCTCTTTTTCCCTCTCGTATCCAGGGCAAGCCCGCCGTTGTTGTCATTGCCCTTGCCGCTTGCTTTCACTTTGTCCAGTTCGGCAGCCATGTCGTAGCTTTTTCCGTACACAAACGGTCCATTCAACAAAAAGAACGGGCGAATCCCTGTTGCCCTGTCAGCGGGTTTGCCGGCCAGCCCTTCTGCCTGAAAGGAAGCTGGCGTCACTGTATAGCGAATCTCTGACGTTTCTCCCAGCTTGATGGCTGATTTGGTCAGCGAGCGGGAAAGCTCCATGGAGGTAAGTGGCGTGAGGATAGTCACCTCGTAGGTACGGGTCGTTTTCCCATCCTGCGCAGTTACCGTAATCGTCACCTTTGTCGTTCCCGGTTTGACTGCGATTGCTTTTGGCGTGCCGCTCTCATGCGCCTCTCCATTTACAGTCATGGTGGCCCGGCTGTCTTCCAGGGTGGGCGTCAGCATAACCGTTGGTACGTGACTGTTCAGCTGTACTTCATAGCTGCTCTCCAACTTATCAAAGCCCGGCACAAGCGGGATGAGCGTATCCCCTTTGACAGTCAAATTTTGCAGGAATGCATTGTTGCTCGGCTGCAGCTCCAACTGAAAGTCGAGTCGGGCTTTGCTGCCGGCCACGAAGTTTTCGATCAGCTTGATCTGCGGGATATATCCATCTTTGGACGCCTCTACGGAGACCAGCCCCGCCGGCACCTCACTGAGCGTATACTCTCCCCGTTCATTCGTCAGGGTGGTGACAATTCCCCCCGCAGATACCAGTGCGCCTGCCAGCGGTTTGGGCGTCGGTGAAGAGTCCATAACCTTGCCGGTGATCGTCCCGGTATTTTGATATTGGCCCAGATTGATCAGCAGCTTGACGAAATCGATGGCTCCTGCATCTCCGTATGGGTCTTTTGTTGTTTTGTCATCGAGAACGATGCTGAGACTGCCATCCTTTAAAAGCGGCAGATATTCGTCCGGGATTTTTACGCTGATCAGCTTTCCAACCGGTCCGTGCTGATTCAGCGAGTTGATGATATTCTCCAGAAACGGTGCCCGCACGCCGTTCAGCTCGGCTGTATACTTGACGCGCCCCGGATATTTCTGCGGCTGGTAATCATTGATGAACATCTGAAGGATGGCGCCTTCAATCGGAGTGTTTCTCGTATCAAACGTAATTTTGACGGGAACGACCGGGTTGGCCCCTTTGCTATAGGTATTGGAGCGCGTGTAGCCATCCGCTATGGTATCCGCGTCTCTTGCACCCGCGAGAGATGGATAGCGAAACGAGCTGATGACCATTAGCTGGTCAGTCCCTTGGGGGTCCGTGGACTGGTGAATCACTCTCGGGTAGGGGGCAGGGGTGCTTTTCCCTGAAAACGGATCATAACCGTCCGGCCATCCCATCCCCAGATTGTCGATATCGCCAACCCGCACCATCAGGTCAGCCTCGGCCGTATCGTATTTTACTTCGTACGGCTTGGACCAGTCCCCGTTCAAAGGGTCATTTTTTCGATCTACTGCGGCAAAGGCCGTATTGTCCGTCCACTGGGGCGAGAAGCTCGTCCAACCAATTAAAAATACCAGGCACATCAGGAACAGACGTTGGATGCTCCCTTTTACCATCGGTCCACCTCTTTCCAAAGTTTCGTTGTATGTATGCTTCTGATCGATTGCGCTATTGGAGACAAAATTCCTTATTATGGTACTATTTTACCATGAATAAAGACTCATATGGATAATGGTTTTGAAACAATCTGTTACAACCTGGTTTGCCTGCCTGCCACAAAATCACTATTGAAATTCTGGCATAAATCCATATACTTGAACCATAACATATTTTCATACTATATATCCTCATCTCCACGATGAGGATAGAGGTCGCGGCTTTTATATTATTCTGCACGAGATCCAGAGAAGATCCATGAATGCAGAAGAAGGAAAAGCTGCCGAAGTCTGTTTGCGCGTTCTCTGTGTGCACGGGCTGGGGCTGTACTCGAAAGGGACAGAACTGTCACGTTTGTTTGCCGGCAAACGTGTTGTGCTATCTTCCGTGAAGGCTTGATGGGGATTGGATGATACCGCCCTTATGCCGTTATTGGCTTGTGGCGGTATTTTTGATTTCCGGCCTTCCTTCTAAATAAATACAGAAAGGTCGTGCTTCCCTCTTATGTCTTCAGATCAATTGCAGCGCGGGTTAAAAGCCCGGCATCTGACCATGATCGCGATCGGCGGCTCCATCGGCACCGGTCTTTTCCTGGCCAGCGGCGGCTCTATCCACTCCGCGGGACCTGGCGGCGCACTGGTCGCTTATCTGGCCATCAGCCTGATGGTTTACTTCCTGATGACGAGCCTCGGTGAGATGGCCGCTTTCATGCCCGTCTCCGGTTCCTTCAGCACCTATGCAGCCAGGTTCATCGATCCGTCTCTCGGCTTTGCGCTGGGCTGGAACTACTGGTACAACTGGGCCATTACCATCGCTGTCGAGCTTTCAGCCGGCGCGCTGATTATGAAATACTGGTTCCCCCACACTCCGTCGATGCTGTGGAGCGCCCTTTTTCTCGTTCTGATGTTTGGTTTGAATATGCTTTCCGTAAAAGGTTACGGGGAATCCGAGTTCTGGTTTTCCCTGATCAAGGTAAGCACCGTCATCATCTTTATCATCGTCGGCACGCTGATGATTTTTGGAATCATGGGCGGTGAAGCGGTCGGCTTCAGCAATTTTACCAAAGGTGACGCCCCGTTTAACGGCGGCTTTATGGCCATTCTCGGCGTCTTTATGATTGCCGGCTTTTCCTTCCAGGGAACGGAGCTGGTCGGGATAGCGGCAGGGGAAAGCGAAGATCCGGCGCGCAACATCCCGAAAGCCGTCAAGCAAATTTTCTGGCGCATCCTGCTGTTCTATATTTTTGCCATCTTCATTATCGGTTTGCTGATTCCTTCTGACAATCCCAACCTGGTCCACAGCGACATTGCCGATATCGCCGTCAGTCCGTTTACTCTGGTCTTTGAAAAAGCGGGCTTTGCCTTTGCTGCCTCGGTGATGAATGCGGTCATCCTGACCTCGGTTCTCTCAGCGGGCAACTCCGGTATGTACGCCTCCACGCGGATGCTGTACGTGCTTGCCAAAGAAGGAAAGGCTCCCAAGCTCTTCGCCAGACTGAACAAGCGCGGCGTGCCTGTAAACGCCCTGCTGCTGACTGCCAGCATCGGCATGTTTGCCTTTTTGGCTTCCTTGTTTGGTGAGGGCACCGTGTACATCTGGCTGCTGAATGCTTCCGGCATGTCTGGCTTTATCGCGTGGCTGGGAATTGCCGTCAGTCACTATCGGTTCCGAAAAGCGTACCTTGCGCAAGGCTACCAGCTTAGCCAGCTTCCCTACCGCTCCAAATGGTTCCCGTTTGGCCCTATCCTGGCCTTTATCATCTGTCTGTTCGTAGTGCTCGGCCAGAACTACACGGCTTTTACCGGGGACTCCATTGACTGGAACGGCGTACTTGTCTCCTACATCGGTCTTCCGCTCTTCCTCGCCGTATGGCTGGGGTACAAGTTTACGATGAAGACCAAGCTGGTTCCGCTTCAGGATGTCGATCTTTCCTGCAAAGAAAGATAGCGGACATTCCATTCGAACAGGGCAGGCAAACAGAGTCAGTCACGCAGGGGCAATGTCAAAGCAACGTTATGCAAGCAATGTCAGGCAAGGCAGGGCAGCACTTGCTGATCGTGCTGATCGACGTGCATGGAGCCATGAATACTGTCTTCTCCAAACCGAAAGGCCGGGGCTTTTGTCTCCGGCCTTTTTTCTTCAAGCACGCCATCTGCTTTTTTATGTTTCACGCTTCGTTCTGCCTGCTACCTCTTCATTCCTGCAGCATGAACGGCTTCCGGTACCAAAACCTGCTTTTTGTCACCCGGCAGATACCTTCTGGACATATCGGCCAATCCGCTCCAGCGCCTTTTGCAGTTGCTCCAGCGAGGTCGCATAGGAGCAGCGGATATGCCCCCTGCCGCAATCGCCGAACACATCCCCAGGCACGACGGCTACCTTCTCCTGCAAAAGCAAGCCCTCAGCAAACTGGGACGCCTCCAGACCTGTAGACTGGATCGAAGGGAAAGCGTAAAAGGCTCCCTCCGGCTCATGGCAGGCCAGGCCAATCTCCTGAAAGCCCTGAACCACGAAGTTGCGCCGCTGACGATAGCTCTCTACCATCCGCTCCATGTCGGACTGTCCATGACGCAATGCCTCCAGCGCTGCCATCTGGGCCATCACAGGTGCACAGAGCATCGTGTACTGGTGGATTTTCAGCATGCCGGACAAAAGGTCAGGGGAGGCACAGACATACCCGAGACGCCAGCCAGTCATCGCAAACGCTTTGGAGAAGCCGGAAATCAGGATGGTGCGATCTTTCATTCCAGGCAGGGCTGCGATACTGTCGTGCATCCGTCCATACGTCAGCTCTGCATAAATTTCGTCGGAAATGACCAAGAGATCATGTTTCTCAATAACCGGCAGCAGTCGTTTCCACTCTTCGGCGGTCATCGTGCTGCCGGTCGGATTGTTGGGATAGCAAAAGATAATCGCCTTGGTCCGCGCCGTGATGTGAGCCTCCAGTTCTTCGGGCGTCAGCTTGAACTGCTGCTCGGCCGTCGTCCGCAGGAAGACAGGAACACCTCCCGCCAGTCGGATGACCGGCTCATAGGAGACATAGCAGGGCTCTACGACTAGAATCTCATCTCCCGGATCGACAATCGCCCGCAGCGCAATATCAATCGCTTCACTTGCCCCGACCGTTATCAGCATCTCTGTCTCTGGATGATAAGAGACAGCGAAGCGCTCCTCCAGGTATTTGTTGATTTCGACTCTCAGCTCCAGCAAGCCCGCGTTGGATGTATAGGCGGTGTAGCCTCTCTCCAGCGAGGAGATGCAGGCTTCCCGCACCCGCCAAGGGGTGACGAAGTCCGGCTCACCGACACCAAGCGAGATGACTCCCTCCATGGAAGCCGCCAGGTCAAAAAAGCGGCGAATCCCCGATGGTTTGAGCGCAGACACGGTTTGCGACAGGCGGTTGCGTACCACAGTTTGCTGACTCATGGCGTAACCACCATCCTGCGGTCTTCGTCCCGGTCTTCAAACTGAATACCGTCATGCTTGTACCGTTTTAAAATAAAGTGCGTGGCCGTCGAGACGACTGAGTCCAGTGTCGCCAGCTTTTGCGAGACAAATGCCGCTACCTCCCGCATCGTTTTTCCCTCCAGTACCACAGACAAATCGTAGCTTGCCCCGGACATCAGGTAGACAGCCTCCACTTCAGGAAAACGACAGATGCGATCGGCTACCTCGTCAAAACCAACGTCCCGCTTCGGCGTCACTTTGACATCGATCATCGCAGTCACACAGGGATGATCCTCGACCAGGTCCCAGTTGATCAGGGCCGGGTATTTCACGATGACTTTGTCTCTCTCCAGCGCGGCGATGGCTTCCTCGACCTCTGCTTGAGCGACGCCCATCAATCGGGCAATTTGTTCAGGTGTTCGGCGGCTGTCATCCTCGAGCAGTCGCAGCAGTTCTCGTTGCTTCTGACGATCCATTTCTCTCCACTCCATTCTCTTATCCAAGGTCAGAACAAAAAACGCCCCAGCAACCGACCGGTTAAAATCCCGGTAATCGGTTGCTGAGGCGAACTGTTCGCGGTACCACTCAGCTTTCTGTTCCCCTCGCGAAGAACAGACTCTGGAAGTCTTGCTGAAGACTTGCGACGAATAACGGTGTCCATCCGCTGCTTTCTACTGTTGTTTCAAAAGCAGAGCTCCAAGGCGGCTTCAAAGGGAGGTGATGGCAGCCCTCCCAGCATACGGGCCTGCTCTCTGGGCATCAGCGCTCTCTTTTACTCTTCCTCATCCAAGCTGTATGTGATAAATTTTTTGTCCAAATCAGGAATGACTCAGATTATAAAAAGAACTTCGCCACTTGTCAATAAAGGGATGCAGGAAAAATCTGTGTCCGGGTGTTTTGACTCAGCGGCTTTATTGATCGAAATGGCTGACCGCTGTAAAGAACGCCATGCTTTTGCCTAGGTTTCTTTCCAGTTTTTGTACCATTCCCGTACCAGCGGGGAAACCGATTCATCAAAATGCTCTTTGACCATTTTGACAAAACTGTTGTATTGGGCCTCGACCAAATCCCGCTTGCCCATAAGCTCGTATAATTTCATCAGCTCCAGATAGGTTTCTTCCCCTTCGGGATGAAGCTTTTGCATCTGATGATAGACATTCGAGGCCTTCGTAAAATCTTTGACCGAAACCAGATGCTGCGCAACCTCATTGGCCTGATAATACCAAAGAGAGCGCAGACGCTGCCGTTCGTTTTCAGCCCAGCCATAATCGCAATCCTCCAGATAATGCCCCCTATACAGCTCCAGAAGCTCCAGATGCTTTTTGATGGATTCATCCGTGACCTCCCCCGCCTCACGCAGCCCGGTTTCCCACACATCAACATCGGCTTTCATGTTGATCAACTCCAGCATGTAGCCGTCTTCCAGGCTCTTGATTTGAATGCCGCTCCTCAGTAGATCCAGTGTTTTGCGAATTTGGTAAATCGTTGTATACAGCTGTGAAAAAGCTTTTTTCCATTCCACATCCGCCCAGAAAAGGTCGAGCAACGCCTCTTTTCGCACAAGCTGCTCCCGGCGGTAAAGCAGATAGGAGAACAGCTCCTGCGCCTTGGCCGTACGCCAGCGAATTTTCTCCGGTCCCTGCCCGGCCAACTCGATCTGGAGCGACTGAAGGCAGCGGATCATCCCTGTTTGGATAGCCTGCTGTTCAATCACTCCGTTTTTTCTTTCTCGTAAACGCTGGATTGTTTTGGCCAATCTTTCGCTTTGGACAGGCTTCAGGACGTAATCAATCGCATTTAATTCAAACGCCTTCACAGCGTATTCATCATAACCCGTGACAAAGACGAAATCGGTTTCAGGAAGCTCGTGCGAGACGATTTCAGCCAGCTCCATCCCGTTGATCTGCGGCATCTCTATGTCCAGAAAAACGACATCCGGTGACAACGCCTTTACTTGTTTCAGGGCTTCAAAAGGATTCTGAAACTGTCCGACCACTTCCATACCCTCACAACGGCTTAGCAAACTGTCTAACAGATGTATTGACAGGCGTTCGTCATCTACGATAACCGCTTTCAGGTTAAACACCCCCGACGTCTTGTCCTTCGCTATTTGTCTATTGTACCTCAGGACCTGTCAGACGGCTTATATCTTTCCCAATCTTTACACTTTGGCTCAAAAGCGCGAAGGGGAGGTTTGCGCTCTTCATGTTTTACACAGACTTTCCAAGAACAGCCGATCCTATGGCATAATGGAAGTAGAAATACGGACAACAACGAAACTGTCAAAAAGCGAGGATTTCCGATGCATAACGATATGGGAGTCATCGACCTTGGCTCCAACACAGCGCGGCTGGTTATCTACCAGCAGGATGCGCAAGGACTCGTATACGAATTGGATAATATCAAGCGAGGGCTGCGGCTGAGCAGTCATCTGCAGGACGGACGGCTGGACCCGGCCGGGTGGGAAAAAACCATGGCGTGCATGCGTCAGTTCCGCGATATTCTGGCAGCCCATCAGGTATCGAAGGTGATCGGCGTAGCCACCGCAGCGGTCAGACAAGCAGAAAACGGCGGCGAGCTGATCAAGTCCATCGAAGCAGAGACGGGCATTACCATGCGCGTATTGAGCGGCGAGGAAGAAGCCAGGTACGGCTATCTGGCTGTCATGCACACGATGAATCTGTCAGAAGGCATTACGGTAGATATTGGCGGAGGCAGCACCGAGCTTACCTACTTTGCTGATCGGAAATTGCAGCATTGCGTCAGCTTTCCCTTTGGCATCGTCACACTGACACGCCTCTTTCTCCATCAGGACCCGCCCGCACCCGGAGAAGTCACGTCCTTGCGGGATTTTCTGATCACGCAGTTTCAGACCTGCGACTGGCTTCGGGACAAAGCCTGCCCGGTTATCGCGATCGGCGGTACGGCGCGAAATCTGGCCAAGATGCATCAACGCAGCACGGGGTACTCTCTGGGCAGCCTGCATCATTATCAGCTGTCCGCAGATACCGTCCAAAACATCCTGGCTGCCACCCTCTCTCTGCCGTTGGAGGAGCGAAAACAACTGCCCGGTCTTTCCAAGGACAGAGCAGACGTCATCTTATCCGGGCTTTCGGTCTTTGACACCTTGCTTACCCTCTCCGGCGGCAAAGAACTGATTGTCAGCAATAAAGGCCTGAGAGACGGTGTTCTCTATGAGGCGGTATGGGGCCCTGCGCTTCCTCCCGATGCGACCGCTGTCAGGAAGCGCAGCATCGAACAGTTCATGCAGCGCTACAGGATCGACAAAAAGCATGCCGAGCATGTGCGAGACCTGGCTCTCTCCCTATTTGACCAGCTTGTGGACGGTGGCATTCTGCCGTATTCCGATGCCGAGCGGGATTTTCTGGAGGCAGCCGCTCTCCTGCATGATGCCGGACGCTCCATCAACGTCTATGAAGTCTCTGAGCATACCTTTTACCTGCTCTCCAATGTTTTATTATGGGGATACACACATCGTCAGCGGCTTCTCATCGCGATGATCGCCTCCTACAAAAACAATAAGCTGCTGCTACAGCAGGTCGCCACTCACGCTGATATCCTCAGCAAATCGGACAAGGGCACTGCTGAAAAGCTGGGCATGCTCGTCCAGCTTGCCCGCTCACTGGATCGTACGATGATGCAGCAAATCAAACAAGTCCAGCTCGAGATTGGAGAGAAGGAGACCCTCCTGCACTGCTATGGAACCAAGCCCTCTCTGATTGAGTACGATCTGTTGGAGGAGACGGTGCAAAAAGCGGCAAAGGCATGGAAAAAACCGGTCAGGGTGTTCGTCCACAGCAGCTTAACACACTCTTAACAGAAGATTGCTATACTGGAATCGTTTTCATCATTATCTCTGGAGAAAAAGGTTGATCCACATGGAGCATTTTGACAATCCAAACTACTACATAAACCGCGAGTTAAGCTGGGTGGCATTTAATGAACGGGTGCTGGGCGAAGCGTCCAATCCGGATTATCCGATATTGGAACGTCTGAAGTTTATCGCGATTGCCAGCAGTAATTTTGACGAGTTTTTCATGGTGCGCGTAGCCGGACTGAAGGATCAGGTGAAAGCTGGCTTCAGCAAGCCGGATAACAAATCAGGGATGACCCCGACCCAGCAGCTTGCCGCGATCTGGGAGCGAACGCATACCGTCATGCAGCGGCTGTTCGATGTGTTGAAACACGAGATCATGCCTGAGCTGGAGCAGGCCGGTATCCGTTTTTTGAAAAATGAGCAATTGAACGCGGAGCAGCGCCAGTTTGTCGACGGCTTTTTTCACCACCATTTGTACCCCGTCCTGACGCCGATGGCGGTCGATTCCAGCCACCCTTTCCCGATGCTGCTGAACAAAAGTCTGAATCTGGCCGTCCTGCTGGAGGACCCGGAAGATCGGGAGGAAGGGCCGCTTTTTGCAGTTGTGCAGGTACCGTCTGTTGTGCCGCGTTTTTTAGAGCTTCCTTCTCCCGCTGGAGAAGCCCATTTCATTTTGCTGGAAGACGTCATCCGCGATCATATGGACAGCCTGTTTCAAGGGTATCGCATCCTGGAGTCGAGTCCGTTTCGGATCACCCGCAATGCCGATTTGACAATCGATGAGGACGAAACGGAGGATTTGCTGGAAGCCATTGAGCAGGAGCTGCGCAAGCGGAAAATGGGAGAGCCGGTCCGCCTCGCAGTCGACGCCTCAATGAGTGACTTTTTGCAGCTCACTTTGCAGGACTGGCTAGAGCTGGACAATTCCGAGGTATTCAGGCTGGACGGGCCGCTTGACCCCAGCTTTTTCTTTAAATTCTACAGCTTGCCCGGCTTTGATCATCTCCGTTTTGAGCCGCTGGTCTCCCAGCCTCCGCGCGACCTGTTCGGCTCTGAAGATATCTTCGCCACGATCAGGCAACGGGATATCCTGCTGCATCATCCCTATGAGTCCTTTGATCCCGTCGTCGCGTTTGTGCAGCAGGCCGCTGCCGATCCCAAAGTACTGGCGATCAAACAGACGCTGTACCGTGTCAGCGGCGACTCCCCCATCGTCAATGCCTTGCTGCGCGCTGCAGACAACGGCAAGCAGGTAACGGTCCTGCTCGAATTAAAGGCCCGCTTTGACGAGGAGAACAATATCGTCTGGGCCAAAAAACTGGAGAAGGCCGGCTGCCACGTCATTTACGGGCTGGTCGGTCTCAAAACGCACAGCAAAATTACCCTGGTCGTGCGGGCAGAGGATGACGCGCTTCGCCGCTACGTCCACCTGAGTACAGGCAATTACAACGATACGACTGCTCGCATCTATACAGATATCGGGATGCTTACCGCTCGCGAAGAGTTTGGTATCGATGCAAGCCATTTCTTTAACCATCTGTCGGGGTACTCCCATCCGCCGGCCTGGAAAATGATCGCCACCGCACCGGTCGGATTGCGTGAAACCTTTTTGCGCCTGATTCAGCGAGAGCGTGACAAGAGCCTCGCCGGAGTGCCTGCCCGGATCATCGCCAAGATGAATTCGCTCACTGACAAGCAAATTATTGAAGCGTTGTACGAAGCCTCTTGCGCGGGTGTAAAAATTGACCTGATCGTCCGCGGGATCTGTTGTTTGCGTCCGGGCATTCCAGGTGTCAGTGAAAATATTCGCGTCATCAGCATCATCGGAAGGTTTCTGGAACACAGTCGGATCTTCTGCTTCGGTAGCGACGGGGATGAAGCAATTTTTTGCTCCAGTGCCGACTGGATGACCCGCAATATGGTCGCCCGCGTCGAAATTCTCTTCCCGGTCCTTCAGGAAGACCTCAAGAAGCGTATCCTGCACATGCTGGACGTGATGCTCAAAGACAATGCAAAATCCCATCTTTTGCAGCCCGATGGAACCTACCAGCGGATTTTGTCCGATGACCCTTTTCCCTTGAACAGCCAGGACACTTTTTGGGAAGAAGCCTATCAATTTGTTCAGGAGCAAGAGGCGGACAATTCGCTTCAGCGTCTTCAGCCCATCACCACAGCCCCGGAAGAATAAACGGCATGTGATGAATGAAAAAAAGGCGGCCTCTTTCCCCGAGGCTGCCTTCTTTTTGCAATTTTCCCCTTGGCTGATCCGTACATACCTTGTGTGACAGCTGCTTAGCTGCCAAGTGAAATCAGGATATTGCTAAACCAGGTGGAATGGCGCTGTTCATCCTCAGCAGCCCGCAGAAATGCTCGCCTGATGTGGGGATTCGCTGTCGCCTCAGCAAAATCTCGATACGAGTCCATCGACTCCAGCTCATCTCGAATCGCCAGTTCAACTCCTTTGCGAAAGGATTCGGGCGCAGGGACAGCTTCTCTGAGCAGTTGCGGTTCTCTCCCGGTAATCTGTCTGTACAGTTGGGAAAAGTTCGTCAAGTGCTTGATTCGCTCGTCCTTGATGATATTGATCAAGACTCTCAGATTCTCGCTGGGGGCTAGTTCCGCCAGTTGGGCGTAAAATTTTCCCGCCCTTTCCTCGCGGCGTACAGCCCGCAAGAGATCTGCAGCCAATCTCCTCTCTGCCGGTTCAACAGCCCTTTGCCTGCCTTCGTCCTGCATCGGTACAGGCCAGCGCACCGGGTAGACGGGGTATCCGTACATGCTTTTTCCTCCAGACGATATGGGTATTCAACCACAGCATATGATCCGCCCAGAGGGAGGTGCGCCCAACTTTAGAGAAAAGAGGGAACCTATGAAATTGCCGCTTTTTTGAACGTAAAAAGAGAGCGCATGGCAGCATGGCTCTCTGGATGGTATCCGGCAATTCCGAGAAAATCTTATGAGTTTTTATGGGCAGACAAGAGATACTGCTCAAAATCCCCTGTCGGCAAAGGCTTGCTGAACAGGTAGCCTTGTCCCTGATCACAACCGTTTTCGCTGAGGGCCGCCACTTGGTCTAGCAGCTCTACTCCTTCGGCGATGACGTTGAGATTCAGGCTTTCCGCAATCGTCACGATCGCTTTCACAATCGCCTGACTCTCCTGATTTTGATGGATATCCTGAATAAAGGAGGCGTCGATTTTAATCGTATCAATCGGCAAGTGTTTGATATAGCTAAAAGAATTATAACCGGTTCCAAAGTCATCGATGGATATCTGCACACCGGAGTCCCGGATCGCTTGCAAAATCTCAATCGCTTCTTCCAGCTTGACCAAAACACTCTCGGTGATCTCCAGCTCCAGCCATTGGGCGTCCAGTCCCGTCTCTTTGAGGACCGTCTGGATCACCTCGACAAGATTTTTCTGGTGAAGCTGGCGGGCCGACAGATTGACGGATACCTTGAGCGGCGGGAAGCCCTCATCCTGCCATCGCTTGTTCTGCTGGCATGCGTGCCGCAAGATCCACTCTCCCAGCTCGATAATCATCCCGGTCTCTTCTGCGATCGGGATAAAGCGATTGGGCGGAATGATTCCCAGCTCCGGATGAATCCAGCGGACAAGCGCCTCCATCCCGGTCAATTTTCCCGTCGACAGATCCTTTTTCGGTTGATAGTAAATTTCAAAATGCCCCTGAGCAATGGCCTTGCGCAGTTCATTTTCCATCAGGATGCGCTCCAGCGTCTTCGCTTCCATCGTCGGGTCAAAGAATTCGTAGCTGTTTCGCCCTCTGGATTTCACTACATACAGTGCCGTATCCGCTCTCTTCAGCAGGTCATCCAACTGATCCCCGTCTTTGGGGAACAGGGAAATCCCGATGCTCATTGAAAGCGTAAAGCTCTGTCCTGCCACCAGGAGAGGCTTTTGCAGCAGCCCCTGCAGACGGGAAACGATGCTCTCTACCTCTTCCTGGCCGGAAATATTGGTCAGTACGATGGTATACTCATCGCCGCCGAGCCGGGCAACCATATCATGCTTGCGGATACAGCTTTTCAAGCGTTTGGCCGCTTCCAGCAGGATCAAGTCCCCGACGTCATGCCCCCAGGTGTCGTTGATGTCTTTCAAACGATCCAGATCCAGAAACAGCACCGCCAGCTGGGCACCGACCCTTTTGGCTTTATTCAGCTCCTTGCTCAGATACTGAACAAATAACCGGCGATTGGGCAAATCCGTCAACGTATCATGGTACGCCAAATGGTGGATCGTTTGCTCAGATTTCTTTCTCTCGGTAATGTCACGTGACACCAGAACCAGCTTGCGCACGGCTCCAGCAGCAGTCAAAACCGGATTGAGCGTCGTTTCTACCCAAATCGGCTTTTTAGCCTTGGTACAGAGACGGTATTCAATTTGCCTGCTCTTCCGGGTTGCAAAAGCATGTTCAACCGCTTCGCTCATAATCTCCCTGTCGTCTTCCGCTATCCAGGAGAGCAGGTTATGCTCTGCGTTTTCAGCGATATCATAGCCAAGCACCACTTCATGTGAAGGCGAAAGATAAAGGAAGTTGCCTTCCCGGTCGATTACACCGATCAAATCTGTCGTATTTTCTGTGATCAAACGATACTTCTCTTCGCTTTGCTTTACCTCTTCCTCCATCTTTTTGCGGTCGGTAATATCGTTGCGGATGGATACATATTGGTACGGTACTCCCTTTTCATCCATAAAAGGCACGATGGTGGTATCCACCCAGTAGATAGAGCCGGTTTTGGCGCGGTTGCACACTTCGCCCCGCCAAATTTGGCCCGAACCGATCGTCGCCCACATGTTTTTGAAAAATTCCTTCGGGTGGTAGCTGGAGTTCAGGATGCGATGATCCTCCCCGATCAGTTCATCCGGCTCATAACCGGAAATCCTGCAGAACTGTTCGTTGGCGTAAAGGATGATTCCTTTGTGATCTGTGATCGCAACGATAGAGGACTGGTCAAGCGCATATTTCACATCCGCCAGCTCGCGCATTACTTCTTTTAATCTGTCATTGGTCTGGAAAAGTCCAGCCCATTCCTTTTGATCGAGGGAAAACAATTCACTTTTCATTTTATCACCGGTTCTTTCCCGTCATTACGCTCTCTCTCTACCACATTACCATATCTTCTCATCTTGACAAACAAATACGTGATAAGTTACGAAAAGTGTACCAATTTTTATGGACTTTCTTCACTTTCGTTCTTCGAGGCTAAGTCCAAATTGGTCGGAAAGCCCTGCTAGTCCGGCAGCGGTCACGCGGACGGCCCGCCCATTCGGAAGGCGCTCAATCCAGCCCAGTTCAAAGAGTCGATTGGTCCCGTACGATTCCCACTCTTCGCTTTTATCGTACAACATGCATACTTCGATGTTAATCGAAACGTAAAAACCGTACGATAATGATGACAGATAAAAAATGTGAGCCTGTGTACGAAGAAAATGAAACCCCTCACAACTTGAAGGAAAGAAGGTTGGAAAATGAATCCTGTGCTGTACGGAAGCCTCGTCGTGCTGACCACACTCTTGATGGGTTCCTCCTTTGCCATTGGGAAAATAGGCTTGGACTATGTTTCCCCACTCTTGCTGGTGGGCTGTCGGTTCACACTGGCCGGTCTGCTGATGGCGCTATGGGTGCGAAACATGCCATTTCCGAAAACCCTGCAAGGGTGGACGCGAGTGCTTCTCATCGGTTTTTTGCAAACGGCCGGCGTCATGGGCTGTATTTTTCTCAGCTTGCGCACGATCACGGCTGCCGAATCATCCATTCTCACCTTTTTAAATCCCCTGCTCGTCGTCATTCTAAGTACCTGGCTGCTCGGTACCAAATACCGTCCTTCCCAATGGCTCGGGGTTCTCATCGGATTTATCGGTGTTGCCATCACACTGGGATTTCATTTGCAGTGGAGTACCGGCACGCTTTGGGGTCTGGGTGCAGCCATCTTTTGGTCACTCGGCACCCTCTCCATCAAAAAGTGGGGAGCTGATCTGCACGTCTGGGTATTGACTGCGTTCCAGATGTTATTTGGTGGACTGCTTCTGCTTTTGATGGCGGTCACCCTGGAGACACCCAAACTGATCGTGACTCCCACCTCAGTTTTTATCATTCTCTGGCTCGCTATCATGGCCTCGATTGTTCAATTCGCCGGCTGGTTTTATCTTCTGGCCAAAGGCGATCCCGGCAAAACAAGCGCATTCCTCTTTTTAGCTCCGTTTTTTGGCGTGTTGTCGGGCTGGCTGCTGCTGGGCGAAAAAGTGGAGTGGTACGTCTATCTGGGTGGCGCACTCATTTTCTCCGGTATCTTTCTGGTCAACTGGACGGTCGCCAAACCAAAACCCGCCTCAGCTTAGCCAAGGCGGGTTCTTTTTGTTGAAAAATAGTACCCAGGTTTATTCGCTTACCGCTGTGGTTCGCGGCTCCGGTTACGACCCGTCAAACCGGCCAGACCGAACAGTCCCAGCAAGCCGATCCAGCCCCAGTTTCTGCCGGTAGCAGCCGTGGTTCTGTACATATTGCGATAGCCGTCGACGCCTGTGGTACCGGTTACGCCTGTTCCCGTGCCGGTTCCTACAGCAGTTCCTGTTCCTGGCCCAGTGGTTCCGGTATTGGTTGTAGCACCGACATTCCCGGTTCCTCCAGTCTCCGCAAACGCAGATACGCCGCCCATTGTGAAAACCAGAGCGAGAGTCAAAATCAATGTACCCAGCTTCTTCATCATGAAAAACCCCCCAAAATGGATAATCACTTGCTATTAGCAAGAGTTTCCATCCTGAAGGGTAAATATTCATGCTCTTTAACGGAAGCTGGCCCGTTCCACTTTACAAATCCGCGTTACAAATTGGCGGTTTGCCTTTCTCCTGTGCTACCTGATGCTCCGCGTTTTCCTTCTTGGCAAACAGGCTCATGATCGTTGACAGAAAGGAGTTTGTCAAGCGTTCGAGGTGTCGGAGTGCGTTTCTCACTGTCCGATCAACCCTGCCATCTTCGGCAGGAACAGAGAGAGCTCAGGCACATAGGTAACGACCAAGAGCGTCACCAGAATGGAAATAAAGAACGGCACACATGCCTTTACCAGCCGTTGCAGTGGTACCTTCGTCACGTTGGACGTTACGAACAAAACCACGCCGACGGGAGGTGTCACCAGGCCAAGTGCCAGGTTAATCGAGATAATGAGACCGAAATGAACCGGATCGACACCGATGCTGGTGACAACGGGAAGAAGCACCGGTACCAAAATAAGAAGCGCTGCCGTAATATCCAGAAACATGCCGACGATCAAGAGCAGGACGTTGATCAAAAGCAGGATCACGATCGGACTGTCACTGATGGCCAGCATTACGGACGCGATTTTTTGGGGGAGCTGCTCGATAGCCAGCGACCATCCCAGAATATTCGAGGTGGCGATAATAAAGGTAATCGAAGCTGTTATGATCCCGGTGTGCAGCAAAATTTTTGGCAGGTGCGAAAGCTTCAACGTCCGGTAGACAAACAATCCCACGATCAACGCCACAAAGCAGGCGATCGCACCGGATTCTGTCGGTGTAAAGATACCGGAATAAATACCGCCCAAGATAATGAGGGGAATCAGCAAAGCAGGGATTGCCTGATAAAAAGAGAGCCAAAACTCTTTAAAGGTGGGGAAAGGGTGCTTTTTTAGTGCCACTCCTTTTTTCCGTACATAGAAATACACGACAACCATGTGAGCCACAGCGATCAGGAACGCCGGAATAATCCCCGCCAGGAACAACGCGCCAATAGACGTACTGGCAGCCACTCCATAAATGATGAAGATCAAGCTTGGCGGGTGAATCGGCCCGATTATCGAAGAGGTGGCCGTCAGTGCGGAAGAAAAATCGCGGTCATATCCATCCTTCTCCATCTCGGGAACCATCATCGAGCCGCGAATCGCCGCTTCCGCATTGGCTGAACCAACGATCGCACCAAGAAAGAGCGCTACCACCACATTGACATAGCCGATCCCTCCCCGTACATATCCGATCAGGCTGCGGGAAAATCCAATCAGCTTTGTCGTTATCCCGGAGGCATTCATCAGCTCGCCCGCCAGAATAAAGAACGGGATCGCAAGCAATGTAAAGCTGTCCACGTTGGAATACATCCGCTGGGTCATCGCCGGTAAGAGGTGGAACTCGCCGGTGCTGAGCAGATGGAGAAAACCGGTGATCCCAATCACGAAGGCGATGGGAGCTCCCAGTCCCAACAGGACCACAAATCCAATCAGCGCGTACATCATTGGTCAGCTCCCCCTTCCTGTTTCTTCTCCACCAATAGGGCGACCGCATGAACAAGCGTCATTAGCATGCCGAGCGGAATGGACATATACACCACAAACATGGGCATCTGCAGTCCAGGTGTATGCTGGATCATCGCTGTTTTTGAGAAGGTTTGTTGCAAGCCGTAAAAAGTCAGAACCAGAATGAAGCTGATTGTGAAAAAGTGCAGGAAGCCGGAAGCGATTTTTCGGACGTGCGAAGGAAGCATGCGCATGAACATATCAAACCCGACCAGCTCTTTCCTTTTATAGACTGCGCTGGCTCCGATAAAGGTAAGCCAGACCAGCGTAAACCGCGCCACTTCTTCCGACCAGGAGAACGAGTGATGAAAAACGTTTCTTGCGATCACTTCTGTAAGCGTAACGCATGCCATGATCCCGACCAGAACCATGATCAGCCATGTTGAAATTCGATATACCCAGTTGCTCAACTGCTGCAAGCGAATCGCCACCTTACCGTTTAGTCATGAGCAGATACCCTGTTGTGAAAGCAGACCGGGGCAAAGCTGATCCCTTTGCCCCACTCTTTTGTTTATTTCATTTTTTGCACTTCATCTACAAATTTGCCAATGAGCGGATTTTTCGCCGTGTAGGTCTCATAGACAGCATGGGTAATGTCCAAAAACTCTTTGTTGTCTTGCAACTCGGTGACCTCAATACCTTCCTGCTTTAACGTTTTCAAAGCGTCCTCGTCCAATTTCTTTACTTCCTCCAGCACGTATACCGCTGCCTCGTCAGCCGCTTCCTGAATCGCTTTTTGATCCTCTGCGGAGAGCTTGTTGAATACATCGGAGTTAAACACGACTGCGGCGGGGAAAGGGAACTGCCCCGACAGTGTCACATGTTTCAAAACCTCGTAGTGCTTTTCCGATACGATGGACGTCAAATTAATCTCTTCCCCATCAATCACCTTCGTTTGCAGGGAGGAATAGATTTCGCCATAGGCCATCGGGGTAGGAGAAGCACCCAGCGAGCTGAACGTATCCTTGATCAGATCAGAAGGCACCACCCGAAGCTTCAGTCCCTTCAAATCTGCGGGAGTCTCCACTTTTTTCTTGTTGTTGGCAATATGACGCATGCCGCCTTCGAACAAGGTTAACCCCTTCAATCCAAGAGACCCGTCGAGACTGTCCAGCAATTCCTTGGTCACCGGCGACTTCAATACCTTTGCTTCCAGATCGTAGTTATTGATAAGAAACGGCATCTGTACGGCATCCAGCACCGGGGTAAATCCGCTGAAAATGGCGCTGGAAACAGCAGCCGCATCCAAGGTGCCGTTCATCGTTTGCTCCAGGATTTCTCTGTCGTCACCAAGCTGACGCGACGGAAAAACGGTCAGGATGACGCGATCGTTCGTTTTCGTTTTCACCAGCTCGGCAAATTTTTCGGTAGCCATGTGGAAAGGATGGGTCTCTGCAGCCGCATGAGCAAACTTAATTTTTATGACTTGCTCTTTTGGGGCCCCTGCATCGGACGAATTCGCAGTCGAACCGCCGCCAGCTTGTCCACCGCAAGCTGTTAACAGGAGCGCCATCGACAAACTTACCAGAAAACCGCTTCTTTTTTTCATGAAAATCCCCTCTTTCTCTCTGTTTGCCAACTATCAAATTTCGCGATCAATTTGTTCCTGCAATTGCTTGATACTGGTTAGGGCTTGTTTAAACACCGCCAAGTCCGATCCCCAGACGATGTAAGGAATTCCTTGTTCCAAAGCGAATCGGTACTCCCTTTCGTTATTGACGACAATCCCTGGCTGCTTCCCATTTTTACGGCAGGACTCCAGGATCGTTTTTACCGCCTCAGACAGTCCTCCCTCTAGATAATCCGGGGAAACCTGCAAGGCGATCGACAGATCCACAGGACCGATAAAAACGACATCCAATCCGTCCGCGCCGCAGATTTCGTCCACCTGTTGATACGCACTTACTGTTTCGATGTGGACAGCGATCGTGGTTCTCTCATTTGCTTCCTGCATATACTGCTTGCCGGAAACAAATCCGTATTTGGCTGCCCGGTGCGCGTATGTAACTCCCCGTATACCCCGTGGAGGGTACATCGCGCTTTTGATGACCGCCTTAACGTCCCGGGCATCATTGATTTGCGGGACCTGTATCCCTGTTGCCCCCAGATCAAGCGCATGAAGAATTGTGCTGGCTTGTGCATCCGGAACGCGGACGATGGTATGGAGTCCGTACAGATCGGCTGCCCGAACCATCTGTTCCACCTGCTGAAACGTCAAGGCGGTGTGCTCCATGTCAATTACGATAAAATCAAAGCCGGCCAGCCCGATGATTTCAACCAGTTCCAATGAATGCGCTTTCGAAAAGATTCCGATCTGCGGTTTGCCCGCAGAAAGCTGTTGTTTCATCAGCGGTGTTTCACGCTTGATCTTATTCATCATACTCAGCCCGCTTCGGTGTGAACACGTCAAGATTGATGACGACTTCATCACCGATCACTTCCGCATAATGCTCAACATCAGGCGGAACCACCAATAATCCTCCTTCTTCTAAAATGACTGCTTCTTCCCCCACATGAAATTTCACTTTGCCACTCATGATATACACGATTTGCTCGTAATGGTGGCTGTGCGGCCTCGGTTCGTGTCCCGGTACCAGCGTGTTAATAGCGAGCGTTGCTCCTTCGCCGCTAAACCCTTTCCTGGTTACTCCTTCCCGAACAAAAACCTCTTGAATCTGATTCCAGTTGGAAACCTTCAGCATCTGTCTTCCTCCTAAATTTTATCGGATATATCTTATTTCGAAAATAGTTATATAATTCTTTCTCAAATTATATATTATTTGATTCGAATTATATATAAATAGAAAAAGACTGTCAATTCGAAAATATATGCTTTTTGCGTTTTGTTTTTTGAGGAGGAAGGGCTGTATATAATTAACTGAATATTCCGAATACAAATATCAGGTAAAATGGGTGCCTGCCCATTTTAACCTCCGAGAAGTGATTGTGATAACCGCAATGCATGTAACACGCCCCGGAAACCATTTTCTTTCTGAAAGCGGATCACCGCTGCCGCTTTCTCTTCATCCTTTGCGATGATTGCCTCTATAATTTCCCGATGCTCCGCATTTGACCTGCGCAGCCGTTCCGGGTCGTGTTGGAAGATCATTTTGGAGTTTTCGCTTCGCACATACAGGTTTTCAATGATTTCTGTCAAATATGGTGCATGGGATGCCCGATAAAGGAGTTGGTGAAACTCTCGATTGTGGGCTGTGTAAGCGGGAATATCGTTATTTTGGTAGCTCTCCTCCATCTTCCCCACGCAGCGCTCCAGCTCAGCGACTTCTTCCGGAGTTGCTGATCTGACCGCAAGACGAGTCGCCAGGGTTTCCAACTCCACCCGGATCAGAAAGATCTCTTCCAGATTGTTGATATTTAGTGCTGCCACGCGAGCCCCGCTGTGAGACTTCACTTCGAGCAAGCCTTCCGAGCCCAATTTTTTTACTGCTTCCCTGACCGGGATGTCGCTTACGCCCAATTGGCGAGAAATTTCACGTATGATGATACGGTCCCCCGGCTTGTATACCCCCGTATTAATTTGTTCCTTCAAAAATTCATAGACTTTATCTGATTTGGTATTCCCTTCGAGATGGTCCATCAGCATCAAACAACTCCCTCTCTATTTGCAAATGATCCCTACTTGAAAAATGAAGCCGCATCTTATAATATACAATTTAACACGAAATTATATATAATGCCATGCCGGATTCCATTTTATCCTGGAAAGAGAGTTGATATAATGTACGCTGAAATTCTTGAGGGCGCCTACGATCTTCATGTCCACACCGGTCCCGACGTCAGCCCCAGAAAGCTGGACGACCTGGATATGGCAGAGAGGTTGCGAAAAATCGGCATGAAAGGCTTCGGGATCAAATCCCATTATTTTTGTACAGCGGAACGGGCTCGTCTTGTAAAGAAGCTGTATCCGGACATCAATCCGCTCGGCGCCGTTTGCCTGAATTATCCGACAGGCGGCATCAATCCTGCGGCCGTAGAAATGGCAGCACGAGACGGTGCCAAAATTGTTTGGATGCCCACCTTTGATGCGGCAAACGAGCTGGATTATCTCTTGAATCAGGGCAGTTATGGAGAACTGCCGCCTTGGGCCAAAGTCCAGCTGGAATTGAATCAGCAAGGAAAGGGGCAAGCCGGTATCAGCATTTTGGAAGACGGCAAATTGACCAAAAGCACGCTGGATGTCCTGGATATTGTTGCCCAGCACCGGCTCATTCTTGCGACCGGCCACTTGAGCAAAACCGAAATTTTTGCCTTGGTCAAAGCGGCGAAAGAGCAGCAGGTCAAAAATATCGTCATTACGCACCCGACCTTTTCTTCGGTCAACCTGTCAAAAGAGGAACAAAAAGAGCTGGCAGAGCTGGGTGCCTATCTGGAGCAGTGTTTTGGTGTAATCACGCCCGTTTATGGGATTGATTGGGACGGCCTTTATGAAACCATCCAGTATGTCGGTCCTGCGCATTGTATCCTGTCGAGTGATCTGGGACAGGTAAACAACCCTTATCCGGATGAAGGGATGATTACCTTCGTGCAGAATTTGCTCGAAAACGGATTTACGAAAGCTGAGATCAAAAAGATGACTGTGGAAAATACGACAATGCTGGCGGAGGGGTAGGCTCTCCTTTCCGTTCCGAAATGAATACCACACGCAAACGCTCCCTCCGATATACCGGAGAGAGCGTTTCTTCTCTTCAGACCAGTGCTTCTCTTTTTCCAAAAAACGTTCGCAAAGCTTTATAGACCTCGCCCTTCTCGCGTATCACACAATACTGGAATTTCGGGTCTTTGATATGGCGGTAGGCGGACATCAGGGTGCTGTGCCTGTTGTATTGATTTACTTCGCCATAGCAGAACATATTGCACCGCTCCATCAATTCCTTGACCAGTTTGACGCAGCGCTCGTTGTCCGAGGTAAGGTTGTCGCCGTCCGAAAAGTGGAACGGATAAATGTTGTACTGCGAAGTGGGATAACGGCTGTCGATGATCTCCAAAGCTTTTTTGTACGCGGAGGAGCAGATCGTCCCGCCGCTCTCGCCCTTGGAGAAAAAGACGTCCTCCGGTACCTCCTTGGCATCGGTATGGTGGGCGATAAAGGCAATCTCCACTTTTTCATACTTCGTCCGCAGGAAGCGCACCATCCAGAAAAAGAAGCTGCGCGCGATATATTTTTCAAAGACGCCCATCGACCCCGAAGTGTCCATCATCGCAATAATGACAGCATTGGAATGCGGCTTGATGATTTCCTCCCAGGTCTTGAACCTAAGGTCTTCATCTGTGATCCCCAGCTCCAGATCGCTGTAACCGGCCAAGGCATTGCGCCGAATCGCGGCGATCAGCGTACGCTTTTTATCGATGTTTCCCATTAAGCCCTTTTTGCGAACATCGTTAAACCGCGTCTCTTCGATGACGATCTGATCCTCATCCTTGCGCTGCAGATTGGGCAGCTCCAGCTCGGAAAAGAGCATCTCCTCCAGCTCTTCCACGCTGATTTCCGCTTCAAAGTAATCAACACCCGGTTGGTCCCCTGCTCCCTGGCCTTTTCCTGCTCCCTGGGCCGGGTCCCCGTCCTTGGCAATCACGTCTCCTACCTTGCTGTCTCCCTTTCCCTGCCCGCCATGCTTTCCTTTTTGGAAATTGTAGCGCAGCCGGTATTCGTCGAGGGAGCGGATCGGGATTTTGATGACGTCACGTCCGTTTGACATGATAATGCTCTCTTCACTGACCAGATCAGGCAGATTTTTTTTGATCGCTTCCTTCACCTTTTCTTGATGTCGGTTCTGGTCCTGGTACCCTTTGCGGTGCAGCGACCAGTCTTCCCGGGAGACGACAAACGGTACCGAATCCTCCATAGGGTCCCCTCCTACTGGCGCAGCTGCGCCGAGAATGCTTCCGTGCAAAGCCAGATCCGTGTGCCCTTTGGGTGCCTCCTACTGGCGCAGCTGCGCCGTGAATGCTTCCTTGCAAAGCCAGATCCGCGTGCCCTTTGGGTGCCTCCTACTGGCGCTACGGCGCCGAGAATGCTCTTTTCTCCCCCGCTTACCTGTTCAAGAGGCTTCCCACATACCGGAGCAGTTCATTGGCACAAACGGGGCAATAGTGATGTTCTTCGATTAGTCGGCGCGTCACTTCATTGATCTTCTTCAACTGATGTTCATCGGGTGTCTTGTTCGAGGTGGTAATCTTCACTACATCTTTCAAGTCAGCAAACAGCTTCTTCTCAATCGCTTCGCGCAGTCGATCATGCGTGCTGTAATCGAATCGCTTGCCTTTCCGCGCATAAGCGGAGATGCGAATCAGAATTTCTTCCCGGAAAGCACGCTTGGCGTTTTCCGAAATGCCGATCTGTTCTTCAATCGAGCGCATCAGCCGCTCATCCGGGTCTAATTCCTCACCCGTGACAGGGTCGCGAAGTTTATTCATATTGGCGTACGCTTCCACATTGTCGAGATAATTGTCCATCAGGGTTTTGGCTGATTCTTCGTAGCTATAGACAAATGCTTTCTGGACTTCCTTCTTCGCCAGCTCATCGTACTCTTTGCGAGCCAGGGAGATAAAGTTGAGAAAACGCTCCCGCTGCTCCTTGCTGATTGATGGATGCTGGTCGAAGCCCTCCTTCAGCGCGCGCAGAATATCCAAAGCGTTGATACATTCGGTATCGCGGCGGATCAATGCGCTGGAGATCCGGTTGATCACATAGCGGGGGTCAATGCCGGCCATGCCTTCATCCACATGCTCGTTTCGCAGTTCATCCAGATCAGCGCCCTTGAAGCCCTCTACCGATTCGCCATCGTAGAGACGCATCTTTTTCAGCAGGTCGGCTCCCTGCTTTTTGGATTCCTTCAACCGGGTCAGGATGGAGAAAATAGCGGCCGAACGCAGCGCGTGCGGAGCGATGTGAACATGCCCCAGATCGGATTGCTTGATCAGCTTGGCATAGATCTTTTCTTCGTCACTGACCCGCAAATTGTACGGAATCGGCATGACGATGATCCGGGATTGCAGGGCTTCATTCTTTTTATTGGAAATAAACGCTTTGTACTCTGATTCGTTAGTATGAGCAATAATCAGTTCATCGGCTGAAATCAGGGCAAAGCGGCCTGCCTTGAAATTCCCTTCCTGCGTCAGCGAGAGCAGATGCCAGAGAAATTTTTCATCGCATTTCAGCATCTCCTGGAACTCCATGAGCCCGCGGTTAGCCTTGTTCAATTCGCCGTCAAAGCGATAGGCACGCGGGTCAGATTCTGAGCCGTATTTGGTAATCGTAGAGAAATCAATGCTTCCCGTCAGATCAGCAATATCCTGGGATTTAGGATCAGATGGACTGAAAGTGCCGATGCCAACCCGATCCGCCTCGGAAAAGAGGATGCGTCTCACAGGGAAGTCCTCAATGCGTCCGCCATACTCCGTTTCCAGCCGCATGCGGTTATACGGCGTCAGCTCTCCTTCGATCTTGACCCCCAGCTCTTCTTCAATCTCCGGCCGGAGCTCACGCGGGACCAGATGGAGTGGTTCTTCCTGCATCGGGCAGCCGTCCAACGCGTAGACAGCCCCTTCATCCGTACGTGAAAATTCCTCCAGACCCTTTTTCAGCATCGTCACGATGGTGGATTTCCCTCCGCTGACGGGACCCATCAATAACAAAATCCGTTTGCGAACATCGAGCCTGCGTGCAGCCGAGTGAAAATACTCTTCTACAAGTCGTTCTATGGCACGGTCCAGGCCAAAAATCTCCCGGCTAAAGAAACGGTATGAACGACTGTCATCATCATTTTCCTCTATGCCTGCACTTTTGATCATGTTATAAACGCGCGAATGAGCCGTTTGGGCAATTTGCGGATTTTTCCGAACCAACTCCAGGTATTCGGCGAAAGTGCCTTTCCACATCAATTTTTCTTCACGGGCCCGGTGCTCGGCGATGCGTTTTAATATGTCCATGCTCGTCTCTCCTCCCTCATAAGCCCTCTCTCTTCGCGAACGACCATGTACTTTCATGTATATGTCCGCTTGCGGTTTCGCATTCACATCGAAGCTGTTTTCTAAACCGGGCGATGACGCAATTCCCGGCTTTTTCTATCTGTATGCGGGAAGACGATACATGTTTCAGTCAACTTGCTACGATCTGCGCATTCTGGCCATGCTTCTTTTTTTCGTCAAACTCTCTTGCCTTTGAAATAAGGGAGGGGGGCTTGATCAAAATGTTCATCAGAATGACAGAAAACGCTGTTTTTATAGTCCTTGCAAACGGGGAACGCTACGATATAATGGGAGTAGTTTGGTAACGAAAGGAGCGGTCCAACATGGGTACTTTTATCGTGGGATTGGTCTTTGCCGCTTTTCTGTTCTTTATGCTGACAGCGGGATATAACGAAGACAAAACCTGGAATCTCTAAGGACAAGCCGTATCAACGGCTGACCTTTCTACGCTCCCAGGAAAAACAGGATGCCTTTTGTACAGGCATCCTGTTTTTCATAGGGAGTGTTTTTTATTGTCCGAGAAACGTTGAGCTTTTAGAAGCCATGCACGATTAGGTTCTCTGTTCCCCTGTTACGCTCTGGAAAAGACACCTGTCCGATTCACGATCGCCTCGTACAGCTCCTCCAGTGTTCCCTGCTGATCAATCTCATATTGCGGCTCTCCGCGATCTTCCAGCCAGTTTGTCACCAGGAAGGTTTTCATGCCCAGCTTGCTGGCCACCATGTCCTCCTGCATGTGATTGCCGACCATGATGCATGCAGATGGCTCTACCCCCAGATTGTCGCATATCTCCTGAAAGTAACCGGGGTTTGGTTTGGTGAAATGGGAGTCCTCGTAGACCGTAACCAGATCAAAGTCTCCCGGAGTCAGTTCAATCCAAGCCAGCCGACTGTGAATGGCATCACGGGGAAAGACCGGATTGGTTGCGACAGCGATGCGATAGCCTTGCTCTTTTGCTGCGGCAATAATTTTTTTCGCCCATGGCGAAGGATGAGTCAGATGGGAAAGTGTCGGGAATACCTCCTGGTAAAATCGATCAAACAGAGGCCACAGCTCTTCTTTTGGCCACGGGCTGCGCTGCGAGAAATATTCGATAAACACCTGTTCATTGGTCTTGTCAGCATCCTGGTTCATGATCATCGCTTTTGTCGCTTCCCAGATCAGCCCGAGAAGCGCCTCGCTATCGTAGCGGTCTCCCAGAAAACGGCCAAGCTCTTGCAGATACCCTTTGACAAACGGGTCCGTTCTCATCTCCAAAAGCGTGCCATCCAGATCAAACAGTATTGTACTGATGGTCATTTTTCGTCCTCTCCCTTTTCTTCGATTGGCGCAATCCTGCTTAAGAACGCATCTGTCTCTTACTTCAATCCGGGAAATCCTAACTGCCGAAGGCCTTCAAACAATACGATCGCGGCACAATTGGACAAATTCACCGATCGGGTGGCCCCGCTCATCGGGATGCGGATTGTCTGCTCCCGATACCGATCTGTCAATTCTTCAGGAAGGCCGGTAGTCTCTTTGCCCAGGATGATGTAGTCTCCATCGCGAAAGGACACTTCGGTGTACAAGGTCTCCCCCCAGGTTTCCACGAAGTAAAACGTCCCAGCATGCTCTCCCTGAGCCTGGGCGAAGTGTTCAAAATTATCGTAGTGATGCACATGGACAGCATGCCAGTAATCCAGGCCGGCACGCTTCAAGTAACGATCATCCGTAGAAAAGCCAAGGGGATGAATCAAGTGCAGATGAGCCCCGGTAGCAGCACAGGAACGAGCGATATTCCCTGTGTTGGCAGGAATGAGCGGTTCGTGCAAAACAATATGTAACGGCATATTCTGACAATCTCCTTGGTATCCGAACTCTCTTGTGAAACACCCTCTATTATACCGAAAGCGACAACCGAAAAGCCACGTCCCTTTCCACATTGCAAGCACCAGGGCTTTCCCGACGGATGAGTTGCTACTATAATGGAAATGTCTTGTTTATTACACAAAAAATAACAGGGGGCGACTCACCATGTTTAGCAGTTATAGTGAACTTGCCACAGAAGTATATGATCTGGACAAGCCCGTCGGCCATTCCTTTGGAGACATTGAGTATTACATGCAAAGACTATCCGGTTGCAAAGGAAGAATTCTCGAGGCGGCTGTTGGTTCAGGCCGTATGCTGATCCCTCTTCTCCAGGCAGGATTTCTTGTCGATGGAGTGGACAACTCCCCAGAGATGCTGGCCTCCTGCCGCAACCGATGTGCCGAAAGGGGACTTCAGCCTTCCTTATATGAAGGAGAACTGCAGGGATTCTCTCTTCCCAATAAGTATGATGCGATTATCATTCCAACCGGCTCCTTTTTGTTGTTGGAACAGCGCAAAGATTCGATCGCCGCATTGCAATGCTTTTACCAACACCTGGGCGAAGGAGGCCGGGTAATTCTCGATGTTTTTTTGCCCAGTGACTTCACAACAGGCTCCGTCACCACGAAAACCTGGACGACCCCGGACCAGCATGTCATTACGATGGAATCCAAGCAAGTGGAAGTCAATCTTCTTGACCAGTACACGGTCACCTACCTCAAATACGAAAAGTGGAAAAATGGGCAGCTTGTGAAGACGGAACTCCAGCGCTTCCCTTTAAGATGGTACGGGATCGAAGAGTTTACGCTTTTGCTTCAATCCATCGGCTTCTCAGACATCACGGTTTCGGCTGGCTACCAGTATCTCAATCCGCCATCTGACGCCAATCAAGTCTTTACTTTTGAAGCCTACAAATAAAAAATGACGTATCCAACCTCACTCCTGTAACAAACTGCTGAGCTGCTGCATCCAAAAGGGAAACGGGTTTGACGACCCAACGGGAGTGATGTGTACATGGCTAGGTTTCGACTGATTGCCTCTGTGATCAGCCTGCTTGCTCTGCTCGTCATCGTCTGGATCAAATGGCCGCAATTTTCCGCATTTCCCGCTGCAGAAGCAACCAGTATGCTGCTTGGTTATCTGGCATACATTCTGATTGCCCTCACCCTTTTGCTGGGGCCGATCAGGCAATGGCTGCTGCCGCGACTGGGACCGCACCTGCTCGTGCTGCGCCGGGACTTAGGGATTGCGGCCGGGCTTTGCGCAATTAGTCATGTTTCATTGGTCCTGTATATCTTTGAGCGCGGTACCAAGCTCTTTTTCTTGCAAATGGAAAAACCAGCGAACGGGTGGCTCGGCCTGTTTTTCGTCGATTATAGCCGTTACGGGGCCGGCCTCTCTCCTAATTTTTCTCTCATCGGGATCGCGAACTACATGGGACTGCTTGCTTTCCTTATGATCATCACCCTGCTGCTTACATCGTCACGGTACGCCGAGAAGCTGCTGGGAGGCGCCAGCTGGAAACGCCTCCATCTGCAAAACCCTCTTATCATGGTACTGGTGATGTTTCACGCACTCATCTATGTCCAATCCATAAAAGGGGAACCGCATACTCCCGGTGATATTCTGTGGCTGGCTGTGCCGGTTGCGGTCATACGTCTGGTTACGTTCGTTCGGAATGTAATCAAAAGACGATCATCATGAAAAATAGCTGCCAGTGCAACGACTGGCAACCTGTCAGAAGCCCATCTCTCGCAACATTCCCGAGAGATGGGCTTTCTCGTTGTTCCTGTACCGCATCGCTGCCGACTCTGCCTGAATGAATTACGCCAGAGCCAAACAGGTGGTACTCTCGGGTATGATCTTGTCAGAAATTGTTTGAATGTTGTTCATGACGATAGACATCACTTCGGCTGGTTTGTCAAAGCAATAAATTTTTTAACAATAAAATCCCTTTATAGATTTCGTCCGGTTCCAGATGACCGTAGCCAAACAACAGCTTGTCCATATGTTTACCTTTTTGGATACAATGATATTCCACTGGCGTAATGCGAATCTTGTGGCGCCTGGAAGCTTCCACAAACGCATCGTCAAAGGACATGCCTGGAAACTCTACAGCAAGATGCAGCCCGGCGGCATCTCCCCAAGAGTGCCATGTATCTTTGAACTGCTCTTTCAGCGTTGTCAGCAACACCTGTCGACGCCCTCCGTACAGCTTTTTCATTCTTCCGATATGCCGGTCAAACTTTCTCGTATGCAAAAATTCAGCCAGTGCCGCTTGTTCAAAAGGCGGATTCTGCACATCTGTAAAGGTGCGCAAACGGCGCCAGCGTTTATGTAACTTGTCTGGCAGTATGACATAGCCGATGCGAAGCGCCGGGAACAGCACTTTGCTGAATGTGCCGACGTAAATAACCCGCTCGGGATCCATGGCATACAGCGGTGCTACCGGATTGCCGTAATACCGAAACTCGCTGTCATAATCATCTTCCACAATATAGCTTTCATTTTCTCGTGCATATCGAATCAATTGGGCGCGACGGCCTGCCGGCAGAATCCCTCCCAGAGGAAATTGATGCGATGGCGTAACATAAACAGCGCAGGCGCGTTTTCCATACAGGTATTCTGGCTGCAGTCCCCAAGCATCTACGGGAATTGGCGTGATCGGGTATCCTTTACTTGCCAACGCACCTAACATGCCGGCATTGCACGGATCCTCAACCAGGATTTCCTTCCCTTCCTGATACAACAAGACGGCAATCAAATGCAGGGCATGGGTGGCTCCCGCCGTAATAAAGATTTTTTCAGCATCAACCGAAAGGCCCTTGCTGCGAAAAAGCCATGCGGAAATTTCTTCACGCAGCCTCGGCAAACCCTCGGGGCCGGTATATCCCAAGAGGCTAGGAGCCATCTCCTGCATCGTTTTCTGCGAGATCTGCTTCCAAACATATCGTGGGAATTGCCGCAAATCCGGCTGCCCCGTCCGGAAATCAGCCAAAAATGGCAGTCTCGGTTTTTCCTGGGCAGGCGATCCAGCTTCAGTTTTTTTCTCCAAACACACCCCATCTGCCACTCGTGTTGGTGCTCCCTGACGGCTCAAAACAAAGCCTTCAACAATAAGCATTTCGTATGCCTCATTCACGGTATTGCGGGATACTTTCAGTTCGCTTGCCAATTCCCGGGTAGAAGGCAATGCCTCGCCTGCTTGCAATCTACCGTTTAAAATCTGGTCCCTCAGAACCTGATAAATCTGACGTTTCAATGGCACTTCACTTTGCCGATGCAGTTCTATCCCCCACATATAGCCTCCAACTGGTCCGTATAAACTTGTGTCATACTGGATCTTTTCCCATACCAGTTTATTCATTACGATTGTAGCATGATTTTTCCAGTTTTCTATCGACTTGTGGGGGATGTGATTTTTTGGAACGTATGAAAGGGGTATTTTACCTGTTTTGCGCTTTTTCGCTTGCTGGCACCTCTGTTATTGCTGCTCGGTTCTTAGACGATAATCTGGGGGTCTTTACAATAACAGCAGTCAGTTTGTTTTTCGCCCTGCTGTGCCTGCTGCCATTAGGCTTGCGGGAACTCGTGAAGACGGTCCGCCGTTTATCTTTGAGAGACTGGATTCTTCTATCCTTTCAAGCGCTGTTTGGCGTTTTTTTGTTTCGCATGTTTTTGCTGTACGGTCTTGTCCATACAAGCGCTGGCGAGGCCGGGATTATTACCGGCGCAACACCTGCCGTCACCGTTCTGCTTGCCATGTTTCTGTTGAAAGAAACGGTCAATCGAACCGCGCTCCTGGGGATTGGCAGTACCGTTGCAGGTATTCTTCTCATACAAAAGCTGTTCGCACCAGGATCAATCAGCACATTCTCCATCCATCATCTTGCCGGCAATGTACTGGTGCTCTGCGCTGCGGTGAGCGAATCCTTGTTTAATATATTTTCACGCTTCGCGGTTAAAACCGAAGCCTCACACAGAGAACCGCTCCACCCTATTGCTCAAACCACGCTCGTAACGGCCATGGCATTGACTTTATGTCTGATTCCTGCCTTTTTTGAGCATCCCGTATCCTCACTCTTTGCAATTGGGTGGAAGCAATGGCTGGCACTGGTTTGGTACGGACCGTTTGTCACAGCCCTTGCCTTCATTTTTTGGTATGCAGGCATAAAACGATGTGATGCGCAGACGGCTGCCGCTTTATCTGGCATGATGCCTTTTAGTGCATTATTTCTGTCTGTAATCGTATTGGGAGAGCGTGCCGGGTGGCAGCAATGGTCGGGTGGTCTTCTCGTTATCCTCGGCATGATTCTGATCGGGGCAAATCAACAATCCGAGACTGATCGCACAGAAAGCCTTTCCTTTGACGCTGGCGACAGCCATACATCCTTACAGACAAAATGAAGAGGCGGCTTCCCGCCTCATTTTTCTGCCGTTTCATCCCAAGCAAAAAAACTGCTTGCTTTCAAGTTTACTCGAAAGAATATACTGTTTTCACCTCAAAATAAGCACTCTTGACACATCGATAATTTGCGATATTATAATGTGTATGGAACCGATTGAAATTTTTAAAGCACTGTCTAACGAGTCGAGATTGGAAATTTTACGTTGGTTGAAGGAGCCTGAAAAACATTTTACGCCCCACGAAGGGATTGATATGAGGAAAGTCGGGGTATGTGTTGGTCAAGTCACGGAAACGCTGAAGATGACACAGTCTACAACTTCCCAGTATTTATCGATACTCCAACGGGCAGGTCTGGTCACAGCAGAACGGATCGGTAAGTATACGTACTTCAAAAGAAATGAGGAAGTAATCCGCCAAATCGGTGCCTTCTTCAATAACGAAATTTGATGACAACAAGCTGAATCTCTCCTGAGGATTCGGTTTGTTTCAAACCTACATATCGACATATTATGATGTGTAGATTTTTTATGTGGAACACATCGATAATTTAATATATATAGATGTGAAAAAATTAGGAGTGGTGAAATTGAAGGCGAGCACTTGGAAGGTTTATTTTTTGGCGATTGTCAGTTTTTTGGTCGGGACATCCGAATATGTCATTTCAGGTATTTTAGACAAGATCTCGGATACGCTGGGGATCTCCATTACTTCGGCCGGGCAGCTTGTGACCGTTTTTTCCTTTATATATGCCATTTGTACCCCTGTATTAATGGCTTTGACGGCAAAAATCGAGAGGCAAAAGCTGCTCGTTGGAGCACTGGGAATTTTCGTGTTAGCCAACATTTTGTCTTTTGTTCTGCCGGGCTTCGGACTTTTTGTGTTTGCGCGCGTGTTGATGGCTTTAGGCGCAGGAATGGTTGTGGTTACCGCCTTGGATATTGCAGCAAAAATCGCGCCCGAAGGTAAACAGGCCAGCTCGATTGCAACTGTCGTGATGGGGTTTACTACTTCATTAATTATCGGTGTTCCTCTCGGACGCATGATTGCTGCAGCATATGGCTGGAAATCGGTGTTCGGCTTCATTGCGATAATGGGGCTTTTGGCCATCTTTGTTTTATATAGAGCGATCCCGCAAGTAAAAGGGGATGCCCCTGTACCTTTAACCAAGCAACTTGCGCTTCTCAAAAGTAGAAAAGTAGCCCTTGGACTCTCGATTACTTTCTTTTGGCTTGGCGGCTACTCTATAGCGTATACCTACATTTCTCCTTATCTTCTCAAGGTTGCGGGCATAAATGAAGGAATGCTCAGCGGGGTATTGCTGGCGTTCGGCGTGGCCAGCTTAATCGGTTCCAAATTCGGCGGGTACAGTACGGATAAATGGGGGGTTTCTTTCACATTAATCGGGGGAATGCTCCTGCACATCGCGGCTTTCCTGTTACTTTCTGCTGCCGTTGCTCTCAATAGTTCTTGGGCCGTCGTTGTCGGGGTCCTTATATTATGGTCATTTGCAGCATGGTCGTCCGGTCCTACACAGCAATATAATTTGATCCGAATTGAGCCGAATTACTCGGGAGTCATGCTCGGGCTCAACCAGTCTACAATGCAATTATCGATGGCAGCAGGGGCGGGAATCGGCGGGCTCGCCGTGGATCAGGTATCCTTGTCATCCATCCCGTGGTTCGGGACAATCGGTGTGGCAATAGCAGTCGCGGCCTCCTTATTATTATTTTCATGGATAAGACAAGAGGTCAGAAAAGAAGGCATGCCGCAAGAACATGCTTTGTCAGATTGATTCAGGTGCTTGATGGAGATTCCAAAATAAAAAAGGCCTCCCGTAAGGTGATACGCTCCCCGTACAGTAGACAGTTTACTGATAAAAAAATGTTGCTGTGTGGGGAGCAGTTCACAGAAGGCCTGAATCACCGGAGAATTATGTCCCCCGGATGCGGAAAAACGCATAGCGAATGTCGGGGGTGTAGGCGGTAGAATCCCTATACTCCCAATAACGCATCCGGCTGTTTGTTGTATTTGCGTTCACGAGCGGCACCTGGCCCTCATCCTTGGCAACGACGATGGTGTTATGCTGAAAGCGTCCGTCCCCGTTAAAATCATAGCAGATGATATCGCCAGGCTCCAATTCCTCGACTGAAGATACCTGCACGGCACGGAGCGGAGGGCCTCCTGACTTCAACAACAGGTACAGGCTGTGCGCAACCGACCAACTAAAGCTCCAATTTGCTTCCGTCCCGTTCCCCCGCATCCACCAGCCCCTGCCTTTTTCCTTTGAAAAAAGCATCGGGATTCCTCCCGCATGCAGGCATTGTGAGATATAGTTCGTACAATTATCCGTGAAATGGGGGTAGGCCGGATTGGCCGTATTCCAATAGCGTTCGGCATAGGCAATTGCCCGTTCGGGATCATACCCTCCCGCTCCATGCACAATCAAAGTAGGGTAAACAAGCCTCTCTTCTTCTCCTTCTTTTTCTGCTTCCGCTGTTGCTTGCGGAGGCTGCTCATCCTGCATAGGCGAGGCAGCACCACCATCTCCCCCTTGTTCCTCCATACTTTCCACCGTCCAGCCGTCCTCTTTGCGAGCCAACACAACCCGCATGAGTCTCTTCGCTTCCTCCATTCCTTTCTTTCCATTCAAGTCATACCAGTACTGCAAATGCCAAACGACACAGACTTGCACTTCTCTTTTTTGCTCCAGCCAATACAAAGGTTTGGCCCATCCTCGAACGGCCAGGGTGGTTGCTCCTCGTTGCTGAAGCTGTTCCTCCCATCGCTGCCACTGCTCCCAAATCTGCGGCTTCTGCTCCCGCCCCTCCTTCCAAAACGGCCAGATGCGTTCATAGCCCTGATCAACAACAAAACGGTGCACATCATCAAAGTAATCCTTCAGAAATTGCTGCCATTCCAGGTGGCTCACCGATTCAGTAGAATCGTAATCGTACCTGTCGACCATTCATTCATCCTCCTTCCCCCCTGCATGTCCTGCCATATCCCAACATTCTGGAATACTACCCATGCTGATAAAATATGACCAGTTCCTCAGATTCAGAAGGAAAAGACAGCAAAAAAGCTACCCACCTAACGGCGGATAGCTTCCACAGATTTCGGGACAGAGGAAGCGGTGCCTCCCCCTTCCAGGGCCAACAGTTTTTCTTTAATGGAGAGCCCGCCGCCATAACCGACCAGGGCACCATTCGAGCCAATGACCCGGTGACAAGGAACGATTACGGGAATCGGATTGCGGTTATTTGCACCGCCAATCGCCCGTACCGCTTTCGCTTGCCCGATTGCTTGGGCGATATCTTTATACGATTTTGTCTCTCCAAAGGGAATTCGCGTCAATTCATTCCAAACAGCCTTCTGAAAGGCGGTCCCATACAAAACAACAGGAACATCAAATTTTGTCCGTTTTCCGGAAAAATACTCCTCCAGTTCGGTTTGCGCTTGTTGATTGATGACCTCATTTTGTTCGACGACAGCACCCAGAAACATCTTCCTCGCCCATCGCTGCAGATCGGGCAAGCCCTGCTCCTCATTTCCAAAGCCGAGATAGCACAAGCCTTCTTTGGTAGAAGCCAACAGTAACGGTCCAATCGGTGAATTCATGGTGGTATAGCCAATCACTTGTCCCACGTAAGCATTCCTCCCTACCCGTTTTTTCCTCTCCCAACCAACTTGTTGTGCCAACAGGTACCAGGCAAAGCAGGTTCCGCATTTGCCCACTGCACTGTGTTTCCTTGTCCCGTTTTAATTGCTGCTTTTTGAGAGTTTGTTTTCTTCGAGCAGCTCCAATCCTCTTCTCACTTCAGAGAGAACCTCACCAGATGCCTCCTTCTCCAATGCTTGAAGAAGTGCGTCCTTTGCTTCATTTCCTCCGATTTTGCCAAGCGCCCACGCCGCTGTTCCCCTGATGACTTCACGCGGATCGTTCTCCAGGAGCTGGATCAGATCAGGAACTGCTGAGCGGTCACGAAAATGGGCAAGCGCGAGAATGGCATTGCGTTGGATCGGCTTTTTCCCTCTCCAGGAGGAAGAAGAAAGTCCAAATTTTTGTTTAAACTCTTTATTGCTCATCGTCAGCAGAGGCCGCAAGAGTGGTTTGGCGATTTCCGGGTCAGGCTGGAACTCCTCGTGATGAGAGAAGTGCTTACCCCGATTTTTTGGACAAACCGTCTGGCACGTATCACAGCCATACAGGCGATTGCCGATCTTGGCTCGATACTGCTCGGGAATAAAGTCTTTTACCTGGGTTAAAAAGGCTACGCATTTCTGTGAGTCAAGCTGCCCGCCTTGGACGAGAGCACCTGTGGGGCACGCATCTACACAGATATTGCAATCTCCACAGCCTTCTTCAACCGGTGTATCTGGAGGCAAGGGAAGATTGGTAACCATCTCCCCCAGGTACACCCACGAGCCAAACTCGGGAGTAATTAGCGCACAATTTTTCCCGACCCAGCCCAAACCTGCTCTTTCTGCCACAGCCCGATCAGACAACGATCCCGTATCGACCATCGACTCTACCTGTGCATGCGGCTCCAGTTGGCGGATAAAGCTGGCCAGCTTGTCCAGCTTCTCCCTGAGGACGTGGTGATAATCCGTCCCCCACGCAGCCCTGCACATGATTCCACGATAAGCCCCTGGCTCTGACTTCGGCGGATTTGTGAGCTTCGCTGGATAAGCAAGGGCAATTGAGATCAGCGAACGCGCCCCCTCCAAACTGAGAGAAGGATCGGTTCGTTTGTCCAAATCAGGCTCCTCAAAACCGGATTCATACCCTTTTTCGCGATGCTCGAGCAGACGTTGTTTTAACGTGAGAAAGGGATCAGCACTGGAGAAGCCGATCTTGTCGATGCCTATTTCTTCTGCGTAACGGATGATGGCCTGCTTGGTTTGCTCCCAATAGCCTTGGTGATTCACAGCGTCTTGATCGCTCCCGTCGCCAGTTCGTCACAGCGGTTGTTCCATACATTGTCTGCATGGCCCTTCACCTTTACGTACTGAACTGTATGGATCTCCATCAGCCGGAGCAGTTCTTTCCACAGATCCTGATTTTCCACCGGTTGATTTTTGCTGTTTTTCCATCCGTTCCGCAGCCAGCCTTTGTACCAGCCCTGTTGGAAACAGTTCACCAGGTAGGCGCTGTCACTGTACAATGTTACCTTGCAAGGCTCCTTCAGCACAGATAATGCTTCAATCGCGGCCTTCAGCTCCATGCGGTTGTTGGTGGTTTCCCTTTCGGCGCCGGACATTTCTTTTTTATGTTCACCGTACATCAGCACAGCTCCCCAGCCACCCGGGCCTGGATTGCCGGAGCATGCTCCGTCGGTATAGATCGTTACTTCACGCATGATCAAGGAATCCCTCCTGTCTACTCTTATTGTATCGAAGGATAGTCGCGATCACAAAAATAATTTGTTATACTACCCAAAAATGATGTCAGATGAGTATGTCAAAAGGTAATACACTTTTTCACATACTCGAGAAGGAGTGACCTACTATGACGGTAAGAATATCCCCGGAGCTGGCCGAAATCCTTCCCTCGTTTGCTCTGGGAGTGCTGCGCTACACGGACGTGACTGTGAGCCCCTCTCCCAAAATGCTTCAGGGGCGGATCAATTTGTTCGTGGAATCCCTTCGTTTGGAGCACGAGCTATCCCGCATCAACGAGATCGAGGGCGTGACACAGTGGCGTTCGGGTTTTAAACGTCTGGGTATCGATCCGTCCCGTTATCGCCCATCTTCGGAAGCATTGCTACGCAGATTGCTTCAAGGCAACCCCTTTTTCTGGATCAACAGCGCTGTCGACGTAAACAATTTCCTTTCCGTTCTTCACGCACTGCCTTATGGCATCTATGACGAAGCAAAACTGGAAGGCGATGTCGTTTGTCGACTGGGACAAGCCTCCGACGTATATGAGGGACTAAACGGGCGGGACGTACATATGGAGGGAAAACTGGTGCTTGCGGATGAACTCGGCGCTTTTGGCAGTCCGATCGTCGACTCCAAGCGCACCCCTGTGGAAGAAGGCAGCACTTCTCTGATGCAAGTGATTTTCTTTCATGAACAGCTCACGCCCGAGCAGCAACAGGAAATCCTGGGATCGACTGCCCGCATGTTTACAGAAATCAACGGCGGTGAGGTTCGTTCCTCCATCATCGTTACTGCCCGCTGAATGGTTGTTTTGCCAGCGTGTTTACGCTCCACTTTACATGGATTTTGTTCAGCTTGCAACTGTATGAAAAAGACGGCTCGTCAGACTGACTGGCCGTCTTTTTTCGCATCCCCTTTTTGACGAAAAGCCACATGCTCAAGCAGCATGCAGACCATGACACCGAGCAGCAAACCATTCCCAAACAAAAAGCTGGCGAGTGACGGAAGCTGCTGCCATGCAGATGTGGGGACAAACATCACGCCAATCCCCGCCAAAATAGAGCTTCCTGCCACTGTAATGGCGCGGCTATCGAGCTGGACTGAAGCGATATCCTTCAACCCGAATCCGAGTAACTGGGTATAGGTGATAAACATGCCGGCATAGGCAACAGGCGTAGGCAACGCCGCCAAGAATTGAGAGACGGATGGCAAAAGACCAATGATCATCATTCCTCCCATCGCCAGCAGAAACGGCAGCCGCGCAGCCATTTTGGTCGTCTCGATCACGGCTGCTGCAATCGACAAAGGAATCATCCCGACCACGCCGGATAAACCGGACAGCATATGGGAGACCCCGGTAAATACCCCGCCCCGGTTGAACTGTTGCACGGTCGGAGGCGATTGTGTTGCTTTTCCCATTACATTCATACTGGTTACGAGATTGGTCAGCAACACAAATCCTGTCAACAGACTGGTCAAGACCACACCCCAGTCCCATTTCGGTGCCCCCCAGAAAAACAGAGTAGGCATCACGATAAACTGCTCGGTTGGCCGTACCGGCTCGGTCCAGCCCAAGACTGCAAACAAGGCCCAGCCTACCGACATGCCGAGCAACACAGCAAAGCTGGCCAACCGTTTGGTCCGTAAAAAGATCAGTACCAGTGCCACAATAACGACCGAAACAAGGGCAATCCCCGGATCAACCTGCTTGGCGTGTTGATAACCGATCCCCAGCATCCCGGTTACGAGGCTGCTGCACAAGGAGACGGCGAGCAGCACCATATAAGTACCGGAAACAAGCGGGGTAAACCAGCGTTGAATTTTTCCGATCCAGCCCAATAGACCAAACAGAAAAAACATAGCCCCGGCCAAAAGCAAGCCCAGCTGAAATGATTGCCCGATTTCTCGAGGCGCAATCCCCACACTCGTTCCAATTTGCGCAAGAATGATAAAAATTCCCCACCACAATCCAGCCGGTCCCTCAATCATGGGATAACGATGGCCGATCCAGACTTGCAGAAAAGAAGCAAGCCCGACGAAAAACATGGTTTGCTGCATCAACACACCGATCTCGTCCGGCGTCAGCCCGTAAATATCGCCAATCGCCAGCGGAACTGCCACACTACTGGAAACGGTGACAATCATCCACTGCAAGGCCGACAAGATGGTAATGCCAAATGGGGGTTTCTCCTGTAATCCATATCCCATTTTGTTCGACAACCTCTTTTCTCTTTCCTGACTTTTTCTTTTTGTGAACGCGAAAGGCAAATACCCCATATATGTTTTTTGGGAAAATAGAAAGCACGCCATCGATAGCGTGCGTTCTAAAAACTCCATCATATTGCCTTAGCGTCTGCATGATTTGCATCTGCAAAAGTCGGAATTGAATTAGCTCGGTGATGACTTTGCTATTTTATCATAAGTCCTTCCCGGAAATCATCCGTTGAAATGTATCCTACTCCTTCTTTTTGCTGTTCATGATAAAGAAGGCCCACCATACCAGGATGTACAAGTAACCGATCGAAGCATAGACGGACCAAATCGCCCCGTGTTGGATTTGCCTGAACAGATGCGCAAATTCGTTCAGCCCCTCTGCCCTTCCTATGCTGTTCAACAGACTGACGATCGGAACGGTAATGGCAAAAACAACGGCGAGGCTAGACGGTATCACGATCTTCCCCCGTATAAGGCAAACAATTGCTGTTCCCAGAGTAGCGAGCAACAGCAAGTAATAGATTGCCCAAAACCAGGCAGGAAAGGTTACTGTGCTCATTTCTTCAACGCTTCTCCTTCAGCCTGTTTTTGATGTTCAACGTACGTATTCCATTCTTTTCCGGCTGTCTGGGCAAATAAATGAAGCAGCGCCTCAAACGCCTTGGTATCGCCCGAGGGGTGGGTCACTTCCATTTTGAGAAAACGAATACTTCCCTGGTCATCGAGATAATGGGCGACACCTGATTTTATCATTCCCTCAGCAGAGGGAGCCAGATCGTATCTGACGGTAGTTGGAGCCACCATGACTCTCTTTGAAAAATCCATTTTTTTAAACGGAGCGAATCCGAGCTCATCTGCCCATTTTTCCCTTTCTGGGAAGTAGGTTCCGACATCCCCTATCGCACACCCCTGGCAACCGCCGGCGTTATCCCGGTATTCCAGTTTTTCCCCGGGGTTCTGCGGGTTTTTTAAAGAAATGGAGATGGAGCCGTTGGCACCGACACCTGCTGATTCCAATTCCCAATCACGGGGACCGATAAAAAATACACTTTGATCATGCATAAGATCCATCCAATAAGCTGCCATCTCATTCAGGCTCTCAGCAGGGATGGAAAGCGGCAGCACAGGGTAAGGCTTTACCGGTGACTCGGCAGGCAGTTCCATGTAGTCGAGATAAAATTCGGCGACGATGACTTTCAGCGGGATGGTGACTATTTTTTCTTCTGCTTTTCCCTGCAAGGAGACTTCGCCACTGGAAATCATCCGGGGCACTTTTTGAATTGCTGATGGGCTGCTCTTTTCCCCATCTCCTGCACTGGTGTTAGTTGATTGGGTTGATTCAGTTGTTCGGTTTGGACCCGTTGAGCTCTTAGTTATTTCAGAGATTCCGCTAACAGCTGTTTGCGTCCCTTTAGATGTGTTTGCCGTGACTATTCTGCTCTCGTCCTGAATCTGATTACCCATCGCTTTTGTTTGCAGTACCGGCGAACATCCGGTTACGATAAGAGCTAGCCAAGCCACAATCAGTATCGCTTTTGTTTTGCTATCGATCCTTGCTATTGGTTTAGGTACCCCATTCTTCAAGTTCGTCCTCCCCAATCTATTCATGCTTTGCTTATAATGGGTAGACGCATTTGTCATTCTTTTCGTTACCAAATACAGACAAATAAAAAAAGGAATCGTTCATCGATTCCTTTTTCTTATGGTGCCGGTAGAGGGACTTGAACCCCCACGGTTTCCCTCACGATTTTGAGTCGCGCGCGTCTGCCAATTCCGCCATACCGGCTCATTGCTTTGGAGGAGGCACCCGGATTTGAACCGGGGGTAAGGGTTTTGCAGACCCGTGCCTTACCACTTGGCTATGCCTCCGTATTTGGTTGTTGAGAAAGCGTTGCTTTCTGTCTGTCCCCGAGGGTGAACCCGGTACGGGTGAGAGACTGATTAATTTCAATGGAGCGGACGACGGGTCTCGAACCCGCGACCTTCGCCTTGGCAAGGCGACGCTCTACCAATTGAGCTACGTCCGCAAAATGGCTGGGGCACTAGGATTCGAACCTAGGCATGACGGAGTCAAAGTCCGTTGCCTTACCGCTTGGCTATGCCCCAAGGATAGGTTGGAAATGGGGCGATCGATGGGAATCGAACCCACGAGTGTCGGAGCCACAATCCGATGCGTTAACCACTTCGCCACGACCGCCACATATGGCAGGGGCAGTAGGAATCGAACCCACACCAAAGGTTTTGGAGACCTTCGTTCTACCTTTAAACTATGCCCCTCTATGGTGGCTCGGGACGGAATCGAACCGCCGACACGAGGATTTTCAGTCCTCTGCTCTACCGACTGAGCTACCGAGCCACATTTCAAAAAATAAGAAAAGGAGTAGAACCCGCTACTTCTTTGTGAAATGGCGGAGCTGACGGGACTCGCTTCCACTGGCGATTCTACCTCGAAAACCTTCTTGGCGAGCCAGATCTGCAGTACCCGAGCAATTCTTCATGAGTCTTCTGCAAGGGTGAACCCGTTTACGGGTGAGAGGCCCATGACTTCTTTGAAATGGCGGAGCTGACGGGACTCGAACCCGCGACCTCCGGTGTGACAGACCGGCGTGAACTCCAACTTCACCACAGCTCCATATTTAGTTGCGCCTAAGGGCAATTCCATCTTATTCGATCAAGCAGTAACTCGACATTGTTCAAGTAGATGATTTGGTTGCGGGAGCAGGATTTGAACCTGCGACCTTCGGGTTATGAGCCCGACGAGCTGCCAGACTGCTCCATCCCGCGACGATATGATATTCTACTTCCTGGTCTTTCTTCGAGGGTGAACCGGTACGGTGAGATCCCGTGTCGAAAGCTTCGAAGAAAGAGTGGTGGAGGCTGACGGGATCGAACCGCCGACCCTCTGCTTGTAAGGCAGATGCTCTCCCAGCTGAGCTAAGCCTCCAGATACCCCTCAACATTCGTTTTAGGGTCCCTGCAAAGTACCCGGTGCTGCTACAAAGCATTCACTTCACTTTGTGGGGTAGTATGGTGACCCGTAGGGGATTCGAACCCCTGTATGACAGCGTGAAAGGCTGCTGTGTTAAACCGCTTCACCAACGGGCCAAATATGGCGGATGGAGTGGGATTTGAACCCACGAGACGAGTCATCCCCGTCTACACGATTTCCAATCGTGCTCCTTCGGCCTCTCGGACATCCATCCACATGGCTCCTCGGGAGGGACTCGAACCCCCGACCGATCGGTTAACAGCCGATTGCTCTACCAACTGAGCTACCGAGGAATATTCAGGAAGGGGCGCTGACCAAAATCGCCAACGTTCTTGTTCAACGTCGGCACTGGCACAGCATTTGTGCGGTTTCGCACCTTCAAAACTGGATATACATGATTGCTAAAGGGTTTTGTGGATAAGTCCTCGACCGATTAGTATTCGTCAGCTCCACACGTTGCCGCGCTTCCACACCGAACCTATCAACCTCATCGTCTATGAGGGGTCTTACCAGCTTGCGCTGTGGGAAGTCTCATCTTGGAGGGGGCTTCACGCTTAGATGCTTTCAGCGCTTATCCCTTCCGCACATAGCTACCCAGCTGTGCCACTGGCGTGACAACTGGTGCACCAGCGGTGCGTCCATCCCGGTCCTCTCGTACTAAGGACAGCTCTCCTCAAACTTCCTGCGCCCGCGACAGATAGGGACCGAACTGTCTCACGACGTTCTGAACCCAGCTCGCGTACCGCTTTAATGGGCGAACAGCCCAACCCTTGGGACCTACTTCAGCCCCAGGATGCGATGAGCCGACATCGAGGTGCCAAACCTCCCCGTCGATGTGGACTCTTGGGGGAGATAAGCCTGTTATCCCCAGGGTAGCTTTTATCCGTTGAGCGATGGCCCTTCCATGCGGAACCACCGGATCACTAAGCCCGACTTTCGTCCCTGCTCGACTTGTAGGTCTCGCAGTCAAGCTCCCTTCTGCCTTTACACTCTACGAATGATTTCCGACCATTCTGAGGGAACCTTTGGGCGCCTCCGTTACCTTTTAGGAGGCGACCGCCCCAGTCAAACTGCCCACCTGGCATGGTCCTCTCACCCGATCAGGGTGACGAGTTAGAAACTCCGTACATCAAGGGTGGTATCCCACCGACAGCTCCACAGAGGCTGGCGCCCCTGCTTCTCAGCTTCCCACCTATCCTGTACATGATGCACAAAGTTCCAATACCAGGCTACAGTAAAGCTCCATGGGGTCTTTCCGTCTTGTCGCGGGTAACCTGCATCTTCACAGGTATTATGATTTCACCGGGTCTCTTGCCGAGACAGCGCCCAAGTCGTTACGCCTTTCGTGCGGGTCGGAACTTACCCGACAAGGAATTTCGCTACCTTAGGACCGTTATAGTTACGGCCGCCGTTTACTGGGGCTTCGGTTCAAAGCTTCGCTTGCGCTAACCCATCCCCTTAACCTTCCAGCACCGGGCAGGCGTCAGCCCCTATACTTCGCCTTGCGGCTTCGCAGAGACCTGTGTTTTTGCTAAACAGTCGCTTGGGCCTTTTCACTGCGGCCCCCTCGGGCTATAAACCCTACCGGGGCGCCCCTTCTCCCGAAGTTACGGGGCCATTTTGCCGAGTTCCTTAGCAAGAGTTATCCCGCGCACCTTAGGATTCTCTCCTCGCCTACCTGTGTCGGTTTGCGGTACGGGCACCT